>DAINSQ010000320.1:0-1796 GCA_036741235.1 Saprospiraceae bacterium | reverse complement strand
GGATTACGTAGCCAGTCCGACGTTTGCATTGGCACATGAATACGCGGGCGACAAGGGGCGCCTTTTTCACCTCGATTTATACCGCCTGCGCAACATACAGGAAGCCCTCGACATCGGCATAGAAGAATACCTCGACGGCCCCGATTATTGCTTCATCGAATGGCCGGAAATCATCGAACCTTTGTTGCCCGAAGATATCGTGCGGGTAAAAATCGCCGCTGACTCAAATTCCCGCCGAAAAGTTGTAGTTTTGTAAGTCGGGAGCAAAAGCTAATGAAGGACTATGAGTGAAAAGAAAATACCTATTCCCAAAGAATTTACGGAGGCTAGTCTGCAACCGCAGACGGAGATGTTGCCGGTAGAGAGCAAGCACGGCAAATTGTACATCGGCATTCCCCGCGAAATTACCTTGCAGGAAAACCGCATTGCCCTGGTACCCGCCTCGGTGGCTTCGCTGATCGCACACGGCCACCGCGTAGTAGTTGAAAGCGGCGCGGGAGAACGCTCCAGCTTTTCCGACCACGATTATTCCGAAGCGGGCGCAGAAATCGCCTACAGTTCCGAGCAAGTCTACAAGGCCGATTTGATCATTAAAGTAGCGCCGCCAACGCTCGAAGAAATCGAGTGGATGCATCCCAATCAAATTCTGATATCTCCCCTGCAGCTACCCATCATCAACGCCGATTATATCAACAGGCTGCGCCAGAAACGCGTCATCGCGCTGGCGATGGAATACATTAAAGACGAATCGGGGGCATTCCCCATTGTGCGCATTATGAGCGAGATGGCCGGCATCAGCGCCATGCTGACGGCTGCCGAGCTCATGACCAAAACCGGCGGCGGCAAGGGTATCCTGCTCGGCGCCATATCGGGCGTGCCAAGCGCCAAGGTGGTGATCCTGGGCGCCGGCGTAGTGGCCGAATACGCTACGCGGACCGCACTTGGTTTCGGCGCCGAGGTGCGCATTTTCGACGATAATATTTATAAATTAAAACGCATACAGAGCCAGGTGGGCCGCCCGCTGTACACCTCTTCGCTCAACCCCATCTACCTCGAACGCGAATTGCTCAATGCCGAGGTAGTCATCGGCGCCGTCCACTCGGAGTCGGGCCGCACCCCCGTTATCGTCAGCGAGGAAATGGTGGCCAAGATGCGCCCCGGCGCTGTGATTATCGACGTGAGTATCGACCAGGGCGGCTGCTTTGCCACCTCTGAGGTGACTTCGCTTAATAAACCTACTTTCGTCAAACACGGCGTGATCCACTATTGCGTGCCCAATATGGCTTCCAATATCTGCCGCACCGCCTCTATCGCAGTAAGCAATATTATTACCCCGCTGCTGTCGAAAGCCGCCGGCACCGGCGGTATCGAGCACATGATGTTTTCGAATCCCGGCCTGCGCCACGGCGTTTACACCTACAAGGGCTGCCTGACGAATGAGTACCTGGGCAAACGCTTCTCTATCAAGTCTACAGATCTGGAGCTGCTGATTACGTCGAATCTTTGAGGGTTGTAGGTTGTAGGTTGTAGGTTGTTGGTTGTAGGTTGTAGGTTTGGGTTGTAGGTTGTAGGTTGTAGGTTGTGGGTTGTGGGTTATCCGTTGTCGGTTCGTTTATAAGTTTATTGGTTTATGCAGGGTCCCGTTTCGGCTCCGCTCAACGACCGGCAAAGATTGAAAAGGTCGCAAAGTCGCACGGTCGCAGAGTCACAAAGTCGCAAAGCTCGCCCCCTCGCCAAGTCGCCCCCTCTTGCACACAGTCCCGTTTTGACTTCGCTCAACGAACGGCAAAGATAGC
>DAINSQ010000319.1:0-1849 GCA_036741235.1 Saprospiraceae bacterium | reverse complement strand
TGGCCGAAGCAGCCGGCGACGATGTGGTTCTTCGCATCGGCAGCGGGAATATTTCCGGGCTGACCATCGAGGCGCTGCAACAGGCCGACGTGGCCGTCGAGGTGAGCCGCCCCGAATTAGCCTTCAACCACATCGCACTGTGCCTCGAAGCCGGCGTACCGGTGGTCTGCGGCACTACGGGATGGCTCGACCGGCTGGAAGAAGCGGTGGCCCTTTGCACGGACAAAGAGGGCGCGCTGTTGTATGCCTCTAATTTTAGTATCGGTGTGAACCTGTTTTTTGCCCTCAATAAACGCCTGGCCGAATTGATGGAGCGCCAACCGCAATACAACCCGTCGATCCTCGAAATCCACCACACCCAAAAACTCGACGCGCCCAGCGGCACGGCGATCAGCCTGGCCCAGGATATATTGGACCGCCTCTCGCGCAAGTCGCAGTGGGTGAACGGCGAGGCCGCAGCGCCCGATGAACTGGGTATATCTTCTATCCGCGAAGGACAGGTACCCGGTACGCATGAGGTGTTTTACCAATCGGCTATTGATACCATCAGCATCCGCCACGAGGCCCATTCCCGCGAAGGGTTCGCCCGCGGCGCCCTGTTGGCAGCGCATTGGATAGTAGGCAAAAAAGGATTTTTTAGCATGTCAGACGTTCTCGAATTATGAAACCAATATTCAAACGCGTACTCAAGGTTTTGGGCTTGGTGCTCTCGCTTTTTTCGGCTTATATCGGTGTGATTTTGGTTCACGGTACTTTTGTCGACTATCAGGCCCCGCCACAGGAAACCCTGCAGGCCGCGCAAACTTCGAAGGTTACGCAAATTACGGACAGCGTTATTTCACTGGCCATCTGGAACCTGGGCTATACCGGACTCGGTGCGGAAGCCGATTTCTTTTTCGACAACGGCAGGCATTTCACTTCGGGCCCCCACATGGTGCGACCGCCCCGGGAACTCACCGACAAATTTGAAGCCGGCATCGAGCAGTGGATGTCGTCTACAAAAGCCGACTTTTTCCTCTTGCAGGAAGTGGATGTAGCTTCCCGGCGCAGTTATTTTATCAACCAGTTTGAACGCTTGCAAGCTCATAAACCGGGTTATGCAGCCTATTTCGCCGTCAATTACCTCAACCCCCGCGTGCCGCTGCCCCTGTTGGAGCCCTGGAACGCCTACGGCGCCGTGCACAGCGGTTTGGCTACTTATAGCCGCTTTCAGCCCAGCGAGGCCGTCCGCTATCAATTGCCGGGCAGTTTCGGCTGGCCAATGAGCAATTTCCAACTCGACCGCTGCCTGGCGGTGTTCCGGTATCCGGTTAAAAACGGAAAGGATCTCGTGGTGGTGAATGTGCATAATTCCGCCCACGACCGCGACGGGCGACTGAAAAAACAGGAGATGGCGTATTTGAGGGAGTTGCTGCTAAAGGAGTACGAAAAAGGCAATTATGTGATCGCCGGCGGCGACTGGAACCAGTGCCCGCCGTTTTTCCGCTTCGACGGCTTTATGCCGGGCCGCACACAAGGCTATGTGCAACTGAATATCGAACAGGATTTCCTGCCTTCCGACTGGCGCTGGGTGTACGACCCCACTGTGCCTACTAACCGCAAATCCCGCAAACCCTATCAACCAGGAGAGACGTTTATTACGATTATCGATTTTTTCCTGATCTCTCCTAATGTGAAGGTGAAAAGTGTAAAGTGTATGGACTTGCAGTTCCAGTTTTCTGACCACCAACCGGTGTGGATGGAGGTGCTATTAAGGTGACAGGGTGACAGGGTGACAGGGTGACAAGGTAACACGTCACCCTGTCACCTTGTCACCTTGTCACCCTGTCACCTTGTCACCTTGTCACCC
>DAINSQ010000318.1:0-1860 GCA_036741235.1 Saprospiraceae bacterium | reverse complement strand
CCCAATAGCGCGGCAAGTACCGGAGCGGTTTGATCTTCTGTACGATATCCAGGGCGATTTCGAGGTGGTTGTCCAGGATTTCCTCCAGGCGAAGCGCCGGCAGCCGGATGTTTTCGCTCAATGCCAGATATTCCCGGAATGACAATACCGGGAGGTCATACAGCACTGCCCGCCGGCTCAGGTCCACATCGAGTTTATTCAATTCTATTATCGAAGAGCCGGTAAAAACGATTTTTACATCGCTGAAAGCGTCGTAAATGTTTTTCACTTCCCTGGCCCAATCGGGATATTTATGCACTTCGTCCAGAAAAAAATAGCGGTAGCCCCTTGCCTGCAGCGCATCCACGGTATCCCACAGGCGGTTGTCCATGAAATACAGATTATCCAGCGACAAAAAAATGGCTTCGGCTTTTCCCACCGGGTGCGCCTCTTGCATCCGCTGCAACATCAGGGTAGTCTTACCCACGCCCCGGAACCCCCTAATGCCGATCAGCCTCCAGTCCCACTGTATCTGGTCGTACAGAAAACGGACAAACGACCTGTCTGCCTGCATGACCAACTGATTAGAGCGAGCGATAAGCGTATCCATGGTTGCTTTTTATAAAAAGCAAAATTAATCATTTTTTGCTTAATTCAAAAAGCATTTATTCAAAATTAGTCGAGTGGTAACAAGTATTGCAACAAAGCCGAACAAAATGACAGGCTGCACTTGAGCTATAAGATTTGAGTTGAGCGCTTGTCGATGCGCTACCTATTCCATTCCATCACATTTGCGTTTTTGCCCATTCGAGCGTTTCGCTAATTCGTTGCTCCATGGGGGTGGCCGTCAGTCCGAATGATTGTTCCATGGCTGAACCGTCCAGGATAAAAGGCTGATTGAACTCGTACAACATTTCCACGAGTTCTTTTGCCGAAGCATTAAAAAGCCCGATCAATGACAATATAAATTTTCCGGAGGGACGGCCTTTCAGCGGATACCCCAGTTGCTTCGAAACCAAATCGAGCAATTGTTGCTGCGTAATAGCGGGCCCTGACGGCACATGCCATACCTTGCCCAGGGCAAGATCATTGTCGCCCGCCGTTGCCAGCGCCCTGCCAAAATCCTTGACATAGGTAAACGTGTGGGGCTGATCAAGGCTGCCAAGCGCGTTGATGGTTTTTCTCTGCAAAGCGGCCTTAAAAAGCATTTCGCCTTGTATAGGCTCCCAGGGTCCGAAAAAATCGCTTCCCCTGACGGCTGCCGCCCTTATTTTGCCTGATTGGTGGGCCTCAAACAATGTTTTGGACATTTCCGACCGCACTTTTCCTTTCTTCGAGCAGGGGTTATGCGGGGTGGATTCCGTCATGGGTTTTCCGTGGGTATTGCCGTACATATACAGATTTTCGGCGGCCACCAGTTTTGCTCCGCTTTCGGCGGCGAGCCGGATGACGGCGTCTTGCAGCTGCGGGAATTCCTGCTGCCAACGGTGATAAGCCGGCTGCGCGCATTGATAGATGGCGGCGGCGCCTTCTACGAGCGGGAATGTTACCGAATGATTCAAAATATCGGCCTTCAGCAGCTCGGCGCCGGCGGGCGGCATCTCCATTTTTCCACTTCGGTTGACCAGCCGAACGCGCCGGCCTTTTTCCAATAACGCTTCAGCTGTGTAACGGCCCAAAGGCCCGGTTCCGAAAATGACGTGTAATGCATTCATGGTGGCAAGTCGGCAATATTTGCAATAAATTCCTGCAACAAAGATAAGTGTTTAACAGGGCTCAGGGAGAATAATTATGAATCCAATGGAGACTTGCAACGCGCTGTTTTGTTAGAGCATGTTTGGATTTTCGTGATTGAGCGAAAGCGAGCAAATTTTATTTTAG
>DAINSQ010000317.1:0-2054 GCA_036741235.1 Saprospiraceae bacterium | reverse complement strand
CCTCTCACCCTCTCACCCTCTCACCCTCTCACCCTCTCACCCTCTCACCCTCCCAACTCTGTATGAAGGCCGCACTCTGTCTTCTTCATACCAGCCCAGCGGCCGCCGCGGCCATCCTGTGCGTCAGTAACACAGCGGGTACAGGGCGCGCAGCCAACGCTAAAATAACCCAGCGCCTCGAGCGGGTGTTGTGGCAATTCGTAAAAACGGCTATACTCCCAAATCATACGGCTATCCCAATCGAGCATAGGGTGAAAGCGCAAGGTATTGTGGGGGCCCGGCGATTCCAGTGCAAATCCCTTGCGCACACTGCTTTGATCGCGACGCACGCCATTGATCCAGACATTGTATTCCAGTAATACTTCCTCCATGGGTAACGTTTTATTCAGATAACAACAGTGGTCTGGGTCGGTAGCGTACAGAAACCGACCATCGGAATCGCGTTGCGCCAGCTTGGAAACAGGCGATTTTACGTTGAGCAGCGCAAGGCCCAGCAATTCGGCAATTTGATCGCGGTAGACCAGCGTTTCCGGAAAATGAAAACCCGTGTTGAGAAATACCACGGGGATGCTTTTATCTACCTGACTGATCAAGTGAAGCATAGGGATGCTGTGCGACTGGAAAGACGAAGAAGCAAATATCTTCAGGCCCTGCGAGCGATAATATTGTATGCGCTCTTCAAACAGCGCGACTTGCGCTTGTACGGCTGGACTAAGCATAGTAGTTGCTTTTGTGCAAATAAATGATTTTTTATCGTAAAAGCGGCAAGGTTGTCAATACAGATGTATGATAAAAAGAATAATGTCTTTTTTCCGGCAAACCCAATTGCAATTAGTTCGCCTACCCCACCCTTTCATTAAATTCTATCTTGGTATCTTCCGGTAAGCCGCTTTACTTCTTATTTTTTTACAAAACTAATGTTTTATTTATTTTTAAGTATAAATTATTTGTTTTATTTTGCAATCTGAATAAATTCTTTAACAACAAACCACCCGACCATGAAAGTTAAATCTATTTATGTCAACCTGCCGGTTAAAGACCTTGGCAAAACCCGCGCTTTTTGGACCAAGCTGGGTTTTTCTTTCAACGAACAATTCAGCGACGACAAGGCGCTCTGCCTGGTACTCAACGAAGGCGCCATCTACGCCATGCTCATCGTCCCCGAATTTTACCAAACCTTCACCAACCGCCCCTTGGCCGACGGCTCTACAACGCAAGTATTGCTGGCTATCGAAGTAGACAGCCGGGAGGCTGTTGACGCCATCACACAAGCCGCCCTGAACAACGGCGGCGCCAGATATCGAGATTCCGCCGACCACGGGTGGATGTACTACGACTCTTTCGCCGATATTGACGGACATCAGTGGGAAGTAATGTATACTGATATGGCGCAGATGCCTGACGCCTAAAATCACCCGACAGCGCAACAGGATCGGCAGTGTTTGTTACACGCCGTTCCTGCGCATTAATACACAGGCTCCAAACACAATACGCTTCCCCTCCCATCTGTTCTAATGTTGTATCAAACACCTGCCTATGTTACCCGCCAACCATACCTACAAATCTATAGTTGCAAGCTTCACATCCTGTTTCAGACTACCGGTTACTATTGGTTTTCTGCTTGTGCTGCCTTTTATTTATCTGGAAATTGTATACAGGCATAGCTACCAAGAGAAATTTCCATGGCCGTTATTTGGCATAATGGGCGCCTTATCCATTTTGTTCATGATTATTCTATTTCCGTGGATTAGAAATATACGGAGAGAAAAAAAATCTAGTACAATGCTTATCAATATTGCGATAAGCGGATTATTTTTGATTGCGATAGCCTTGGTTTGGGCAGGCATTTTATACGACCAAATGCCGTGCTTTCTGGGTTTTCCGAATTGTGATTAAGAGCATGTTTGGATTTTCGTGATTGAGCGAAAGCGAGCAAATTTTATTTTAGACGAGCGTAGCGCAGCGAAGTCCCGCAAGGCGGGGGCGCGTTTTGCAGTCGTAGCCGGCAGCTACGGCGAAAAAACGCAACATGAAGCCTGGAAGGGTGACTAAAC
>DAINSQ010000316.1:0-2172 GCA_036741235.1 Saprospiraceae bacterium | reverse complement strand
CATCAACCCTCATCAACCCTCATCAACCCTCATCAACCCTCATCAACCCTCATCATGACAATAGCCATCATCGGAGGCGGCCCCGCTGCGGGCACCCTTGCTACATTATTAGCCCGTAAAGGCCATAAAGTCGGTATCTTTCGCACGCCGCAGCGACCGGCGTTGATCGTGGGCGAATCCCTGTTGCCGGCGATCATTCCCATCCTGAGGGAACTGGGCATCGAAAAAAAAGTCAGCGAATTTTCGGTTTTCAAACCCGGTGCAACCATCTGCCTTGACCCTGGCGAAGTGCTGTCTTTCGGTTTCGACCTGGCGCGCACCCGGTTGGTCTATGCCTACAACGTGCCCCGCGATAAATTTGACGAAGCTATCCTGGAGGCGGCACAGGAAGCAGGCGCCCGGGTATTTACGCAGCGGGCGGAGGTGGAACTCAACGCGCAGGGAAAACCCGTATTGAGCGCCGAAACCCTGGCAGCCGCCGAAGGTTTTTTCGACGGGGGCGTCGACCTGCTCGTCGATGCCGGCGGTCGCACCCGCCTGCTGCCCAATTTGCTCAATCTGCCCTCGGAAGAAGGAGGCCGCAAAGACCTGGCCCTGTTTTCTCACCAGGAAGACGTGGCAATGACCGACCCCGGCAATATTCACGTGGATCGCTATAGCAAAGGCTGGGGCTGGCGAATACCCCTGCCGGGCAGGGTGTCGGTGGGCATCGTGGTGTCGCCCAAACACCTTAAAGGACTGGGCGATTCCAAAGAAGAACAATACGACAATTTCCTCCGCCAGGAACCCAAATTGCGCGATTACCTGAAAGACGCCCGCCGTACTACCACGGTGATGACCTATACCAATTACCAGTGGAAATCCAAAAAATTGTACGGCAACGGCTGGGCGCTGGTGGGCGATAGCGCCGGCTTTATCGACCCTATCTTCTCTACAGGGCTTTACCTCGCCATGTCCAGCGCCGTCCAATTAGCCAAGGCTATCAACAAAGGTACGCCGGCGGCTTTTGAGGCCTATCAACGCCGCCACCGCGAAGAACTGGCCGGCTGGCAGGCGATTATCAATATGTGGTATGAAGGCACGCTGTTTACTTTGTACCGCGTGGGGCAAAATTACCAACAATCCCTGCTGGCGCGTTTCCTCAATCCCTTTATTACCCGCCACGTTACCCGCATTTTTACCGGCGAAATCCGCAGCGGCTCTTTTAGCCACAAACTGCTGAAATTTATGACTACTTACGGGATTTATAAACAGGATACCAGACCGTTGGTCATTAATTGAGCGGGGGGCGTTGACAGGATGACAGGATTACAACCGACAAAAGTTTAACGAGGCCTTAACTACATTTGCCTGCATTTGGTGTTATATTTGGAGAAAGCATTCCTGACACAAAAAACACCGCGATATGAAATCCTGTATCTTCCTTTCGGCCCTGCTCCTACTTAGTAATTTATTGACCGCCCAATCGTATGTTGACAATGTAGAAGGCCGCCATTTCGGCTATTTAAACCTCAACTTCCAGGTCGGCGTGCCTGTAGATGAATTCAGCGACAACCTCAACAGCGTCGGCATCGGCGGCGGGGGGCATGTTGTCTTTCGCCTCGGCAAAACCCTGCCTTTTTATGCAGGCATCGACCTGGCTGGCATGTCGTACGACAGGGAATCGCAGAAATACAATATCAACGTTGGCGGATTTACTGAACGTTATACCCTGCGCACCAGTAACAGTATTTTCCTGGGACATGGCATGCTTCGCTTTTCGCCCGACCTCGGCGCCCCCGTCAAACCCTATATTGACGGCATGATCGGTACGAAAAATCTGTATACCCGCACCCGTCTTATCGACGACGATAGCTTCGATGAAGAAGATTATAATTCGGAAGTGGAGCGCGGCGATTGGGCCCTGAGCTACGGACTGGCGCTGGGCCTCCGCCTGCAAGTGTTTAGAAAGTCGCCGGAGATTACAATCGACCTGCGCTGCGCCTACCTGCCCGGCGCCAACGCTACCTACCTGGCCCGCCGACAAAATGATTCCGGCCCCTACGACCTCCCTATCGACGCTTTCGAGGAGAAATCTTCCACCACTAACCTGCTGATTCCCAGTATTGGAATTACTTTTAATATGTTTAAGGAGGAGTGAGTTGTCAGTTCGTTTATGGGTTTATGCGACTG
>DAINSQ010000315.1:0-2230 GCA_036741235.1 Saprospiraceae bacterium | reverse complement strand
CCTTGTCACCTTGTCACCTTGTCACCTTGTCACCTTGTCACCTTGTCACTTAAAAAGATTTAAACCTGAAATAAAATGGCAAAACGAATCAACAATACCCGTCTATACATCATCCTGCTGGCCGTAGTGGCCGTACTCGTCGGGTTGGCTATCTGGAAAAACCAATCCAGGCCCAAAGGCGAGAAAGTGATTGTCGAAAAGGTAGTCAAAAGAGACATCTCCGAGACGGTCTCCGCCAGCGGCAAGGTTTTTCCACAGACGGAAGTCAAAATCAGCTCCGACGTATCGGGCGAAATCGTAGAACTCTACGTAGAAGAAGGCGACTCGGTGGTGGCCGGCCAACTCCTGGCCCGCATCGACCCCGACGCCTACCAATCGCAGGTAGAACGAGGCGTAGCCGGCGTCAACAGCGCCAAAGCGCAGCTCGCTAACGCCCGCGCGCAAATCGAAACGTTTACGGCGCAAAAAGAACAGATCGAAGAACAGCTGCGCAACGCCCGCGAAATCCACAAGCGCAACGAAAAACTGCGCAAAGACGGCGTTATTTCAGAGGCCGACTTCGACGCCTCACTGACCAACCTGCGCTCGCTCGAAGCCAACCTGCGCGCCGCCAACGCCAATATCCGCTCGTCGGAACAAAGCTCGCGCGCCTCCCAGTTTGCCGTGCAAAGCGCTGAAGCTTCGCTCAAGGAACTCAACACCAGCCTGCGACGCACTACCATCTACGCGCCTGTTAGCGGTATTATCTCCAAACTCAACGTGGAAAAAGGCGAACGCGTAGTAGGTACGATCCAGATGGCCGGCACCGAGATGATGCGCATCGCCAACCTCAACGCCATGGAAGTGCGCGTGGAAGTGAGCGAAAACGATATCCCCCGCGTTTCTATGGGCGATATGGCCGAAATCGAGGTGGATGCCTACCTGGGCCGCAAATTCAAAGGCCGCGTTACGCAAATCGCCAACTCGTCAACCAGCACAGGGCTTACTACCGCCCTCACAACCGACCAGGTGACCAACTTCGAAGTACGCATCAATATCGACCAGGCTTCGTATACCGACCTGATAGCCGACGGCAAGGCTTACCCCTTCCGCCCGGGTATGTCGGCTTCGGTTGATATCCTGACAGAAACAGTGAAGGGTGTGATCAGCATCCCTATCCAGTCCGTGGCTACCCGTGAAAAAGATGCCGACAAAAAGATCGCCAAACCCGTGAATAATAACAACGGAGAAAAGGACGAGGAAAAAAGCGCCGCCGACCTGCTGGAAGTGGTGTTTGTATGCTCGGCCGATAGCGTCAAAATGGTAGAAGTGACTACAGGTATTCAGGATGATACCTATATACAGGTGCTCAAAGGGCTTAACGGCGACGAAGAGATCGTTACCGGGCCTTATACCATGCTGGCGCGCAAACTGAAACAAGGCATGAAAGTGCAGAAAATGGACGAGAAAACGTTCTACGGCGGTAATAAAAAGAACAACGACGAGGAGTCGGATGAGTAATAATGCGCTGCTGATTTTTATTCGCAATCCGCAGAAAGGGCGGGTCAAAACCCGCCTCGCTGTTACCCTCGGCGAAGATGCAGCGTATGATATTTATCTTCAATTGCTGGCCCATACCCGCCGGGTAACGCTGGCAACAGCAGCAGACAGGCTGGTTTTTTACAGCCATTTTATCGATTATAACGACCAGTGGACATTTCCCGGTTTTGAAAAACACCTCCAGGCGGGCGACCCCGATTTGGGCGCCCGCATGGAGGCCGCTTTCCAACTGGCGTTTTCCCAACATTACGACAAGGCCGTCATTATCGGTAGCGATTGTATCCAACTCTCGCCGGCCATCCTCGAAACGGCCTTCCTGGCCCTCGACTCCTTCCCCTACGTACTCGGCCCCGCTTTCGACGGCGGCTATTACCTGCTGGGTATGCGAAAACCTGCCCCCTCGCTTTTCAACAATATGGCCTGGAGTACTCCTGATGTAGCCGTCGAAACGCTGCGCCGCATCGATTCACTCGGCGCTTCTACATTTATCTTGCCTACCCTTTCTGATATCGATGAAGCGGAGGATTGGGAGAAATATAGTCGTTTTTTGTAAAGATGTAATGACTAAGCCAGGGCTCGACTGCGCCAAAAGCTCGGCGTCAAGCCGAAAAGTTATGCACAACTTGTCCCGTACTAACAGGTCGGGATAACCTGACGGCGTGTGGTATAAAACATGCGCTAAAACTGCACG
>DAINSQ010000314.1:0-2244 GCA_036741235.1 Saprospiraceae bacterium | reverse complement strand
ACCCCTAGAGAGGAACCCCACCCACAACCTGGTTTTTCCCCATTGCGGGAAGACTCCCATTCAGGGGCCGGGGGTGTGAGTAAGGGGATCCTGTCTTCCTGTAATGCACTAAATTCCGGATACAACTACCCCTAAATATCAGCCTTGAGTTCAACTTCATTGCTTCCGCGTTAATTGATACCCGCTAAATAGTTACACGGCATTGAACAAAGTATGGTCGCACAAACCCCATTGCCTTCCTGCCTTTGCTCTCTTTAGAGAATCGCCTCCTCCTCTCTAAACACCACGCCATAAGTGGCCAACTCCTCCAGCACCGGGTCGTACACCTCCTGCATCACCGGAATATTCACGCCGGTAGCTCTGATTTTGCCCTCCATCACCAGTCGCACAAAAATGCCGATGGGCAGGCCTACCAATCGGGCCATAGCCGTATCGTGTTCATTGGCGCCTTTCATCACCAGTGTAGACTTCAGCAGGCGGGTTTGATTTTCGATGATATATTCAAACTCGTGGTGCATGATGATCATATCCTTATCGCCCGGCTTCAACGACCATTTGCTGAGCAGCAAGTTTTCCAGGATCATCGCCGGGGTAGCGTTAGCTGCATTAATTTTCGTTTTGCGGAACAATCCCAGCCATTCCAGTTTCTCCATCACCGGCGAGTCGACCTCCTGATCGATCAGGCGGGCGATGCGCTCCTTGACGGAGCCGGGGCCGGCGCCGGCGTAGGCCTCCATAAGTTCGTGGTAGGTCAGGCTCCCCGAGTCGACAATCGGGAACGAGTTGTCGGTAAGTCCGATTTTGCGCAGGGCGTTCCAGGCGTCGCAGAAGCCCATATGGCGGATAGTGCCGCGCAGGATGTTGGGAATGCCGCTGAGGCCGTACACGTCGCGGTAGAGCAGCGAGTCGCGGTTGGCGTAGACTTCATAGTCGCCCATGCCGGGGATGTCCACAACCCAGTATTTGGTAAACAGGCGGTTGTAGGGGATATAGCGGAACTTGCCGCCTTCGAGGAATTGGGCGGTGCCTTGCCCGGCCAGCACCACATTGCGGGGGTTCCAGGTAAACTTGTAGTGCCAGGGGTTGTCGTCGCTTTCGGGGGCGATGAGGCCGCCGGTATAAGAGCGGAAGGCCGTTAGTTGGCCGCCGTGGCGTTGAATCTGGTGGATTTTCTGCATCGCCGACATATGGTCGATGCCGGGGTCGAGGCCCATTTCGCCCATAAAAATCAGGTCGTGGCTGCGCGCCGCATCGCTGAGTTTGTGCATTTCCTGCGACACATAGGAAGCCGTGATCAGGTGTTTTTTGAGCTTGATGCAGTCGAGCGCCACTTCGATATGCAGGTGGGCGGGCATCAGCGACACAACGATATCGTGGCGGCTGATCAGGTCGCGGCGGTCGTTGACTTTCAGTACGTCGAGCCAGGCGGCGCGGCCGTTGGGGTGGTTGTTGATTTTTTGCTTGGCCAGCTCGGGGTCGGCATCGGCGACGGTGACCGTCCAGTTGCGGTCGCGGGCTTTTTCCAATACATAGTTGATGAGAGCCGTAGAAGAGCGACCGGCGCCTATGATGAGGATATTGTTCATGGCAATATGCTTTTTTGAATAAGAATGGGCCGAAAGATAGCGTTTTACCAGTATTCTTTTAATTTTGAGAACTGGTGTATTTTGTAAACTTTGTTTGCGATGCGGGAAGTTGAGTTGATCACAAAAGTACAAGTGTTTGAAAACGAGGAGGAATTACCTGGCCGGGAAGGTGAACTGATGCGCGAAGCCCACGCGGCGCTCGCGAAGTCGTATGCGCCGTACTCCAAATTCAACGTAGGCTCGGCCGTATTATTGGCGGGCGGTCAAATTATTTCCGGAGCCAATCAGGAAAATGCAGCTTATCCGATGTGCCTTTGCGCAGAACGCGTGGCGCTGGGCGCCGCTACGGCTGTGCACCCCGGCGAGCCGGTTACGGCTATCGCTATTACGATCAAGAGCAGCCGCCAGGTAGTGGATCACCCCGCAGCGCCCTGCGGCGCCTGCCGCCAGGTGATCTGCGAAACCGCTAACCGGCAGGGGCAACCTATCGTGGTGCTGATAAAAGGCGAGATAGGCCCGATCTACCGCTTTAATGATGCGGTTGATTTGCTGCCGCTTTCTTTTGATAGTTCGTATTTGTGAGGTGACAAGGTGACAGGGTGACAGGGTGACAAGGTGACAAGGTGACAAGGTGACAAGGTGACAAGGTGACAAGGTG
>DAINSQ010000313.1:1843-2323 GCA_036741235.1 Saprospiraceae bacterium | reverse complement strand
TTGGGGGCGTATGCCTTTGGCAAATCGCAGGTTGGCGGTGTCGGCTTCCCAGCCTGCGGCCCGGAGCTGCTCGTCGATCATTTCGCGGGTTTCCGCCTCGCTTAGCTGGATATGGGTAGCGGCCTGTATGGCTTTGAGTTTGAGGGCAGAGCGGTCGCCGGCATCTATGCGGGCATGCGCTGCTTTGTATTGCACGAAAGCTTCCTCGAGTTGCTCGTACTCCTTCTGCAGCAATTGCAGGTCATAGCGGCTGTCCAGCTTGGGCGGGGTAGAGAATTGCCGTTCGGCAATACCGGGATAGGGTTGTTCTCCATAACTTTCTACCCACCATTTGGAGATATGAAATGCCGCCGACAGGGCCGATAAAGCCTCCTGCGATGTTCCCTTGTTCTCGTGCACTGCCCTGTTGCCCATGATTTTGATCCTGAACAGCAGGCTCGCAGATAGCCCGGGCAGGATGTCTTCTACTTTGAGCGCCTG
>DAINSQ010000313.1:0-1747 GCA_036741235.1 Saprospiraceae bacterium | reverse complement strand
AACTGCCGCAGTTTGAACAGCGCCACTACCGGCTCGGCATGGAGGTGCTGCTCCGCCGATTGGGTCAGGTTGGCCAGGAGGGGGAACTCCTGTTGCAAGAATTGGAAATTGCTGTCGGCATCGAAGTGGTTCATATCTGCTGTTCCAGGCGGTGCAGGGGGGCGCATCCGTTTCACGGTGAATGTACAAAAGTAGGGGGAATTTGGGAGGGAGTCAAGGGGCAAGCTGATTTCATCGGTTACCAGAAATCAAGCCTTAACGCTTCTGGAAAGCATATGTGTAGGAAAAACGAACGCGGCGGAATAATAGCTTGGAATGAGACTTGGTCGATGTGCTGTCTGTGTGGTGTTTTTGATTATTTCTATATCATTGTAAATTAAATATTTATATACAAAATACATTTTAATTCAAATAATATATCTGTAATACATTTACATTCGTTTAAAAAAGTGTGAGATTTTACATTTTTTCATTTGAAAAAGTGTATTATTGTAAGCAAAATCAAAGGATAAAATGAAAAGAGACCTATATAAATCACTTGTTAATTGGAAAAACGCCCTTAACCGGAAGCCGCTAATACTGCAGGGAGCGAGGCAGGTCGGCAAAACCTGGTTGATGAAGGAGTTTGGCCATAGCGAATTTGAGCAAGTTGTGTATATTAATTTTGAGAGCGGTGAGCGGCTAAAATCATTGTTCGTGCCTGATTTTGATATAAGGCGCATCATGTCAATCATAGAAATCGAAGCCGGCCACAAAATAAAATCAGAAAATACGTTGGTCATTTTTGACGAAATACAGGAAGCAGAGAAAGGGCTGACAGCGTTGAAATATTTCTGTGAAGAGGCCCCTGAGTATTACATCGTCGCCGCAGGCTCTTTGTTGGGTGTTTCGTTACAAAAGAATACCTCCTTCCCTGTTGGGAAAGTAGATTTTTTGCGGATGTACCCGTTAAGTTTTTTCGAGTTTTTGGAAAACGTGGGACAAAAGCTGCTCAGAGACCATCTGGAGGCTCAAAACTGGCAAATAGTCGAGCCTTTTCACGAAAAATTGGTGGAGTGGTTGAGGCTGTACTACTTCATAGGCGGCATGCCTGAAGCGGTGAACAGTTACATCAAACAACATGATTTAAGGGAAGTTAGGGCAATCCACGAAAAGATATTGATAGGCTACGAAAACGATTTTGCAAAATATGCGCCTATCGAAATCGTACCCAAAATCAGGTTGGTGTGGCATACCTTGATAAGCCAATTGGCGAAAGAGAACCGAAAATTCATCTACGGGCAAATCAAAAAAGGCGCAAGGGCAAAAGATTTTGAAACGGCCATCAATTGGCTTACCGACGCCGGTTTGGTACTTAAAGTAACCCTGGTCCAAAAACCGGTAATACCACTCAATGCTTATGCAGATATGGATGTGTTCAAATTGTTTCTATTGGATATCGGTCTATTGAATGCGCTCGCCAAAATCGACCAGAAAATCCTGCTTGAAAAAAACAATATTTTGATAGAATTTAAAGGCGCCCTTACGGAACAATTCGTTGCTCAACAATTGAAAATCAACCATGAGTTGTATTATTGGACAGCTTCAAATGCTACGGCCGAGATTGATTTTCTGATTCAAGTCCAAAACGGCGTTATCCCCATTGAAGTTAAAGCGGAGGAGAATTTAAAAGCCAAAAGTTTGAAAGTTTTTATTGAAAAATACAACCCCCGCACGGCGATTCGTACCTCGATGAACCCCTTCCGGG
>DAINSQ010000312.1:1937-2337 GCA_036741235.1 Saprospiraceae bacterium | reverse complement strand
GGTAGGAGCCGGCTACAGAGGGCTTACGCTTTCTTCTGCCCGGGCTTTTGCATTCCGCTATGATCCGGTTTCTGGTAATATTTTGTGGTCAAGAATTTTTAACCGCCCCAGTAAAAGCTATCAATTGCTGGAGAGAACCGACGGCGATTTTATGATATTAGGCGAAAGCATCTTTAGCCCCAACCCGGGCGAAGGCGACGACGCCCTTATGATTTTGCTGGATCGCGATAGTGGACAACCGGCGCCCAATGGGCCGAACTACGCCTACAATTTTGGCAGCAGCGAAATGTTTAACGCCAACCTGATACACAATGGCAGCCTGTATACGCTAAGCCGGTGTACCAACGGCTCCGCCGCAGATAAGATGAGGGCGGTTTTATCGCGGTTTGACCTGAATGGC
>DAINSQ010000312.1:453-1927 GCA_036741235.1 Saprospiraceae bacterium | reverse complement strand
AAAACCAATTCTGCAGTCTTTTAACGGCAGCGCCCGGATGTATGGCCGCGATATCCTTACTGTTTCTAACGGATTTATACTCGCCCTAAGCGGCAACGACAATAGCAACAGTATCACACAAACCAATTTATTTCTGGCCAATACGTATTTTAACGGCAATCTGCTTTGGGCAAAAAAATACGATCTTCCGGCATATGCCAACGAGTGGACCGAGGAAGTCATTCAACTCAACGATGGTTATCTGATGCTGGGCTATATTTATACGGGCAATGAGCAGGATCTGTTTTTGGTGAAAACCAACCTCAACGGCGCCCCCCTGTGGGCTAAAAGTTATGGAGGCCCAGGTATTGAGTACCTTCGATTTGAACAACAATCGCAATTGATTGCTTTAGGCGATTATTTTTATTTCACCGGTTGGACGGTCAATGCCGCTACCGGCGATAAGTCAATTTTCCTGGGAAAAGTCGACCAGGACGGCAATATTTCCAGCCAGGAAAACTGCCCATTAGTAACAACCCGTGAAATAGTGGTAAGTGATGTCGCCAATGTACCTACCGGTACGATCGGGCTAAGTCGCTATGGATTTGATATTTCATATGTCGACTACCCGTTTCCCCTTGTTCAGGGCAGTGTAAGTGCCACTTCTATTTGTCAACAAGAATGTCTTACTTGTACAACCGATACCACAGCGGTGAATCTTACGATTTGCCAGGGCGATGTTGTCACTATTTTTGGGATGCCTGTCGCCAATTCCGGCATTTATTCCCAAACTTTTACCAATACTGCCGGCTGTGATTCTGTCCATATCGTTCATCTGGAAAATTATCCGCCCCCCGTACTGGAAATAACAACTACGCCGGCGTGCAATACCGGCGGTAACGCCATCGCATCGGTCTCCGGGGGCAACCCACCTTATCAGGTCAATTGGAGTACAGGGGCGCAAAATACTTTGTCTATAGACAATCTGCCGCCAGGCAACTATTCTGCTACTGTTACGGATTCGTGCAATAGCCTGTCCGTATCGTTATTTAATGTTCCCGAATGCAATGATCCCCAAGATCTGAAGGTATATGTCCCTAATGCCTTTAGCCCCAATAGCGACGGTATCAACGACGAATTTACCGCCTATACCGAAGATGGCGCTGGCGTCATTTTGCAAATGTCGATTTTCCATCGCTGGGGCGGTTTGGTATTCGAACGGCTGGAATTTGCGCCTAATGACCCTCGCCTGGGTTGGAACGGAAAATGGCCGAGCGGAAAACCGGCAGAAGCAGGCGTTTATACCTATTTGATAAAAATTAATCTAATAAACGGCGATACCCGTACCTTAGCAGGCGACGTAGTTCTGGTAAGATGAAAATAGATATCATTATTCCCTTTTACAATGGCGATGACTATTTCTCCGACTGTGTGTCTTCTATACTAAATAGCCACACAGACGTTCATCGCATTTATGTCATTGATAACAGTACCC
>DAINSQ010000312.1:0-301 GCA_036741235.1 Saprospiraceae bacterium | reverse complement strand
GATATGGCAGTTGTACTCAATCAGGATAGCCGATTGCATCCCGGCTGCCTTCAATTCCTGCAGGAAGCCCTGCAGAGAGATGAACGGATTTTTGCGGCTGTGCCACTTTCCATGAATTATGAATTGACAACTATTTCAAAAAAAACATTTGAGAAGTACATCCTTCCGTTTGATCATTATCTGCAGGACTTGGTTGTGGGTAATCCAATCCGTTTTTATCCAATAAAAAACCCCATGCATGCCAACGCTGCCTGTGTTGCATTTCGCGTAGCGATGATTGATGAAATTGGTTTTTTTGATC
>DAINSQ010000311.1:0-2350 GCA_036741235.1 Saprospiraceae bacterium | reverse complement strand
CACAATTAAAGTTGGACAAATAATGATACGGAAAGTTCCCCTGTTCGTACAGTCGTACAGTCGTAAAGTCGCAAAAACAAATATCAGGCGTGACCAAAGACTACTGCCAGGGCATAGAATACAAAGACGGCAAAGTAGAAGCCGTGTACGGCCAGGAAGGCCGCCTTGTACACGCCTTGTACACTTCCCCTTAGCTGCAACAGGATAAAAGTAGAGATTAGCATTGTTATGTTCAAATTCATCAGGGGGCAAATAGCTAATAGAAGTATGCGGCCTGGTGAAATTACAGCTAAGCGGATCCTCAATCCCCCGCCACCAACACCGTCATCTTCCACTCCTGCGGGCCCTTGCGCACAAAAACCGCCCGATAGCCGACCGTCATCCCCAGGAATTGGCCAAAAATATACCCCTCTTTTTTATCGGCCATCCTCACTTTGTGCCAGGGGAAAACCTTGCCGCCAATCGTATCGTCTTTCTGCGAAGTTTCGAGGATTTCTACAATGTCGTAGGATATCGTTTTCAGAATTTCGCTGTTCATATTGGGTTCGGCGCGCAGCCGCACCCCGCTGCCGGTGATCGCGCCATAAGTATAACTATCGTATTGTTGGGGGAATGTGCGGGAGTAGTAAGGCGCATAAAACTCGTTTTTTTCCTCGTTGAAGACGCCGCCGCCGGCCAGGATACCCTCTAATACACCCCAAAGCCGGGATGCCGGCGTTTTGGCGGGCGTATCAATTTCCCATTGGCGCACAAACGCCGCAGCGCCGTTGTCGTCGCCAAAACTGCATTGTATTTGCGGGTCTACTGCCTTCATCAGTTCAATGACATCCTTTCGGGCCGCCGTTTGGCGCAGCAACTCCCGGAATACGTAAAAACCGGTATCCAGCGGCGCCTCGTCAACAGGGTATAATTTCCCCGGTTCGATAATTTCCCTGGTGGGCATAGCCGTTGTTTTGGCTTTCGCCCAAAACGAGTTGTACAAGTTGCGCAGCGAATCGGGCGGCAATGGTATAAAGGCCGAAGTTACCTGGTCGGTTTCCTGGCGGCTATCGCCCTGCTTGCACGATGACAAAACCGCCGTTAGTGTGATCAATCCCCAAAGAATAGCTCTCATGATTTGATGATTTTCTTATTTTTGCCAGACTTTCTTTTTTACCTAATCGAGTAAAACTTTTCATATGATCATTGGAGTACCAAAGGAAATAAAAGACTACGAAAACCGCGTAGCGCTTACCCCGGCGGGTGCGCTTGAACTCACCAAGCGCCGCCATACCGTGTATGTGCAATCTACTGCAGGTGAAGGCAGCGGCTTTCCCGACGAAGAATATGTATCTGCCGGCGCGCGTATCCTCCCCACTATCGAGGAGGTATATTCTATCGCCGAAATGATCATTAAAGTTAAGGAACCTATCGAACGCGAGTACAAAATGGTCAAAAAAGATCAACTCGTGTTTACGTATTTCCACTTTGCCTCTTACGAACCGCTTACGCGCGCCATGATCGACAGCGGCGCTGTGTGCCTGGCTTATGAAACGGTGGAACTTCCCGACCGCAGCCTCCCGCTGCTGGTGCCGATGTCGGAAGTAGCCGGCCGTATGGCTATCCAGGAAGGCGCCAAATACCTCGAAAAGCCGATAAAAGGCCGCGGGGTACTGCTGGGCGGCGTGCCGGGCGTTGCGCCGGGTAAAGTGCTGATCCTCGGCGGCGGTATCGTTGGCACCCAGGCCGCCAAGATGGCCGCAGGCCTCGGCGCCGAGGTGATCATTATGGACGTGAGCCTGCCCCGCCTGCGCTATCTGTCAGATATTATGCCGCCTAATGTGATTACGCTGTATTCCAACGAATACAACATCCGCCAGCATATCAAAGACGCCGACCTGATCGTGGGCGCGGTGCTGATCCCCGGCGCCAAAGCGCCCAAGCTGATCACCAGAGATATGCTCAAATTGATGCGACCCGGCACAGTGCTCGTCGACGTGGCCGTCGACCAGGGCGGCTGTATCGAAACCTGTACGCCCACTACCCACGCCAATCCTACCTACATCATCGACGATGTGGTACACTATTGCGTGGCCAATATGCCGGGCGCCGTCCCCTATACGTCTACTATTGCCCTCACCAATGCTACGCTGCCCTATGCCATCCAACTGGCCGACAAGGGCTGGCAGGAAGCCTGCCGCCAAAACGCTTCGCTGAAGCTGGGCCTGAATGTGGTGAAAGGTACGGTGGTATACGAAGGCGTAGCTGAAGCTTTCGGCCTGGAATGGGATAATGTTGAGAAGTTTCTTTGATGAAGGGTTATGAAGGGTTATGAAGGGTTATGAGGGGTTATGAAGGGTTATGAAGGGTT
>DAINSQ010000310.1:0-2492 GCA_036741235.1 Saprospiraceae bacterium | reverse complement strand
ACTTCTTGCCCATTTTAGGTTGACTTTTCAGGTCAAGCTATTTTAGGCAATGACACTGTGGGTTGTGGGTTGTCGGTTCTCTGTTTATAAGTTTATAGGTTTATTGGTTTAATAACAAACCTACAACTTACAACCTACAACCTACAACCGATAACCCAGAACTGACAACCTCACTCCCCCTTCTCAAAATGTGCGGCCACCTTCTTTGCGGCGGCCAAGCCTACTGCCTCGGCGATTTCGGTGATGGTAGCGGAGCGCAATTTTTTCACCGAGCCGAAATGCGACAGCAATTTTTCGGCGGTTTTTTCGCCGATGCCGGGGATGTCGGTGAGTTCGGTGCCCAGGAAATTGCGCGAGCGCTGGTTGCGGTGAAAAGAAATAGCGAAGCGGTGGGCTTCGTTGCGGGCTTGTTGGATGAGTTTGAGCGACTCCGACTTCTTATTGATCAGCAGGGGCACGGGGTCGTCGGGGAAAAAGATTTCTTCCAGTCTTTTGGCGATGCCGATCACCGTCACGCGGTCGGCGATGCCGAGTTGGCGCAGGCTTTCCATCGCGGCGCCGAGTTGGCCTTTGCCGCCGTCGATGATGATGAGTTGGGGCAGGGGCTGGTTCTCGTCGAGCAGGCGGCGGTATCGGCGATAGACCACCTCGGCCATTGATGCAAAATCGTTGGGGCCTTCAACCGTTTTTACATTAAAATGCCGGTAGTCTTTGTTGGAAGGTTTGGCATTTTTAAACACCACACAGGATGAAACCGGATTAGTACCCTGAATATTGGAGTTGTCAAAACACTCGATGTGCAGCGGCACGGCATCCATGCGCAGGTCCTCCTGCAAAGTGCGCAGTATGCGTTCGGCGGGTGTTTGCTTTTTGGTTTTGCCTGCTTCCTGCTTTTGTTTCTGGAGGAGGTGGTATTTGGCGTTTGTTTGCGACAGCTCCAGCAGCTTTTTTTTGTCGCCGATTTTGGGTACTGTCACCAGCAGGTTGCTATCGCCGGTTTGAAGTTCGAAGGGGGCGATCACCTCCGGGGCAAGACTGCTAAAGCGTTCTCGGATAATGGGAATGGCGTATTCCAGCAGGTCGACCTCGTCGTCGTCGAGATTTTTTACCAGTTCCTGTGTATGGGTATGAATGATAGCGCCGTTGACCACGCGGATATAATTGATATAGGCCTCTTTGTCGGCAGAGGCGATCGAAAACACGTCGACATCGCGGATGGTAGTGCTCACCACCGTTGATTTGCTCTGGTAGTCTTCAAAAGCGCTCAGTTTGGCTTTGATCTGTTGGGCCTTTTCGAACTCCAGGTTTTCGGCGTGGCGCTGCATTTCCTGTTTGAAATGCTGCACTACCGCGCTGAAATTGCCGCGCAGAATATTTTTGATCTGGCTGATCTTCTCATTGTAGGAGGCTTCGTCTTCGAGCCCTTCACAGGGGCCCATGCAGTTTTTGATGTGGTATTCGAGGCAGACCTTGAATTTGCCGGCGGCTATATTTTCTTCCGAGAGCAGAAAGGTGCAATTGCGCAACGGAAAAAGTTGTTTGAGCAGGTCGAGGATATCCTTGAGCCGGCCTTTGGAAGTATAGGGGCCGAAATAAGTAGACCCGTCGCGGATGACGCGGCGGGTGATCATCACCCTGGGAAAGCGCTCTTTTTTGATACAGATATGGGAATACGACTTATCGTCTTTCAGCATCACGTTGTAGCGCGGCTGGTGGTTTTTTATCAGCGTATTTTCAAGCAGCAGGGCGTCGGCTTCGGTTTCAACGATAGTATATACAATGCGGTGGGCATTGCGCACCATCAGGCGGGTGCGGTGGGCGCGGTCCTGGCGTTCGCCGAAATACGACGATAGCCGGTTGCGCAGGTTTTTGGCCTTGCCGACGTATAAAATAGTGTCGTTTTTGTCCATAAAACGATACACCCCCGGATCTTTGGGCAGCGTATCGGCGATGAGCTTGAAATCGTCGGTGGTCATGGTCGGTTGTCAGTTCTCGGTTGTAGGTTGTAAGTTATAGGTTGTAGGTTGTAGGTTCTATGTTATTGGTCACTTGCAACCTACAACTTACAACCTACAACCTACAACCGCCTCTACCTGGATCGGATCCACTGCAGCACCTTTTGCGTAGGCTGGGCCGCAATATCGGAGGGCAGGTCGATGCGTTTGCAGTCCTGCATATCTACAGCGATAGCGTTATTATTGCCGTCGCGCAAAACCAGATAGCGGTTGTTGCGGGCGCTGCGGGTAGTTTCTGTTTTAAGTGGAATAGGTTCCGGAAGCAACGGATTGATAATAAACTCGTCTTTTTCCATATCGTACACCGGTACTATGGCTTGCATGCCGCCGGAGGCCGATGGGAGGAGAAACAAGGCATTATACTCCTCAATTTCAGTTTTAAACTCGGCATAGGGGAGTACGGCTTTGGGTTTTTGCAGATCGTTCAGATCGAAGGCAAAAGTGCCGTAATCGCGGGCGTAGCCCACCAGGTATTTT
>DAINSQ010000309.1:1916-2497 GCA_036741235.1 Saprospiraceae bacterium | reverse complement strand
ATCTTTATACCAGACCTGACCCGGTTTTTCCAGGGCGTTGTTGTCGTTGCAATCCGTATTGTTGGCCACATAACCAGGAGGCAGGCTACACGCTTGCGTCGTATTCGACGGATTGCCGAAGCCGTCCCCGTCCTGGTCGCGGTAATACGTCGTCTGCACGCCTTCGTCGATCATCCCGTTACAATTGTTGTCGATGCCGTCGCAGGTTTCTGGTGGACATAATTCGTAAGTAGGCGCCGGCGAAACATTGCTTTTTGTATAATAGTGAAAATCGGGATAACCGTACTGATAATTGCCAAGGATATTTGTCGGGAAAGTATTTTGGGTACAACTATTGCAATATCGCATATCGTAATAAACAATATGTTGGCCAACCTGACTGGAAACGCCAAAATAATAACCGTCACCATTGCCTTGAAATAACTCCAGCAAATATTGCGTACTTTGCGTCAACCAAATGGGTTGGCTCAAATCGGAGTAATAATATTGGCCTGCCGGGCCGCTCACCTGATGTTGCCGCAAGATGGCTTGTGAATTAAAATCAAACAAAGTGACGTAGCGGGTCGTACACGTAGGTTCTC
>DAINSQ010000309.1:0-1906 GCA_036741235.1 Saprospiraceae bacterium | reverse complement strand
CGCTGGCTATTACCAACCCCGCCGGCGCCGCCTGATGCAACGCTATCAGTAGAAGAATGCGGCCCAATGAATGTACCGTCAATTGAGGAGATACCGCTTGCCGCATTGTTGCCGTAAAAGAGGTATATTGTCGTTGTTGCATTAGCCGGCAGCGACGCCACTTTAACCCAAATTACAGTGCCGGCAGTATTCATACCGCTTTCGATCCAATAACTCAACTGGTTAACGCCGTTAACATCCGAACCGAACCGGATGTCGTCGCCACTCGCCAACATCTGCCCGGCATTCACAAGCGCCTGGGTATTGAGGGTAAGCCGAAGCTGGTAGTTCGTTAATGTATTTCCTGAATTTTCAGTGACTGGAATACCTGTGAAGTACTGCCAACCTAAAGGCTGTGCGCCCGTTTCGCCTGCTATTAAACAGCAAAACAGTAATAAACTTACAACTGGAGTAAAAAATAGTTTTTTCATAAAGTTTTAATTATAACAAAAGATGAATGATAGTGGTATCAAAATTTAATTAGCGGATGTTGACAAACAACTGGATACACGTTTGTATTCCCATTATTGCCGAGCGGAATAAATATTCGATCAACGAGCGCCGACCAGCGCTGTCGTCATGCTTATCAGATATCTGGTAAAAAAAGATAGCCGAAAAAAAAGAGGGGGAGCAATACGTAAAAGGATCGAATGTAAAAGTAAATATACTTATAGTTTAAACAAAGAAAGAAATATTAACTCGAAAAACTTTTTTTGCCTATTGTTTCGCAGCACAATTATCCGGCAATGGTTGCCTTTACCCTGATACCAGCGTAATATTTGATATTTGTATTGATAGTTAATAATTTGCGCGTATTATTTGTCTGTCAATTAATAAAATCAAAAAGAGCCCTGCAGCATCGCTGCAAGGCCCTCGTTTTAATCTTAATTATATTTTCTATTTACGGCCTCAGCAGTTTTACCCACTTAGTCGTATCGGGTTGTCCATCCGTGTGTACGCGAATGAGATACGTGCCGTTTTGGTATACCGACAGGTCCAGTTTGGTAACCGCCGTTTGTACCTCGTCGATTTCTACAAAGTATACCAATTGACCGATCAGGCTGTATACCTCTATGCGCACCTCGTTGCCCAGGTATTCTTTCAGGTCTATATTCACCTCGCCACTGGTAGGGTTGGGATACAGGTTGAAATCGCGCTGTTTGGTGATAAACTGGTCGGCGGGCCCGTCGTCGGAATTGCCCGTCAAAGGCAATACCCCGCCGCTCACAGTGACGTTGGTAAACGACGCCGTAACGGTGGTATTGACATTGATGCTTTCCGCAAACATGCCGACGTATAAGCAAGATCCCATGGCTATATTCACTGTGCCCACCAACTGCCAGTTGACGCCATCCGGCGAGATGAAGTACTGGAAGGTATTGCCGTTGCGGGTGATGCGCAGCCATTCGTGCAATAGCGTAGCCGGAAAGATTTGGGTTTGCTTGGGCCCGTTGGTGGCGTTACGCGCTTCGCGAATGCCAATGTTGGCCAGTTGCGTTTTCAGCGCTACCATACGCGATCCGCCTGCCAGGCTCTCTCTCATGGTAATACCGGCCCAACCATCATTGCTCACCGAAGCTACCCGCACCGTAATCGAGGCGTTGCCGCAAAGCTGCTGGAAGACAGTGTGGGTCACATCGCCGGTAGGCGTGGAGTAGCCTTGCGCGCTCACATTGAAGGTGGTCAGGTTACCCGGCGAGCACGACTGGTTAGCGCCGCCGTTGGCGCCGCTTCCTACATTAGCGCTTGACCAGGGTGAGCTGATGGCTACAGGCTCGTCAATCTGGCCGTTGCAGTTGTTGTCGATGCCGTCGCAGATTTCGGCGGCGCCGGGTTTGATGGCGGCGTTGTTGTCGTTGCAATCGCC
>DAINSQ010000308.1:0-2537 GCA_036741235.1 Saprospiraceae bacterium | reverse complement strand
AAAGTGGCTATACATTTTTCCAAAAATGAAGTATCAATATTCATATCATTATCAGGATTCAATGGATAAAAATACAGTTTTTTTCATTGATACAACTACCCGAAAATATCAGCCTTGAGTCTAACTTCATTGCTTTCGCGTTAATTGATACCTGCTAAATAGTTACCATTCAACATTAATAACATGCGTTGCGCTGCATCGCCCTCGCCGTAAAGGTTGTCGGATTGAGAGCGCGCAAGCAGGTATTCCTTATCGTAAAGCAGCCGGGAGGCCTCTTCGAATATATCCCGGGGCGAAACGCGTTTTACCACTCCGGCGGCTTCCGCTTCGGGGCGCTCGGTGACATTGCGCAGCAACACCACCGGCTTCCGCAATACGCTGGCTTCCTCTTGAATGCCGCCACTGTCGGTAATGATAAAGCGGCTGTGCTGCAACAAGCGAATAAAATCGGGATACGGCAGGGGGTCGACAAGCATAATGCCGGGTACATTGCTCAGTCGATCGTAAACCATACCACGGATTTCCGGATTGGGATGCACCGGGAAGGCGATTTCTACATCGCCGCGCGCGGCCATTCGCACCAGCGCTTCGCAGAGCGTTTCAAGCGGCTCGCCCATGTTTTCGCGGCGGTGGGCGGTGACGGTGATGAGGTTCCAGCCCATATCGGCGGCCCGCTGCAAATCTTCCGGCAATTGACCTTTGCCGCTGCGCAGCAGCCACTGGAGGCTGTCGACGACCGTATTGCCGGTGACAAAAATCTGGCGACCGGGCACGCCTTCTTTGAGCAAATACTCGCGCGCCTGTGCCGTAGGCGCAAAATGCAGCGCCGCCAACCGGCTGATGAGTACGCGTTGCATTTCTTCCGGAAAAGGCTGGGTCATATCGAAAGTGCGGAGCCCCGCCTCCACGTGCGCCACGGGTATGCGGCGGTAAAACGCCGCCAGGGCGCCTGCCAGGGCGCTGGCTGTATCGCCTTGCACGACTACCACGTCGGGTTGTTCGGCGGCCAGCACCGGCTCCAGGGTTTGCAAGAGCCTGCCAAGCAGGACAGACAGCGGCTGTCCGGCCTCCATCACATCCAGGTTATAGCGGGGCCGGAGGTCGAACCATTGCCAGGCGGCGGCGCCCATCTCGCGGTGTTGCCCGGTGAAGACCAGGTTAACCTCGGCCTTTCCGTTGAGCGCATGGGCCACCGGCGCCAGCTTGATAATCTCCGGGCGGGTGCCGGCAATGATTAACACCTTTTTCACAACGCGAGTTTGTTTAACTTTGAACAATGAAACCGACCGATTTACCCGTATTGGTTTTTGCGCTCACCCGGCAGGGTTGTCTGCCCTATACCCGACAGATGCTGGCGGCTTTGCCGTTGCCGGTGCGGGTATACGCCTCAGGCAATGCCGAGGGCGGTCCGCTTCCGCACAGCCTGCTGGTAACTTCCTACCGCAATACCTTCGGCTTTGCCTTGCAAACGCTGTGGGTATTGCCGAGGTTGCTGCTTCGGCTGCGCCGCGACTTCCGTCGCTCCTGCAAAGTTGCGTATTTCCCCGTATTCCACCACTGGAATTGGCCGATAATAGTGTGGTGCCGCCTGCACGGGGTAAAAACCGTACTCACCGTGCACGACAGCGAAGTTCACACCGGGGAGCGCCGCCGGTCGTTCGACCAGTGGTGGCAGGATCGCAGCATCAAAATAGCCGATGAACTCATTTTTTTGAGCGAATATACCCGGTCTTCAGTCGTCAGGCGATTACATCTCAAGGCCGGCGCCCACGTCATCCTCCACGGCATACTGCCCCTGCCTGGCCTGGAAAACCCGCCTTTGCGATCGCTGCCTCCCCTACCCCGCCTGCTTATGCTGGGCCGCATAGGGCCCTACAAAGGGCTGGAGCTGTTTTACGAAGCATTGCAACACCTGCCAAAAGACTTGATAAGCGCTATTACTGTGGCCGGAAGATCACATTACGCCGAGCCCCAACCACCGCCGGGCGTCGAGCGCATCGATCGCCGTCTAAGCGAAAATGAAATGGCGGCGTTGCTTCTTTCCCACGACATACTGGTATTGCCCTACACTGAGGCTACCCAATCGGGCGTGCTCACGCTGGGCATCCGGGCCACGATACCGATGATAATCGCCAAAGTCGGCGGCCTGCCTGAGCAACTCCCCGAAGACGCGGCAGTCTGGGTAGCGCCCGAGGCGCGTGCGCTGCGCGAAGGCATACTGCAGCTTGCCCAATCGCCGGAATTGTACCAGGCCATTCACCATAAGTTACGCCTGCTTGCCCAAGACGACGGCTGGCAAACGGCGGCAGGCAGGTTGGCCGGGGTTGTAGGTGGCAGGTTGTAAGCCATTGGTTTGTTGAGCCGTACTGCGGTGCGCCTGCGATTTGTTTTAGTATTTACCCCGAAAAAAATAAAAAGCGAAGCGGTATCTATTTAGGTTGACCGTGTTATTCGCGAATTGCGAACCCACACCCCTAACCTAACCCCTAAAGGGGAACCCCACCCACAACCTGGGTTTTCCCCATTGCGGGAAGACT
>DAINSQ010000307.1:0-2553 GCA_036741235.1 Saprospiraceae bacterium | reverse complement strand
AGCACATCAGCAAATTAGCACATCAGCAAATTAGCACATCAGCAAATTAGCACATCAGCAAATTAGAAATTTTATTCCAAATAAATCGTCATCTGTTTTGGGTGTTTAACAGCATAGCGGAACTCCAATTTTTCAGTTTTGCCTGCGTCCAGTTTCAAATCCCAGGTTAATTTGCCTTCGGCTTCATCGACTTTAGCCTTGCCTGATTTTTCGAGTTTCACCTCGATTTCTTCCGTGGTACTCACCGGGAATTGATCTTCGATCACCAGTTGTACGGCTTGTTTTTTCTTATTGCGCACTTCGATATCCCAGCCGATAGTGTGGGTTACTTTATTGCCGAGGAACTGCTTATCGGTATATTTCAGTTGTTTGGTTCTTTTCACCACTATACTTTTATCGCGGCCCAGTGAAAGCAGAAGCGTATCGTTGCTATTTTCGGCGATGATCATGGTTTTGCCTACATAAGTATCTTCGAAGAACAGGGTAGCCTCGCCGCTTAGCAAGTTGTACTTTTCCCAGTCGGTCATTTTGGCGCTCAGGAAGGCATCGGGGTCGAGCTTGGGGGCTACGTAGTATTCGTAGGTAGCCGGGGCCTTGTGCTCGGCGATCAGCACGGTGTAGGGCTGCCCACCCGAAGGGATATCATAGGGCGTTTCGATTTTAAACTCGATATTGGTGGCGGTCTCGCGCTGGGTTACTACGGGGCCTGCGGCGGCGGGTTGCTGTGGGTCGTAGGTGCGCATATCGTCCATTTCCTTGGCAGACTCCGTCATTGCGCGCGAGCCATTCATATACACTACAGGCGGCGGCGCCACACTCAGCCACCAGGGCGAAAGCGTAGGCCGGAAGCCGGATTGCGAGGGGTTGCCGGTAGACAGGGTGAGCTTCACATTGTCCCAGGTTTCGCCGGTAGTCTGTTGAATTGCGGCTTTATAGGCAATCACCACGGGGCTGCTGATATCCACTATGCGCAGGTCGTACATCGGCTGCCAGGAGGCGTTGCCCACCAGGTAGCTGAGGCGGAACGTAGCATTGGTTGCGGCGGGCGCTTCTACGGTTACCAGCACCTCGCTAACCGCAATGGGTTGATACTGCGCATTGAGTGAATTGAGTTGGTTCTGCCATTTATCGATTTCCAATTGAATAGCGTTGAGTTTTTTGCGGCTATCGATTTGTTGGAGCTTGATCTCCGTCAGCCGTTCGCGGTAGAGCTGGGCGGCGGCTTTGAGTTCCTGTACCGACAATCCGTTCTGCTGTCCGCCAATCATTTTGTTGGCCAGCAGCAGGTTTTCTTCTTCGGTGAGCACCTGCGACAATGCCTGCTCGCGGGCATAGCGATCCCTGGCCGCTTCGAGCTGGGCTTGCAGGTTTTTTACCTCGGCGTCGGCTTCTTTGGCCTGGAGGTAATTGCGGCGCGAGTTGACCGCCAGAATCGTAAAGTTGCCGGCGGCGCCAACCTGGATGCTCTCCAGGTCAACAAGCGGCGATAGCCCGCTGAAAACCAAAACAGTGCGCCCTTCCGGCAAGGCGGCTTTGCCCTCGCGGAATACCTGGGCGCTCTGGCGAAAAACGACGACTTCTCGTATGGCGCTGGGCACTTCTTTGTCGGGCGTGGCGCCCGAAAGGGCGGCGGAGAGGCACAGCAAAACGGCTAATGCAATAGTTGATTTCATAATCGGGAAATTTAATAGTTTACATAAGAGATGCCGCCGCGACAGGAATTACACAAGCTAACATATTTTTTTAGCTTTTTTACGCAAATTGCAGCTCGAAACATACCCATTTATGTCCATACAAGTCATTGCCTTCGACGCTGACGACACCCTGTGGGTCAACGAGCCATACTTTCAAGAAACGGAACAATTGTTTTGTCAATTGCTCGAAGACTACCTGCCGCAACACACCGTCTCGCGCGAGTTGCTGCAAACCGAAATACAGAATCTGCCGCTATACGGCTACGGTATCAAAGCCTTCCTTTTGTCGATGATAGAAACCGCCATTCGCATATCGGACGGCACGATCAGGGCGGAGGTCATCGAAAAAATCATCGGCTACGGCAAGGCCATGCTGCAAAAACCCATCGAGTTGCTCGACGGGGTAGAGGAAGCGCTGGCCGCTTTAAAAGGACATTACAAACTCATTGTGGCTACCAAAGGCGACCTGCTCGACCAGGAGCGCAAGCTCAAGGCTTCGGGGCTGGAACACTATTTCCACCACATCGAAATTATGTCGGATAAAGGCGAAGCCGATTTCCTCAAGCTGATCCGGCATCTCGACATCGAACCCGGCGCTTTCCTGATGATCGGCAATTCCCTGAAATCCGATATTCTGCCGGTGCTCAACATCGGCGGCCACGGCATCCACGTGCCCTACCATACGACCTGGGCGCACGAAAAGATGGATGTGAATATTGAACACGAGCAGTTCAGACAAGCGGAAAGTTTGAGGGAGGTGGTGAAGTGTTTGATGTTTGATGTTTGATTTTGGATTTTTGATGTTGGATGATATGCTTATCATTTATGAAAAAAAATATTGATATCAATAGCTGGGAGC
>DAINSQ010000306.1:0-2567 GCA_036741235.1 Saprospiraceae bacterium | reverse complement strand
CCTTGTCACCTTGTCACCTTGTCACCTTGTCACCTTGTCACCTTGTCACCTTGTCCCCCCCCATCCCTTCCCCGCCACAAAAAAATGATGTAAAAATTGGTGGATAGAAAAATTTAACAGAGGTTTACACAAAAATTGCACATCATCATTGCGCTTAATCCGCTAAGCGCCGTGCAACAGCATACTAACAAAAGTGTACAACATCTGAACCATGACGAAACACAACGAATCCTGGGGATCCCGGGTGGGCCTGGTACTTGCAATGGCGGGCAACGCCGTAGGGCTGGGCAACTTTTTGAGATTTCCTGTACAAGCCATTCAAAACGGCGGGGGTAGTTTTATCATTCCTTACCTGGTTTGTTTTTTGCTGATGGGCCTTCCATTGCTATTTGTAGAATGGTCGATGGGCCGCTTTGGCGGTCGTTTTGGGCACCACAGCACGCCGTTCATTCTCGACTCCATGTCGAAGCAAAGTTTCTGGAAGTACATCGGCGTATTCGGTATTTTTACCAATCTGGCGGTAGCATCATACTATTGCTACCTTGAAAGCTGGACGCTGGCCTATATCTGGCATTCCATTGTTGGCACATTCAGCCCAATGGATCAAACGCAAGTATCAGCCTTTTTCGATCATTACACAGATGTTACAACTTCCACAACCGGCATACCTTACGAGGCCATCATATTCTGGTTATTGTGTTTGACATTGAACACCTACATCCTGTCGCGGGGATTAAGCGGCGGTGTGGAAAAAGTGGCCAAAATCGGCATGCCCTTGTTGATCTTGTTTGGCATCATACTGGCGATCAAAGCGGTCACATTGAAGGCAGGTAGCCAGGGCGCCATCAACGACGGCACAGTAGGCCTCGATTATTTATGGACACCCGACCTCAAGTCAATCTGGAATCCTACGGTATGGTTGGCGGCCGCCGGGCAAATCTTTTTTACGCTTTCGGTGGGCATGGGCAGTATCCAGTGTTATGCTTCTTACCTGCGTTCGCGCGACGACGTGGCCCTCAACGCCATGAGTGCCGGCTGGATGAACGAATTTGTCGAGGTAGTATTGGGCGGTTCTATTGTCATCTCCATCACAGTCGGTTATTTCGGCATTGAAGGCATGACCAGCCTGGTGCAACAAGCGGGGGGGCTCGGCTTGGGCTTCCGCACACTACCTTATTTGTTCCAGCAGTGGGGACCGATACTGGCCGTGATAGCCGGTATTTTCTGGTTTGGTTTGTTGTTTTTTGCCGGCATTACTTCCTCTTTGGCCATGGGTACGCCCTTTATGGGGTTCTTGCGCGATGAATTCGGTCTGAGCCGCGAAAAATCGGCCTGGTCGTTTGGCGCTTTTATCCTGATTTTGGGATTCCCCGCTGTGTATTTCTTCAAAGAAGGCGTATTTGATGAATTCGACTACTGGGCCGGAACAGTGTCACTGGTAGTATTTGCCTTATTTGAAATAATACTTTTTGCCTGGGTATTCGGTATAGACAAAGGCTGGAAAGAAATTACCACTGGCGCCGATATCAAGGTGCCTACTATTTTCAAATTTATCATCAAATTCATCACACCCCTGTTGCTCGGCGCCGTCTTTTTCGGCAGCTTGCCCGGCATCTGGGCCAAATTGACGGCTGAGACCAACGGCGCTGTAGTTTTTGGCAGATTACTGCTGCTCGCCGTCTGGATCGGCATCGCCGTGATGGTATATGTCGCTTATCGCAAACGCCAAAAAGAAGGGAGGTTTACATCATGAAAACATCTGCTTTAATCCTGATGCTCGCATCTTATATCACGGTTACTGCCGTGACGATTTTCTTTTTTGTTAAAGTACTCACCACGCCTCATAAACCCGAGGAAGGGGAGGAGCATATCCCGGAGGTAAAGTCGTTTGATGTAACCTAAGTTGATGTGCTGATTTGCTAATTTGCTGATGTGCTGATTTTTGAGAGATTAAAATTAATTATCAGCAAATTAGCACATCAGCACATCAGCAAATCAAAACTTGTGAAACACCTGCTAATAACCTGGCTCATCGCCTATACAACTACATTGTCTATGGCTCAAGGCGTACGTGCCCGCGACCTGGGTATTCCCTTTGACGGAACGCCTGGTTATTTCAATGCTATTACCGACGTACCCGGTATTGAAGTTGGATACACTACCCTTATTTCTGGTGAAGGCGAATTAAAAGTAGGCCAGGGCCCGGTGCGCACAGGCGTCACAGTCATATTGCCGAAAGGCAAAACAGCCGGTTTTTACCCCGCTGCCTGGTTTTCGCTCAACGGCGACGGCGAGATGACGGGTCTGCCGTATATCGAAGATTACGGCATGGGATACGGCCCTGTGGGCATTACCAATACCAACAGTGTGGGTACCGTGCGCGACGCCGTCGGCGCCTGGTGTTTCCGGCGGTTTTCCACCGGCGATTTTTTTGATTTTTCGTTTGGACTGCCCATCGTGGGTGAAACCTGGGACGGCGGCCTCAACGACATCAACGGCTACCACGTCAAACCCGAACACGTGTGGGAAGCCCTCGACAATGCCGCTTCCGGCCCCGTAGCCGAAGG
>DAINSQ010000305.1:0-2682 GCA_036741235.1 Saprospiraceae bacterium | reverse complement strand
CACTCACTGCCGCACTCTCCTCTTTTTCCCTTTCTGCTCAAATTGTTGTAGTCGACCCGCCTCCTTCCGATGATAATGAATTGCTTTTACTTAACTGTTCATATATCGACAACGGTACGGTAATGATCAGTATACAAGCCGGAAGTTGCGGTCCCTTTACCCCTCCGCTCGTGCTTACCTGGTCGGGGCCGGAAAGCGATACGGTGACGTTCAATAATTTTTCTGTTGAAACAGAAATGGATATACCTGTCCCCGGACTAAGCGTGGGTATTTATACCTTCAACGCAGTTACCGGTAATAACTGTTCCGGCGTCTGCGAGGTAAAAGTCTTACAAGGTCCAGGTTGTGAAATGGTGATTGAAACCACCGATATTAACTTCCCTTCTTGCCAAGGCGCGGCCAACGGAAGTATATCGCTGCTGGTGGAAAACAACGTTGGCGCTGTAACCTACCAATGGAGCGACGGCAGCGCAGAAGGGCCGGCGCGCACGGGTCTGAGCACCGGCAGCTACAGCGTGACCGTTACCGACCAGGGCAACGGCTGTACGGTAGAAGGCGCCTACGATTTGTACACTGACGACAGCGGCGTTTATCCTTTTGTGATTAATATTTATCCCGATTCATCTTTCGCATTACCCCGCACCGGCGGATTTAGTATGGGCAGCGACGGGGGTACGCTGCCGTTTAAAGCCCGTGTACTCAACCCCGCTTTGAACTACGATAATACGACCGGCAATATTCAAAATACGGAATTCACTATTGGCCAACTACCTGCCGGCGAATACACCGTCATTTTGACGGATGCCAACGGCTGCGAAGCTGCTGAGCCGGTTACCATCGGCTATAAACGCGTCATACCCCCTGGTGAATTGTTTATTTTAGAGCACGCTGATGATATCAGTTTTGATGAATTTAATACCATCAACAAAAAAATCGAGAAAAAAGCTCTCAAACGCAAAACCTGCCGCTGCGGCGACAATGGCATTGAATACCTGCAACTATGGGAAAGCCTGGAAACCATCGAATTACTCACTTCCGGCGATGGCTCAACTACCAAAACCAGACCCGATACTTCAGGTCTTAGCCGGCGCCTCATCGATCCTACCTGGGTCGATCTCCCCGGTACTGTTAATACGCCGCCTTGCCAGGGCTCGGCGCCCAGCCCCAAAAATGTCAACGTTGCCGTCATCGATTCGGGTATGGACCTGCTGTCGCCGCGCCGGCCCAACGGCCATACTGAACTCGACGCCGTGTATTGGACCAATGGCCGAACAGCAAGCGGCGCCCCCAACCCCGAATGCCATACCGACGATTACGAGGGCTACGACTTCGTGGGGGAAACCGGTTCACTTTTCGACAGTATCGGCCATGGCACCCACTTGTCGGGCATTATCAAATATACAACTCCCTCTAATGTCAATGCGAGGTTGATGAACCTCAAAGTGTGCAGCCCCGATCCCAATTACGCCTACAGCGTTTTTGACCTTACCTGCGCCCTTCACTACGCCGTTGACAGCGGCGCGCAGGTGATTAACCTGAGCCTGGGTTATACAGAGGATATTCCCTCGCTGCCGCTTTACAACGCATTGAAACGCACCGAAATGGCTGATATCCCCGTGATTGTATCGGCGGGCAATAGCGGTCAGGACCTCGCCGGCGCCGGCGCGCAAGCCCGTTGGCCGGTATTTTTCAAAAAAACGCACGGCAACGGCGAATTTCAAAAACTGACCAACCTGCTGGTCGTTACCTCTATCAATGATAGCAATAATAACCTGGATGACTACGCCAACTCCGGACTGGGACTGGTAGATATCGCCACCGTGGGCAATTATTACAGCACATACAGCTATTATAATGCTCCAGGCACATACAAGCAGGAATGGAAAGCGTTCAAGGGTACCTCGCAAGCGGCAGCTTACGCCAGCTCGGTGATTGCCGCGGTGAAGGCGCATAACCCATTGATAAAAACCTCCGATCTATTCCAGTTTATTTCCCGCACACACCAACCGGTAGCCGGCTTGTCTTCAAAAATCAATATCGGAGGCACACTCAACCCCGAGGCATTATACCGGTCGGTGAGCGTACCGGTGGTTATTCCTCAGGGCATTACGCCTACTCAAAGACCCGGATGGACGCCTAAATGGAGTGGCGTCTTGGCCCCTCGTACAAACATAACGGCTACCCTTTCTTATAAATCCAAACCTGCCGTACTCAACAACGTTTGGTTTTATATCGAGGCCATTTTCAAAAACAGCGGTAACCCGACAACCATATATAGTCGATTCTACTGTGCCACGGATAGAGTCGAGTGGACGCTGCCTTCGAGTTTCCCCCCGAATTTGGATAGCTATGTAGCCGTTGTGAAAGTTGCCGGACACGAATTTAGACACAAAATACTGATACAGAATTAATTCAGTCCATCTGCCTTTCTTTTACAGGGAGTCTTTCACTAGGAAAGACTCCCTGTATTCAAGTAAAAACGATTACCATGCGGTTTCTATCTGCCCCCATAACAACTGTTGTAACGGTTGTCTCACTTTTGTTTTTTTCTTGTAACTCTTCTCCAACCCCTCCCGCTCCCGCTGCCGATGATGCGGCAGGCATGCAACTCCCCGATGTCGCCTCCTTTTCAGATGTCAGCGAAGCCATATCCGCCGCCGATTCCAATAATGAAAAAGGTAT
>DAINSQ010000304.1:0-2708 GCA_036741235.1 Saprospiraceae bacterium | reverse complement strand
CGGGGGAGTCCCGTACTGACCAAAGGGAAGTCGGGAAGGGGTTATGAAGGGTTATATGAGGGGGTCCATTCCATCAGCAAATATATACCGTGGGTTTCTTTTTTTACGCTAAATCCCAATCTTTCGTAAAGATGCCTTGCCCTGTTATTTTGCTCAACATGAATACTGAGTATTTTTCCGGCCTGGCGGGCTTCATCTTGTAGTTGTTTAAACAGGTATTCGCCGATACCCTGGCCGCGAAATTCGGGTAGCAAGGTAATATCTATCACCCTGATATTGCGCTCAATCAACTCGCGTTCAATATATATGCGCCCTGCGGGTACTCCATGCGATAAAATAATAGAATACTGTGCATTGGGGTACACTTGCTGGTAATAGCTATGCTGTGCATTAAACTGATGGGTCAAAAAAGCCTGTTTTTGCTCTTCTGTCCAATGAGGAACCATCGCCATTTCGTCGGCGCGGGTGCTGGCATAAATAACGGCCAGCAGCGCCAGATCTTCTGGTACTGCAGGCCGTAGCGTGATCTTATCCATTGATCAAAAATGAGCGTATTTTAGCCACGCGGCGGGAATATTCCCTGCAGGGCTATACAGAAATTAACCGTCAGGTAGGGCTGCATGTTATTGTGGGGCTGCGAACCGCCGGTATTACCCAGCGTATTTGTCGACATAATGTTCCCCGCTACATTTGTAGCTGTAAATACCGGCCTGTTGGTTATTGACAAAACATTACCCAGCGGCGTATTGGACTCGGCCGGGTTGCCTGTGCCTACACCGATACCATGGTTGTGCGCAGGCATTTCAGTAACCAGAAGGGTTACGGAATCAGATCCTCCTGTTTCACCGATAGAGCGATCGGTCAATCCAGGGCCCTGGCCCCAAAACATTGGCGCGTTGCCTTGCATATTGGGCAAAGCAAAGGTGGACTTGCCGTCGCCGCCGTAAGTGGTGCCCAAAAGAGAAAAAAGCGCTGTATTTTGTGAGATAGGAAGTATTTGACCTGCGCAAAATGCCCACCCTTTAGGAGCAAAGTTGAATGAATACATCCTTATTTCAGCAACAAATGGATCTGCCATTTTTGTTTTTTTTTGTTGATAAAAAGAATTTTGATTGTCAGAACATATTGCCCAATTTCCACTAGGTGGGAGAAGGATATATTCCAAACAATGAAATAATAAAGGACACACACAGATAAGGCATCATATTGTCGTGGGGCTGGCTATTACCCGTTTGTGTCACCACAGCCGGGTTCATTACATTGTCTGCATCGGGAAAATACAGATCAAAACCCGATGTATTGGCATATACGTTATTGGCTGGAGCGTTCTGCCCCGAATCGCTATTATTGCCCAGCATAATGTGCGAGTGAGCGGGTATTTGCTGGACGGTCAAAGTAACGCTTTCAGTACCCGCACTCTGGCCGATAGGGTGATTACTATTCATGTGCACCGGCAGGCGCCCGCGCAAATCGGGTACTGCAAAAGTTTCCTGACCATCGCCGCCGTAAGTGGTGCCGATGAGATTAAACAGCGTTTCGTATTCGGAAATAGGAAGCAGGCTGCCATCGCAAAAATTCCAGCCGAGAGGAGCAAAGTTACCTCCAAACATCCTGATTTCACCAACATAAGGTGTCGCCATGTTTTATTATTTTTTAATTCACTGTAAATCAGAAAATTGTTTAGCAATTGAACGAGAAAAAAGTCACTAGGTTTGGCTAGGGTAAATACCCTGAAGCGCTACGCAAAAATTAATTGCCAGATAGGGTTGCATGTTGTTGTGAGCCTGACTTCCGCCCGCCGTTGTAACAGCGGAAGCCGCCATCGGCGAATTGGCAGAAGAGCCCGGGTTATAAACGTTGTTGGGCGATGAGTTGGCCGGAAAGTTGTTGCGCGGCTGGCTGGTACGTGCGTTAGTGTCGTTGCTGGTATTCACGAAGTGCTGGTGCAAAGGCATTTCCAGCGGGGTAAGCGTATGGCTTTCCTGGCCGCCAACCTCGCCCATATTCCTGCCGGCGCCCTGACTTATGCCTGTACGCCCCTGGAAATTGGGCAGGGCAAAGTTGGTTTGACCGTTGCCGCCGTAGGTTGTACCCATCAGCGAAAACAAAGCCTGATTCTGGTTGATAGGCAATAATTGCCCGTTGCACTGAGCCCAACCTTTCGGAGCAAAGTTGAAGCTCATCATGCGGATTTCTCCCAAAAATGGTTCTACCACGATTTTGTAGTTTTAGGTAAATAAATAATAAGGTGCCCCGTCTCTTTATAGCCGGGCGCCGGTTGTTTTTGATTTGAATACCAGAATCTTGTAAAAATTGTTGATGCTAAAAAAGGAAAGAAGTAATCCACTCGTTCTTTCAAAACAAATATAGCCAAAAGTTTTTCACGCCAAAATAATTTTGCTGTTATTCTGAATTTTAAAAGCAGGGGTCGGTTGCACGGGCGGTTGTCGGTTCTACGTTATCGTTGTAGGTTGTAAGTTGTAAGTTGTAGGTTGTTGTCGGTTGTGAGTTGGCGGTTCGTTTATCGGTTTACGCAATAGTCCAATAGTCCAATTTAGTGCCTTAGTGTGGTTTTTGAGTCTTTGTGTTCAAGAAATAGCTTATGCCCCGGTTTTTTACCACCACAAAGGCACAAAGGGCACGAAGTACCACTAAGGCTTGGGAGTCGCCTCCTGCCCGGGATTGGTCGTTTCGACTCCGCTCAACGA
>DAINSQ010000303.1:0-2715 GCA_036741235.1 Saprospiraceae bacterium | reverse complement strand
ATATAGATTTGTGAAAATGTACCGGCCATGTTTTTATGTCACCCCTTCGGGGTTGGTTATACCGCGCAATACCATTAAATTGGGCATTGTCTGATCGAATCATACACTTACAAATTTAATAAACCCCGATGGAGAAATAAGATTATATGATTATCCTTCGCAACGAAGATTTAACCTTGTTCCAATCCCATGAAAACTCAGTTTCATATGAAAGAATGGCAGGGATAATTGGGATACCGATCTTAAGCTTACTTTTCAAATCAGGGGCCGTGTCTATCTTCTTAACTGCGGCTTTCTCTTTATCAGGAAGTTTATCGAGAATTGCTTTAAGCAGGGGATCTAAAGCAGCAAAGGCGGCCTGTTGTGCTTCGTAGGAGATTTGATCATTGTCGAGCCGTTTAATCACTTCATCCTGCTGCGATTCGAAAATAGATTTCAATTCGTCAACTTTTTCTGAAACCCTATCCATTTTCTCATGGAGGCCCCTTGCCCAATGCGGCATTTCATCGCCATTTTCAAAAGTGCGGGCGAGAAAGCTCTTGATTTCTATCTTATTGCGGCTCTTTTGGCAGCGTTCGTGGGTCTCTTCGTCCCGTATAAGGCCAACCAAGTAATCGAAATTGAATAAGTAGGGGTCATTGCTTTGTTCACACATTTCACAATTGCAAGGCAATAGTTTCTCCACTTGCAGATTGGCAAACTTCGACTCATGGTGCACTGTATCTATGACCTCCAACACCTGATTGAGGAGGTCGCTGCGTTTTTTTCCAGTGGCTTCAATCCATATTTCATCCTCAGCGTAGCGTTCTCTGGCAAAAATCCTGCCTTTCCCCTTTTGGTTGAAAATAACGGCATCGCTCCACGCATGCCCGTCCTCAATTTTCCGGTGCATGCGGCAGGTCAACCTGGTGATGATGCCTCTGGGCATGAACTTATAGCGGTAAATGACTTTTACGATATCCGTTTCTTCCCAGGGAAAGGCTGTGCCGGCCGAGGGCAGTCTTTGCGGCACGATGTACCGACGTTCTTCACTGTCGGTCACCGGGTAGCACAACTCGAAGTTTTCCATCAAACGGATGAGTTTGCCGTGCATGTGCTCGTAGTCCGCTCCTTCCCAGATTTTAAGCGTGTCTAATTCCGAGAATTCACCTTTATTCCGGATGACAATGTTGTGGTACAGCAGGGTAAACAACGCATCGATAATCCACTTGGGCCGGAGAAACAGGTAATTCTTCAACTCTAGATCTTTGGTAAAATGCAGGCAATCGCCCAGGAAGGTCAATGTGTTGGCGTAGTCTTCCACCAGGTTGTCATCGTCAATTTTTGCATCATCCTTGCATATTTGCCTAAATTTCGACCATAGAATAAACTGCTGTTCCTTGGCTTGGGTGGCCAGTTCATTCCTCACGATGACGAAAGAATTAGGGCGGGTACTTCCAAAATGTGGCAAATAATCAGGATTAGATGCTACGGCCTCAATGGTTTCTCGTAAATTATTGAAACGCCCATCCTCTGCTGCCTTCAGCAAGTCAACTTGATGGAAGGGCTCCAGCACATTTTTGAAACGATCCCGGATGGAACCCGCATTGTCCAGTGGGTCGCAGTGCCCGGCCACTTCGTTTTGTACAATGATGACCGGACTGGAAGCGCCCAGCATTTCTATGATGTTTAACCAGTACTGGAAGTTCGTGTTCTGCTCCCGTTGGTTGTGGACGAGCACATACAAGCTATTGCCCGACAGAAAAAACTGGTGGGCGTAATGCTGAATATTTTGACCGCCAAAATCCCAAATGCGTAGGGTGAAATCTTCTCCCGCAGGTGTTTTCATCGGCAAAGGATCGATATCTATACCCCTGGTGGTATCTCCCTGTTCGGGAAGGGGCTCATTTACGTTGATTAGTTTGCGCTTTAGTGATGTTTTACCGGCGCCGCCCTGACCAACAATCAACAAACGGGCTTCACGCAAATGATAAACGCCACTTCGGCTGAGTTCTTTGAAATGCCTTAGAATTGCTTCTTTCCCTTGTTCTAATATGTCCGGCCCCGGTTCTTCTAATGGATTGCCGAAAATGTCCAAAAAGTCGAGCGCCGAAGGATCGGGCAGACTATCAAGTCGTTTGATATTATTCTCCCGCACATTCAAAGCCCGCAACCGCACCCCCTCCCGGTCCAGCAACTCGGCTACAGCCTTCCACTGGCTGTCATCCAACCCCAGGGCAGACAGGTTGAGCCCGATGAGGCGCCCCTGCTCGTCGAGGGCGTAGCGGGGCCGCCCGTATTGCACGGCCATCAGGTTGGCCGGGAAACCGGCAGGTATGGCGGGTGCAGGGTGTAGCGCTATTGCCGCATCGGGGAACAGGCCGTTCATCCACTTACGGTATGTCTTTTCATCGGGTTTATCAAAGCCTGCATAGTGCTCTTTCATCTTCTCCCGAAGAAAAGTTGCGACCTTTTTTGGAACAGGCAACAGTTGTTCTATGGCGGCGATGATGGGTGGTTTTGTCATTGTATACTAAATGTATTCTACGGGATACAAGATAATCAGGATGCCTGGATTTTTCAACATCCGCCTCCGGTTCGACTCCGCTTGCCAGGATGCTCGTTTCGACTCCGCTCAACGAGCGACAGGGCCGGTCATTGAGCGGAGTCGAAATGACCGACCCCCTTTCGACTCCGCTTGCCAGGATGCTCGTTTCGACTCCGCTCAACGAGCGA
>DAINSQ010000302.1:0-2743 GCA_036741235.1 Saprospiraceae bacterium | reverse complement strand
ATGGCGGAAAGGGGGCTGAATCACGATTACGGGGAATTTCAGCATCTAAAATCCAGCATCCAAAATCAAACATCCTTTCGCATCCCCCACATCTTCCCCCATGGAAAATTTTGTCTATCCATTAAAAACCCTAAATTTAAGCCCAATAAACTACATCGGCCCCTTGAAAACATCGGTAGACATATTCATCGCATACTCGCACAACGACCTGATCTACAAAGACCAGTTGAAGAAATTCATGCGCCCGCTGCTCAATTCCGGGCAAGTGAAAGTATGGGATGATCGCGATATCGAAGCCGGTCGCGAGTGGGAGGCCGAGATCAAAGAGCGGCTATACGGCGCCGACGTCATCCTGTTGCTGGTAAGCCCCGATTCGCTCGACTCCGATTATTTTTACGGCAAAGAAGTGGAAGTATCGCTCCAGCGCCATGCCAAAGGCGAAGCGGTGGTGGTGCCGGTCATCTTGCGCCCCTGCCTGTGGGAAGACACCCCCATCAGCATACTAGAAGCGCTGCCCACCAAAGGCAAACCGGTGACGCAATGGCCCTCCCAGGACGAAGCTTTCACTGATGTGGCTAAATCACTGGGCAAAATCACCAAACGCTTGCTGGAGCAAAGCCGGCAATTAAAGGATATTGAAGAACAACGCCGGCAGTACGCCGCCGCAGTAAAGGCCGCCGACCACCTGTACGCGCAGCAGCGCTGGGGCGAAGCCCGAAAAGCCTATACCGATGCCCTGTCTTTGTGGCAATCCCCGTTTGAACCCGCCTCCGCAACGCTGCAAAGCCGCATTGCCGACTGCGACCAGGCCCTGAAGCGAGAATCTGATTATGCCCGGCATATCGACAATGCCCGCCGCCACCTGCAACGCCAGTCCTGGCCCAAAGCCGCCGCCGAAGCGGCACTGGCGCTGCGACTAAAGCCGGGCGATGAGCTTGCGCTACAATTGCAACAACAGGCTACAAATATCCCGGTTCGGGAAAATACGCCTCTTGCGCCCACCCGCATCTATGTGCTCGTGGCTGTATTGGCCGTTGTCGTGGTGGCCGTGGCGATTTGGGCGGCGAACAGCGGGAAAGATAAAACGTCAACTCCCCCAACGATTGAAAACACAAAACCAGCCGAAAGCGACGCTTATACCCGGGCCAGGACACAGGGAACCATCCCCGCCTGGCGCGATTTTCTCAATGCTTATCCCGGCGGACAATATCGCGCCGACGCGCAAAAAGAGCTCAGCCGCCTGGAAAAAGATTTTAACGACAAGCTCAGCGACGCCAAGGTTTTTTTAGATGAAAAAGACTACGCCACCGCCCGCGAGTTAATTAACGAAGCGCTGGTTATATGGCCTGGTAATAATGTTGCCTTGTCTTATCTCAATGAAACAGTAAACAAATAAGTTATTTATATATGCCAAAATATGTACTGCTCATACTCCTCTTTTTATTTGGAGCAGGATACGCCCACGCCCAACAGCGCTGCGGCTGCTGCAAACTGCGCGACGCAGGCCAGGCCGAATACAATGCCAAACGCTATGAAGAGGCTATCCGCAAATGGCAAAGCGCGAAAAAACTCAGCGACGCCGCCAAGTGCAATGACCTGGATGACCTAATTGCCAATGCCAATAAGCGCATAAGTGAAAGGTCGAAACCGGCGCCCAAACCCGCTTCCCAAAAAACGACCCCGGCAAAAACCAACCCCGGCAAGAAACCAGCCACAACCACTGCTCAGCCTAAAACGCCAGCCAGTACAGCCGTAAAGACGAATGCCCCCGACCGCTTCGTAAAAATCGAAGGCGGTACGTTCCAAATGGGCGATATTATGGGTGACAAGGAATACAACAACGAAACCCTGCACCCGGTAACGGTAAGCACCTTTTACCTGTCGCCTTATGAAGTGACCTTCGAAGAATACGACCGCTACTGTGAAACCACCGGCAAAGAAAAACCGGGCGACCAGAGCTGGGGCCGCGGCAAGCGCCCGGCTATCAACGTGAGTTGGTACGATGCGGTGGAGTACTGCAATTGGCGCAGCCAACAGGCGAAGTTGAAGCCGGTATATACCATTAACGGCACAAACGTGAGCGCCGACTGGAGCGCCAACGGCTATCGCCTGCCCACGGAGGCGGAGTGGGAATACGCCGCACGTGCGGTGAACGGGAAGGGCGGCGGCAAAGTGCGCTTCGGCAACGGCAAGGATGTCGCCGACCCGAAGGAGATTAATTTCGATGGGCGTAAAGACTATAAAAAACCTTATTCTATAGTGGGCGAATACCGCGGCAAAACGACTCCCGTAGGCGACTTCCCTCCTAACAGCCTCGGCCTTTACGACATGAGCGGCAACGTATGGGAGTGGTGCTGGGACTGGTACGACACTTATCCAACAGCCTCCCAGACCGATCCCAAGGGCGCTAGTAGTGGCTCCTACCGGGTTTACCGTGGCGGGTCGTGGAGCAGCTTCCCCGTCGGCGCGCGTTGCGCTAAACGGGTCCTCAACGCCCCGGACAACCGCAGCAGCAACCGCGGCTTTCGCCTCGCCAGGGCGGCTCGTTAGTTTTTGGGTTTTTTACCTTTTTACCTTCGGACCGACAGTTACCCGCAGCCAGACCGCCGCTAACGGTCGGTCCGCTAACTCCGCCATCCTGGTTCAAAACCCCGGGGCCTGGGAGTTGCCTTGCACTCACCGGAGGCCCGGGGGGCGCCAGGCGGAGGCCCCACCCCCGTCACGCTTCGCGTGCCACCCCCGC
>DAINSQ010000301.1:0-2856 GCA_036741235.1 Saprospiraceae bacterium | reverse complement strand
GCTGGTCGACGACCTCCGACATGATGGCGAAGGGCAGACTTACCACGGCGCTCCAGCCGATGCCAACTACCGCCATAAACACAAAGAGTGTTGTATTGGTTTGAGCGCCGAAATAAACAGCGGCGTAGCCCAACGCCATAATAGCGATACAAGCCGTATGGACTTTTACCCTGCCGAAACGCTCGGATAAGGGCTCCAGCACCATTGCCGGAAGCAAAAATCCCACCGTATTGAGCACTGCAAAAGCGATGCCGTTGGCAAAGCCGATATCGTTATTTTGGGCGGCAGTCAGGGTATCGGTAGTTTTAAAGCCCATGATAATTTCTTTCACATAGGCAAAATTATACACAAACATGGTCTGTACGCCCAACCAGGTAAAAGCGTGCGCCAAACAGATTTTCAAAAACCCGGGCCAGCTGGTCAGGGTATTGACCGCGCCGGCATCGGAAGCCGCCTGTTCGTTGAGGTCGCGGGGTTCTTTGATAAAAAACATGGGAATCCACGAAAACAACAGCACCAGGACGGCGCCCATGTAGATGAGCACGTAATTGCTGATAAAAGCGCCGATCAGGTAGGCCAACACGCCAAAAAGTCCGGAAATCGTCTGCATCCAGGCATAGCCTTTCGTGCGGGCGGCGCCGGCGGGGGTTACGTCGGCGATAATAGAACGCGTAGGATTAAAGCTGACATTGATGGCCAGGTCGAGGGTAAGGGCCACCGTAATGGCCACGCCGATCAGGCTGCCGATGCCCATTTTTTCATCGATGACGTCAATGCTGGGCAAGGCCAGCAACATCAGTGCGGCGATGGTGCCGCCGATGAGGATAAAGGGTCTGCGGCGGCCGTTCCAGAACCACACTTTGTCGCTGATTACGCCTACGATAACTTGTCCGAGAATGCCGGCCAGCGGCCCCGATGCCCATACCAGGCCGATTTTATCCAGGTCGAGCCCGTATTTGGTGTTTAAAATCCAGCTCAATGCGGCAATCTGCACGCAAAGGGCAAAGCCCATGGCGGTGGTAGGCAGGCTGAGCAGTACATAAAAGCTTTTGGTCAGCCGTTTTTGAATGTCAAGCATAGTTCTAAGCGTGAGGTTGGTTTTTCCAATTTTTGTACCTGTTGATCAGTCCATTCGTGGAGGAATCGTGCGCATCGACGGCTCCTTTGCCTGTCAATTCGGGCAAAATAGAGTTGGCCAGTTGTTTGCCCAATTCCACTCCCCACTGATCAAAGCTAAAGATATTCCAAATTACGCCTTGTACAAAAATTTTGTGCTCATACATCGCGATCAGGCTGCCCAGACTACGCGGCGTTATTTGTTTTATTAAAATAGAATTGGTGGGTTTGTTGCCTTCAAATACCTTGAAGGGCGCCAGCCGGCGAATATCGCCTTCGCTTTTACCCGCTTGACGCAATTCTTCAACAGCTTCTTCTTCCGTTTTTCCTTTCATGAGGGCTTCGGTTTGGGCAAAGAAGTTCGACAGCAGTTTGTCGTGGTGGTCGCCAATGGGATTGTGGCTGATGGCCGGGGCAATGAAATCGCAGGGAATGATGCCCGTGCCCTGGTGTATCAATTGGTAAAAAGCGTGCTGTCCATTAGTGCCCGGCTCTCCCCAGATCACGGGGCCGGTAGCGTAGTTAACCCGGTGGCCGTTGCGGTCTACGCTTTTGCCGTTGCTTTCCATATTGCCCTGCTGGAAATACGCTGCAAAACGGTGCAGGTATTGGTCGTAGGGCAAAATCGCCTCCGATGCGGCGCCAAAAAAGTTGGTATACCAAATGCCGATCAGGGCGAGTATAACCGGGATATTGCGCTCCATAGGCGTGCGCTTGAAGTGCAGGTCCATGGCGTGAAAACCCTCCAGCAAATGCCGAAAATTGTCGAAACCGATCACACAGGCAATCGACAAGCCGATGGCGGAGGTCAGCGAATACCGGCCACCTACCCAATCCCAGAATTCGAACATATTGGCCGTATCGATGCCGAATTCGGCCACTGCCTTGGCATTGGTTGATATAGCGACAAAATGTTTGCCCACATGACTTGCATCGCCGGCATGGCTCAAAAACCAGTCGCGCGCAGTAAACGCATTGGTCATCGTCTCCTGCGTGGTAAATGTTTTTGAGGAGATCATAAACAAGGTCGTTTCGGGCTTTACGCGTTTGAGCGTTTCTGCGATGTGGGTGCCGTCGATATTAGACACGAAATGGACCTGAATACCCGGCTTCCAGTAGGGCCGCAGCGCCTCGGTGACCATCACCGCACCCAGGTCGGACCCGCCGATGCCGATGTTGACGATATCGGTGATGCACTGTCCGGTGTATCCTTTCCAAACGCCTGTCAACAGGTCGTTGGAAAAATGTTCCATGCGATCGAGCACGGCGTTTACCTGCCGCATCACATCTACGCCGTCTACTACCATCGGTGTATTTGAGCGATTGCGCAGGGCGACGTGCAATACCGCCCGGTCTTCGGTTTCGTTGATTTTATCGCCGCTGAACATCCGCTCGATGCTGTCGCTTACACGCGTTTCTTCCGCCAATTGCAGCAGGAGTTGCAGGGTTTCCTGGTTTATTCTGTTTTTTGAAAAATCAACCAGCATATCCTCGAACGTGAGCGAAAATCGTTCAAAACGCCGGGAATCCTCTGCAAATAGCGCTCTCATGTGCACGTCCTTGATGTTTTGGTAATGCTTTTCGAGCAATTCCCAGGCTTGCTCGCGCGTCGGATTTCTTCTTGGCAACATAATAGTATGATTTGAGGCAGTAAAAATGAGGTTATTCTCTGAATAAACGATGTTTGATTTGCTGATTTGCTGATTTGCTGATTCGACCGAAGGCTAACGAAGTGAGTCC
>DAINSQ010000300.1:438-3077 GCA_036741235.1 Saprospiraceae bacterium | reverse complement strand
CGGGCAGGTAGGGGGGGGCGAGGGGGCCCTGGGGCCGCTCGGCAGCTTCGCGCACATAGTCGGGCAGTTCAGCGTAGCGCAGGTTTTGGTCGGGTTGGGGGTATTCGGCGGCATAACGCAGCGCTTCCCAGTCGGCGGGCAGCAGCAGGAAGAGGTTTTTTAACTGAAACTCGCGCAGGCCCCAGCGTGGGCGGGCCAGGGGGGTGAGCAGCAGCCGGGTGTTCCAGCCGGGCAGAATGTTTTTGGCCCAGTCGGCAAGCCGGCCAGTTTCGGGGCTGAGCAGGCGGTAGCCGTTGCCCATAAAGAGCTGGCGGGCATGGGCGTGGCGGTAGCGCACTTCGCGATGGGGGATACCGCTGGGGTGGCGTTCGTTGTAGCAGCGCCGGGGGTCGCCGTCGTGAAAGTAGCGTTCGATGAGTACGTCCTGGCGGCGCAGGTTTTGATAAAGGCGGTCGAAGAGCAGTGCACGGTGGTCGTCGGCGCTAAAGCGCTCCACGAGCAGCAGGTACTCTACCGGGCGGGTGCGGGCGCGATAGCGCAGGGCGGGCATGCCGGCCTGGGCAATGGTGGCGTGTAGGGTAGCGGGCCAATCGAGCGCGCGTAGGTCGGAGGCCTCACGGCTTCGCAGGCGGGCCAGGGTGCGCCCGTGTTCGCTGCCCTCGGCAATGGGAATTTCCTCCCGGGGCGCGATGCTCCAGGAGTAGGGCGGCTCGTCGCATTGCTCGAGATCGACGGCGTACAGGGTATCGGAGGGCGCGCGCTCGGGGCGCTGCTTGGGGCTGTCAGGTTTCGAGGGCGCAGTCGTTGGCGGCGGGGCGGAAGTGGGGCCTTTGTCCGCTTTTTCAGGTTTTTCACCTTCGGGTTCGCCATGCAAGGGCTGAAGGGCCTGGGCCATCAGTGTTGCAAAGCGTTCTTGTTGCAGGGGGTCGGTGGCGAAGAGGGGCGTTATCCAGGGGCCCAGCGCGCCGGCAGGAGCGTCGGGCGGCAACGCGTCCAGCAGCCGCTGCAGGCGGATAAGCCGGTCGGGGCTGACCGTCATACCGGCGCCGGCTATGGCGGGTAGCAATCGCGCCAGCAACACGTAGCGGTCGTAGGGCGGCGCGAGGGACGGTGCTTCGCCTTTTTTCATGCCGAAAGCGTCTTGTTCAGGGTATCGAGATCTTCGCGGGTTTTGGCCAATACAGCGTTGGCGCCGCGCAGCATGGCGCGCTCTTCGTCGTTCAGCGTGTCAGGTTTTTTAAGTTTATCCACCGGAAAGCGCAAGTGGGCGAGCAGGGCGGCCCAGGCGATGAGCTCGGCGGTGGCGGGTTTTTTGTTCAGGTTGCCCGCGTTGCGTAGTTGCAGGAAGTAGTCGCGCAAGGGCTTGAGCTCGGTTTCGGCAAAGGCCGAGGTTCGGGATTTCAGGATGTCGAGCAGTTGGTCGTCGTCGGGAAAGGGGATGTGGTAGTACACCACGCGACGCAGGAAGGCGTCGGGCAGGTTTTTTTCAGAGTTGGAGGTAATAATCACGATGGGGCGGTGTTCCGGTTTTTCGCAGCGGTAGGCCAGTGGGGTATTGCCCGGGGTTTGGTCTACCGCAAACGACAATTTTTCGAGGGCGACGAGCAGGTCGTTGGGCAGGTCGCGGGGGGCCTTGTCGATTTCGTCCACGAGCACTACGCATCGCTTCGCAGCTCTGATAGCAGCGCCAAGACCCTGGTAGCGGATGAAGCGGCTTTCAAAATCGGCGGCGCTCAACGGTTCGTCTTTTTCGCGGCGCACCTGCGCCCACTGGAAGTGGCCGAGGGCGTCGTATTGGTAATAAAGGTCTTGCTTGACGGAGCCGGTTTGCGCCTCAAAAACAAAAGGCTCGCCGAGGTTGAGGCAGGCAGCCACGTAGCGGGCCAACTGGGTCTTGCCGGCGCCGGGTTCGCCGGTCACCAATAGGGGCTGGCCGAGGGTGAGGGCTACTTTTACGGCCGTTACAAGTTCGGGAGAGGGGCGGTAGCCGCCGGGGTCGTCGGGCAGAGACAGGCTTAAGGCCGGTACGTCGAATTGAAAGGGTTCATTCTGATGAGTTAGTATGGGCATGGCGTGCGGGTATGAATTATTATTTTTTTAAAAAGGCAGATCAGGACGGGGGCGACTTATACTATACTGATAGGCAGCCTCTTGCATCGGTTCTACTTGATCCATGTTAAATGCGTCTTTTGCCTGGGTTGCTTGCTCCAATTCTTTCAGGATGAGGGGGAATGCGTTTTGCCCATCCTTCGAAAATTTATCGGCGCACCAGCCCTCGATACTCTCGCTTTTCACGGGAGGCAGCAGGGAGACACAGGCGGAAAGCAGCCCGTCGGCGTTTATTTCTTTTACCAAATTATCCAATTGAGACAATTCATTCTTGTGCTTTTCACCGTTCTGATCGTGGATGTGCAGAAACTCAATGGCGATAAAAACCAGAAATTTTCGACTGTTTTCGGGCATGTTCTGCAATTGGCCGGCTATGTAGCGCAGGTGTTCTATTCGTTTTTCATTCCATGTGGCTGCATAATGCCGGTATACCAGGGCGATATAGTCCAGGTCGGCAAGTTGTTCGGCCAGCGCGTCGGGCGTTTCGGCAGGCTGCTCTGTAAAGGTTCGGTTTTTTTGTACCGCCTCCC
>DAINSQ010000300.1:0-428 GCA_036741235.1 Saprospiraceae bacterium | reverse complement strand
AACTCAAGATCGCCGACAGCGACCTCCCAATCCCTGGCGGCATCCCGTATATGGGCAATGGAAAGATCTCTTGATGCCTCATAAATCAGGCGTTTGGCGATGCTTGCCGGACGTTGATAAGGACATGCCACTATCAAATACAACAGGTTATTGCGGGTTTCGATGGCAGCTTTAAAATGCTCCCACAATATTCCTTCGTAGTGCTCTTCCCGGTTGCAATTGACGGTGATCGATCGGGAGAGGCCGCTCCTGAGTTGATGGTGTTCAAAGATTTTAGCCCAGGCGTAATGAGGACTTGCGACAACGCCCAGGCTGTTGAGTTTTTCTTTAAGCGGAACAATCTGTTTGTCCAGGTCGGCCAATTCTTGTTTGTAGGCAAATTGACGGCCTGCATCCGGTTCGAGGTCGAGGCCTTTTTGAACGGCCTG
>DAINSQ010000299.1:0-3098 GCA_036741235.1 Saprospiraceae bacterium | reverse complement strand
TTATTGCCCCAGTCGTACAGCGACAGATGCGCGTATTTGCTGCCGTCGGGACTGAATACGGCCTGGCCGAGGCCCTCCCATAAAGTATCTTCCAGAATTTGGGGTGGCATGGTTTGAAGACCGGCCGGTGTAAGTAAGTAACGATAAATACGAGGTGAATCGTGTTCCGGTACTACTATCCACCAATCGCGGCCATTGGCGTGTCGGGTAGCTACCAGCTTGCCTATGTCGAGGGTGTCGTCCAGGATAACCTGGTTTTTAAAAATCACGCCGCCGGCGCCTCCGTTGAGCGACATATCGATGCGGGTTTCGTAGAAAGGGCCGCAGGCCAGGTCAACTCCCGGCAGCGGCGGTTGATTGGCGATGATTTTATAGCCTTCGTGCAGCAATACGAATTCGCTTTCCGACTCGGGAAGAGGCAATAATAGGGCGCCTTGTGGCAATCGCATACCGTAACTATCAAACCCCAATGTTCCGCCGGGGTTCAAGCCTTCGCTGTTTGCAATAGTATCATGTTGGGCGTTTGCAATATATATGCCGTTACTATATAACAGCAAGTTACCCGTATTATCACAAATACTGGCAAGCGTTCCATCAAAATTCATATCCCTTAAATCAATGTAAATAGCAGGAGGATCCTGGTTAAAATCAATTACACAACCTCCAAAAATCGGGTTTTCCGTTGCCGCCCAACTATCATATCCAAATAACCATATATAATCTTGTTTCGATTGTCCCCAAAGGCTGCAAAAGGGGAGTAGTACAAGTAGTGCAAGTATTAGTTTTTTCATGGCGCGCGCATTGAATTAACATATCGCCGGAGCGGCAGTAGTCGCCCCGGCGATATGAAAGAGGGTTATATTAATCAACAATCACGACTTTATCCACCCACACCCGCTGCCCATCCTGTCGTACGACGGCGGTATAAACGCCGGCGGGCAGGCCGCCCAGCGACAAGACATGGTTACCGGAAGTCAGGCCGCTTTTATGTAGTGCGATGCGGCCTTCGGAGCTTTGCAATGTGAAATTGTACTGCGCGATGGATGTACCGAGGACAAGGGTGAGTTCGCCGCGGTTGGGATTGGGATATAAAGAAATTACAATTTCTATCGGCTTTTCTTCTTGTTGCGGCGCTTGAGAACGGTTTTCCAACGCTTCCCGGCATGTCGTTGGATAGTAAAATCGGTGCAACAGGGAATAGGCCTGGTAGACGGCTTCTCCGCCCTCGGCTGGGCACCAGGCAGCTATGGATTCCAGCGCCTGTTTTTGCCCGGCATTGGGCATAGCTCTTCCTTCGGCCAACATGTCGAGGGCAACGGCTAATAGCTCTTTTTTATTTACAGCCGGCAAGCTTGTCGCTGTTATACCGCTGTTTGTTGCGATCAAGCTGTTGATAGCAGACTGGCGCTGGGCTGCCCAGCCCGATTCCAAGCCATCTCTTTGACTCACGGCGGCTTGCAGGTCTATATCTATTAGTTCCAGGTCTTGTATAAGGTAGGCGGGGGCATTGGGCTGCAGGGAGGAGATCTGGCCCTCCAACGCTATCCAATCCGCTGTCAGTCCCATAATAGCTGTATCGATGCTATCCAGGGTATTTTGCAAACCGGCGGGTTTTTGATCTACTCCTGCAATGCCCTCTTCAACAGTCGAAAGCAGGCCTGATTCTCCGTTTTGGTGGGTGGTGTAAAAACTCTGTAAAGCCGGGTTGCCCAACAAAACAGGTTCCGCCTGTATGGCCTGCAACAGGTTGCGGCCCGCCATCCACTGCGCGCCGGCCCCGTAAGCCGATAACCCCCCATCAGCTACTATCTCAAATATATCCTCGCTTACTCCTGATGGATTGTTGACTAGCATCTGCGAGCACTCGTAATAGGTACCCGATTGCGTTGCAAACCAATCCCCCGGCGTTCCACCATCCACCCAAATCGTCTGAGGGTGATAGGGTGGTTGGTTAGTATGAACGGTAAATTTTGAGAGGTAAGCCAAGTCAGTTGCTCCCCAATAACTCGCCCCAAAATTTTCAGGGTCATTGGGATCAATACCCAGCCACTGATTGCCCTGTTTGTCCTGGGGAGAAGTGACGGCATAGTACAATTGCAGCCCGTCGCTTGCCGTGCCGGAAGGCGGCGTCAGGCGCACAAGTGAATTGCCGTTGATTCGGGTACAGGTTGCCGTAGCGCTACAGCCGCAATCGCCTTCAAAAACAAGGGCATGGCCGGTAGCCTTCACGTCATTGCAGGTCACGTTTATATTGGGGCTGTTTTTTACATAAATACCAAAAACATACTCCGTAGTTTGCGTTTCCACTATGTTTTCGGCAATAATGCCGTTTTTGGCCATGGCTACGCCGATAGCCTCACCGTAATTACCCATCTCGACCGTATTTTGCCGGATATACACGCCGCCTGCCGTTACTAGAATACCGCCTGCCGCAGTTTCGCCGTCAAAGTCTTGAATTTCAATAGTATTTTCATCCACGAGATGCGTACCGGTAACTGCCTGTGCTGCGCTATTGCCGGAAACATCCATGTAATTGATTGCCACGCCTATTCCGGTATCGAAAGCCAATATCGGGCGGCTCACGATAGTATTGTCCAATATCTCAATGCGGTTGGCCGCTATTGTACTCCACAACACGGCCCCATGCGTGCAATCCATGTCATTTCTTCGCACCCGCGCCGTTCTACCGCCCAGATTGTAAGCAATTACGCCAAAGGAAGTGTTATCCATGGTATTATCGTCGAAGTTAAACGTGGCCGATTCTGCCTGCAGGCCGACCATACAGTTCACAAACTGGTTGTGATGGATATTTGCCAATGCAGTTGCTTTTTGCACATAAATGGCGTTAGATTGCGTTTCTTCCGCCGTTAAATCAACAGGAAAAAAGCCGGCGGAAGTTTCTCCGCTCCTGATGTTCTCAAAAATATTGTTGGTGATCTCATAACGGCAATTGACGCCTAATATGCCGTTTGAAATATCCTTGAATTGATTGGCCTGGCCGGCATTGGCGCCTATAGCCATAGCAAAAGTGGGATTGTTCAGTCCGAATACGCCCGCATAGGTTCGGGGAGCATAGTGCGTTTGGCCGGCGTAAGCGG
>DAINSQ010000298.1:0-3102 GCA_036741235.1 Saprospiraceae bacterium | reverse complement strand
CATTTTTCAGGGCCAATTACCGCTTTATCGGGAATTGTATACCTAAATAGTTACATTTAATTCATAATCATTAATCATTGATTTTCAATTAAATAAACAACTCAAATATCGACCCCCTCCCCTCATAACCCCTTCCCGACTTCCCTTTGGTCAGTACGGGACTCCCCCGACTTTTAGTCGGGACTCACTTCGTTCGCTTTCAGTCGCATAAACCTTCATAAACCTTCATAAACCTTCATAAACCTTCATAAACCTTCATAAACATGACAAAATCAACAATTATCATCGGGCTGCTCATGCTGGCCCAAAGCGCCTGGAGCCAATGCCAATGGCAATTCGGAGCGGAAAGCAACACCTTTTTGACCAGGGGGTTGCGCAGCACTTACCTGGGCTCCCCTGTTGAACACACGCCTCAGCTCTCGCAAAGTATCGGGATACTATCGGCGCAGCGCATCAATGAGCGGTGGATATTCACCACGGGGTTATTGTATGCCTATGTGTCGCATCAGACCAACCTGCCGGGGCTACGATGGGGCTCTCAGCATGACGGCAACGGCGGATTCGACCCCGGCATTGATCCAGGCGAACCGGCTCCCGCTATCACTTACACCCACCATTACCTGGCATTGCCGCTGCGACTGCGATACAATATCACCACCGGCCCCTGGCAATTGTATGTACAGGAGGGCTTTATGGGCCGTGTTGCACTGAAAAGCACGGAGGAAGTCCAACCCGGCGGTTTAGCCACTGAACCCTGGGTCGCCCGCCGCCGGGCATTTACGCCTGCCCTGCAATCGGGCATCGGCCTGGAGAAAGCCGTTGGCCGCAAGATGTCTGTATACGTTGAACCCAATGTAATCTGGGGGCAGGGCCCTGAAGACAATCATTTATCATATGGATTGGCGCTGGGCGTACATTGGAAGTAACAAGATGTGGGTAATGGCCGATTGATGTAATTTACAAAATTCATAATCTTATGGAATAGCCCAGTGAAAGTCCATGTGAATGCGCTTTTCTGCCGGTTATTTGCCGTTGAAAACGATAGCCGAGATCAAACTGGTGGATGTTGCGAAAGCGGTAGCGGACCCCTCCGTCAAGCCTGAGGCGGTCCCACGATATCGTCCCTTCTTCAAGTTCGGCGTTAATGGAAGAAGAGGCGTAGAGCCGATGGTTTTTCTTGAATATCCATTCGCAATTCAGGCGGTTGACCAGATCGCTTTGCCATTGCGTGCCGCTTTTGCGTTTACGGGAAGTTTGTTGATATGCAAATCGCCATTCCAGCATCAGTTTTTTGGGCACTACGTATTTTTCAATTTCCAGAAAAGAAGATAACCCGTGCCGGATATCTTCTTTTCTCAAATTGAACGTATAATTCTGCCCCAGTTTCAACCAGGAAAACAACTGGTAGCTAGTCCGAAGGCTGGTAGCGCTGCGCCACTCCATATCAATCTGTTTGGGAGAATCATCGAGCGCATTATCGGGATCATTGCTTTCATCGGACGAATCGTCCTCCTCCGTATCGTCTTCGGCGTTAAAAGGAAAGAGATAAATTTCGTTAAAAAGATTACCATAGCGGTCTTCGGCGTCGTTTATTTCAGGATTTACCTGGAATTGTTGCCCCAACTCCGCGTCGAATTTTTTGTTGATTTTGAAATTTTTCTCCAGGCCGACTCTCAGGTTAACCCCAATATGCTGCGCGGAAATACTCGCTGATAATAGCATGCTAAAAAGTATGGGTAAGAATCGCTTCATCGGCGTAGATTTTGAAGCGTATTGCACAGCGTAAAAAATGTTACCGAGCGAAGCGGATTTAATCCCGGAAAATTGTCACGTTGCCAAACTTGACAAACTCTTGCTCCAGATGCACTTTCAAAACATAATAATAAACACCGTGGGGAAGATTAGCGCCATCCCAGTCGTTATCGTAGGGAGAGGCTTCCAATACGCGATCGCCCCAGCGGTTGTATATAATGAGTTCGCTTCGGGCATAATTATAGGGGCAAGTGCTTTTGTCGATTACTACGAAATGTAGTTGGTCGTTATAGCCGTCGCCATTGGGGGTGATGCCCTCAGGGAAGACATTGTCTTCTGCTTCGAGCGAGCAATCTTCGGTCACTATCTGAATAACTACGGCTGCCGTATCGCAAAGTTGACCGTCGCAAGGTGGCAAACACAACGTATAGTAAAGGGTGTCAAACCCTGAAGTATTGGGGTTGGGTGCATAGTCCAGTTCGCCGGTGGCAGCATCTATAGCGGCGAAACCCAGTGCAGGTTGCCTGATGATAGAAAAAATAGCTTCACTCACGTTATCGTCGTTAAGCGCTGTTTGTAAGATCAGCGATTGACCTGCAGCGACCTGCTCGATGTCGTCGTAGGCGGCAGGCGGCATGGGCACGGTCAACACTACTTGTGCCGAACTGTACGCTGGGCAGCCGGGCGCCGACAAGGTCCAGATGAGGGTATATATGCCTGCTGAGGTCGCCGACACAATGGTCTGGGGCGAAGAAGGAGTATTAAAGTTGATTTCGGAATCAGTAGAAGACCATACGCCCGTAGTGCCATTGGGTCGATTGCCAATGGCTAAAGTGAGTTCGCCAGGGCAGGCAGTAATAGCTCCGGCAGCAACCGTTGCAGCCGTGAGCGTCGATGCTGTGTTTCCGATTTCGACGGGAATTACGGCTATGCAACCTGATGCATCCCTGACGTGAATCTGGTAACTGCCTGAAGCGAGGTTGTTGAATACATTGCTTGTTTGGTAATTGACTCCGTTGATAGAATACTGATAAGGGGGCATTCCCCCCACAGCCTGGAGGGTTAAGCTGCCGTTTTGCTGCGAGCAATTGGCAGGTGAGGAGGTGAATACCTGTAGCTGAAGTGTGCCGCTGTCGTTTAGTTGAATCGCCCCCGACGAATCAGTGCAATTATTGGCATCTCTTACCGTAATCGTATAACTGCCTGCCGGGAGACCTGAAAATACCCCTCCGGACTGAAAAGCGCCGCCATTGATGCTGTATTGGTAAGGCGGAGCGCCGCCGCCGGCGGTGGCTGTGATACTGCCGTTGTTTTGTCCACAGCCAGGATTAGCGATATTTGAAATCGCCA
>DAINSQ010000297.1:0-3107 GCA_036741235.1 Saprospiraceae bacterium | reverse complement strand
CACTTAGGTCAAGCTATTTTAGGCAAACACAAACTTACAACCTACAACCTACAACCTACAACCTACAACTTACAACCCACAACCTACAACCTACAACACCCCATCCCCCCTCCAAGGCCTTTCACCCCGTTTTTCAGCCGCTTCGATCGCTTTACACCTGCATTAGTGCGCTGCATTTCCGAATTTTGCATAAAAAACCCAGCATTTGACATGAAAAAAGAATACCAATGGTTGATATTGCTGGCCGGCGTACTGTTGCTGGTGGTGTCCAATGCCATCAATTTTGGGCCTGAGGATAACATGAGTTGGCAACAGCGGCTGAGCTACCTGCTGGTATTGGCTTTGGGCATCGCCGCCCAGTTTTTTTCGGTATTTGCCGTAGGCAAGTGGATGCAGCGCAAAATGCCTGGGCTTCCCTACACCCTGTCGCGCATCATCCGTTCATTTGCGATAAGCGTACCGGTATTAGCTGTGCTAATGACCCTATCGGATTATTTTTTACAACACTTTTCCGACAATCCCGTCTACACATTTGGCTGGAAAACGCTGTTGCTCAACATGACCCAATCGGCCGTGACGGCCTTGTACATTCTGGGGCTAGCCGAGGCTTTTTATCACTATGGCCAGCTAAACCGGGCCGAAAAAGAAAAAGACGAGTTGCTGCGCATCAACCTGCTGGCCCAATATGACAGTCTCAAACAGCAGGTGAACCCCCATTTTTTGTTTAACAGCCTCAACAGCCTCAGCTCCCTGATCAGCATCGACCCTGCCCAGGCTGAAAAGTTTGTGGAGGAAATGAGCCAGGTATATCGCTACCTGCTGCAAAGCAACCAGGACGAACTCACGACCCTGGGCCGCGAGCTGAATTTTATCAGGTCGTATTTGCATTTGCTGAAAACCCGCTTCGGCGAAGGCTTTCAGGTGGAAATCGACGTAGAAGACGGAGCGCGTCAAAAACTCATCCCGCCGCTAACCCTTCAATTACTCGTCGAAAACGCCGTCAAACACAACGAAACCTCCACAGCCAATCCGCTCCGACTGCGCATCTTTTGCCAGGGCGCCGACCGGCTGGCAGTGGTCAATAACCTGCAAAAACGCAATATCATTTTGCCCTCGGGCAAGGTCGGACTGGCGAATATAATAGCCCGCTACCGCCTGCTTAACCATCCCTACGTTGAAATCCGCGAAACCGATACGGCGTTTACCGTCCTGTTACCCTTAATTGGTTAATACCCAAAACCGTAATTCAATACCCTATGCAAGTTTTTATCATCGAAGACGAACACCTGGGCCTGGAACGGCTCATCAAACTGCTCGGCGAGGTCGACCCCGCACTCGAAGTATTGGGCCACGCCGAAAGCATCAAATCGGCGGTGTTGTGGCTGCAAACCAACCCCGCGCCCGACCTGATTTTCATGGACATAGAATTGGCCGACGGCCAGTGTTTCGAGATTTTTAACCAGGTTGACGTCCACACCCCGATCATTTTTACTACCTCCTACGACGAATACGCCCTGCACGCTTTTAAAGTAAACAGCATCGATTACCTGCTCAAACCGGTGAAAAAAGAAGAACTGGCCGGCGCCCTCGATAAATTCCAGCGACTCAAAGACCAGCTGACGCCTAAAACACAGGCTTTTAACATCGATAAACTCATCCGGGAATTGCGCCAATCCAGCCAACCCCAGGGCTACCGCAAGCGCTTTCTGCTCAAACAAGGCCAGCGCTGGATCAGTGTAGAGCTTCACGAAATCGCCTGGTTTAATGCCGACGGCAAGCTATGCTTCCTGCGAACCTGGGATAACCGCCGCTTTATCGTCGATTATACCCTCGAAGAACTCACCGAGATGCTCGATCCTGCCGATTTTTTCCGCATCAACCGCAGTTATTTGGCACATGCCAAAGCAATTAAGTCAATTGATGCTTATTTTGGCGGCAAACTTATTTTGCAACTCCACCCCAAACCCGAGTCCAACGACGTGATTGTGAGCAAAGAAAAAGCCACCGATTTCAAACGCTGGATGGGAAAATAATGGGCGCTCAATTGTACCGACCATGTATGTAAAAAGAAACTACGGCTTCTGGATGACCTTATTCTGGTCGAAGTGGCCGCTGATCTGGGGCGGCCTTTATGCCGCAGTGCTCACGGCTGTGTTTTATTTTGCCAAGCTGGATCTCTCCCTGCCCTGGCAGCCGCTGAGCGTCATCGGCATTGCCGTGGCATTTTATTTGGGTTTTAAAAACAACAGCTCGTACGACCGAACCTGGGAAGCCCGGAAAATCTGGGGCGGCATCGTCAACAACAGCCGCACTTTCGGCGCCGCCGTGGTGTCGTTTGTCCAGGGCGATGATGCAGCCGCTATTAAAAGAGAACTGATTTACCGCCATATCGCCTGGCTCACCGCCCTGCGCTACCAACTGCGACTGAGCCGGGAATGGGAACACACCGAAGAAAGGATCAGAGAGATTGTGCCCACCGTTTGCGAGACATATTACAATTTGCTGGACAAAGAAATCGTGCCATTTATCAGCGAAGCGGAATTTCAATTGTATACTTCCAAGACGAATATGGCAACGCAAATTATGGCCCGGCAGGCGCAGCGGCTGCAGGAGCTACACGACTTGCGCTACTTCGACAATTTTCGCCACGTCGAGTTTCACCGACTGGTCGCTACCTTTTACGACGACCAGGGCAAAAGCGAACGCATTAAAAACTTTCCGTTTCCCCGCCAGTATGCCTCTACGGCTTTGTGGCTTACGCTGGTTTTCAGCCTGCTGATCCCTTTCGGTATGCTCGATATTTTTGCCGATATGCAAGGCTGGCTGGTGTGGCTGAGCGTGCCGTTTTCTGCGCTGGTGATCTGGATTTTCTTTTTGATGGAAAAAATCGGCGATTATTCCGAAAATCCCTTTGAAGGCAGCTACAATGATGTGCCCATTACCTCTATCGCCAGGGCCATCGAAATCGACCTGCGCGAGATGATCAACGACGATAATATTCCAAAGCCGATTGCCCCGGTAAATGGTTTTTTGATGTAGAGACAAATCGTGTAACCAATCGTGATTTGTCTCTACATCAAAAAAAACAATCGTTTTACTCAGAATTG
>DAINSQ010000296.1:0-3121 GCA_036741235.1 Saprospiraceae bacterium | reverse complement strand
GAGTCCCGTACCGACTGCAAGGAGGTCGGGATGCTGATGTGCTGATGGGTTGATGGGCTGATGTGCTAATCTCTAATAAATATTAGCAAATCAGCAAATCAGCAAATTAGCAAATCAGCAGATCAACAAATTACTCCCCCTTTTTTTCATACCTTTGTGCCTCCAAAGCAATAACAACAACGCATCATGACGCTTTCTACGCGCTACAATCCGCAAGAGACAGAAGAAAAGTGGTACAAGCACTGGATGAGCCTGAACTACTTCCATTCCGTGCCCGACGACCGTGAGCCTTTTACCATCGTGATACCCCCGCCAAACGTCACCGGCGTATTGCACATGGGCCACATGCTCAACAACTCGATACAGGATATCCTGATTCGCAAAGCGCGCCTCGACGGTAAAAACGCCTGTTGGGTGCCGGGTACCGACCACGCCTCTATCGCCACCGAAGCCAAAGTAGTACGCTGGCTGCGCGAAGAAAAAAATTTGCGCAAAGCAGACCTCACGCGCGAGCAATTTATGGACTACGCTTACCAATGGAAAGACAAATACGGCGGCATTATCCTGCAACAACTACAGCGCCTGGGCGCCTCCTGCGACTGGAGCCGTACGGCTTTCACCATGGACCCCGGCTACTACGCCGACGTGCTCCGCGTTTTTGTGGATTTGTATAAAAATGACAAATTATACCGCGGACTGCGCATGGTCAACTGGGACCCCGAAGCCAAAACCGTATTGTCAAATGAAGAGGTGATCTATAGCGAAGAAAAATCGCAGTTTTACTACATCCGCTATCAAGGCGAAGACGGCAGCGACGGCGTGGTGATCGCCACCCAACGCCCCGAGACGATCTTTGCCGACGTGGCCATCGCCGTGAACCCCAAAGACGAACGCTACCAGTCGCTGATCGGCAAAAACGTGCTCATCCCCCTGATCAACAGGGCCATCCCCGTTATCGCCGACGAATACGTAGACATCGAATTCGGCACCGGCGCCCTCAAAATCACCCCCGCCCACGACCCCAACGACTACGAAATCGGACAGCGCCATAACCTGCCTGTCATCGACACAATAGCCGACGACGGGCGAATGAGCGACGCCTGTACCTACGCGCCTATCGTGGGCCTCGATCGCTTTGAAGCCCGCAAACGCATGAAACCCGCCCTCGAAGAAAGCGGCAACCTCGTCAAAGTTGAAGACTATATCACCAATATCGGCCGTTCGGAACGCACCCAAACCGTCGTAGAACCCAAACTCTCCCTGCAATGGTTCGTCAAAATGTCGACCCTGCGCGATCCGGCCCTCAAAGCCGTAATGGAGGATGAAATCAAGTTTTACCCGCCCAGCTTCCAGAACCTGTACCGCAACTGGATGGAAAACCTGCGCGACTGGTGCATCTCGCGGCAGTTGTGGTGGGGCCACCGCATTCCAGCCTGGTACCTCAAGTCGGAAGCCTTCAACAAAGAAACCCATATTTTTGTAGCCGAAACCGCCGAAGCCGCCCTCGAACAGGCCCGCCAACAAACCGGCAACCCCGCGCTTACGCTTGACGACCTGCGCCAGGACGAAGACGTGCTCGATACCTGGGCATCTTCCTGGCTCTGGCCGATCAGCGTTTTCGACGGCTTTAATAAACCCGACGGCGAGATCAGCTACTACTATCCCACTTCCCTGCTGGTAACGGGCTGGGATATCATCTTTTTCTGGGTAGCCCGCATGATCATGGCCGGCTACGAATTCAAGGGGCAGCGCCCATTCAATGCCGTGTATTTTACCGGCATGGTGCGCGACAAGCAGCGCCGCAAGATGAGCAAATCGCTGGGCAACTCCCCCGATGCGCTCCAACTCATCGACGACTACGGCGCCGACGGCGTGCGCTACGGACTGCTCTCGAGCAGCCCCGCCGGCGGCGACCTGCTCTTCGACGAAAAACTCTGCGAAACCGGCCGCAATTTCTGCAACAAACTCTGGAACGCCCTGCGGCTCGTAAAAGGCTGGGAACTCTCCCCCACCCCCGTCGATGCCGCTACCGCCGCCAACAACCAACTGGCCGCCGAGTGGCTGCACCAGAAAATGCAATCGGTGATCGCACAGCTCGACGAACTGTTTGCCGACTACCGCCTGTCGGATGCCCTGCTGCTACTGTACAAATTCATCTGGGACGACTTTTGCTCCTGGTACCTCGAAATGATCAAACCCGCCTACGGGCAACCCATAGACCAGGCTACCTACGACCGCACGCTCGACGCTTTTGAGGTGATGATGACCCTGCTGCATCCCTTTATGCCTTTTGTCACCGAAGAGATCTGGCACCAGCTCCGCGACCGCCTCGAAGGCGAGGATTGCATCGCCAGCCAATGGCCGGCCCCCCTCGTAGCCGATTCAGCACTGATCAATAAAGTCGAGGAAGCCAAAACTGTGGTCTCCTCCATTCGTGAAATACGCAACAACAAAGGCATCAAAGTCAAAGACCAACTCGTCGTTTTTGTCCAGGAAACCCCTGCCGCCCAGGCTTTCCTGAATACGCCCGGCATCCGCGAGATGATTACCAAAATGGCCAACCTGGAACGACTCGAAACGAGCACCGGCGAGCTGGCCAATACGGTGTCTTTCCTGGCCGGCGCCGAGAAATTCTACGTCGTCCTCAACCAACAAATCGACCACACCGAAGAGTGCGAACGACTGAAAAAAGAACTCGTCTATCACCAGGGTTTTGTCAACAGCGTTCAACAAAAACTCAACAACGATCGATTCGTCAGCAGCGCTCCCGCTAATGTGGTGGAAATGGAACGCAAAAAACTGGCCGACGGCCAGGCCAAGGTGAAAAACCTGGAGGAGGCCCTTGCGCAACTGGGATGCGCGTAGCAGAGCGACTGTGCAACTTTTGCCAGTTACTTGGCACTTCAGGCGGCGATTTCTAATCGCCTCCTGAATTATCCCCTCGTTTTTTCCTTTCCGTGAAATCCGGCTAATCCGAGTAATCCGTGATTCAGACAACGTGGCCTGGTTGTCTGAATCACGGATTACTCGGATTTGAAGGATTCCACGGATTTTTTTGGTCATATCTTTTTGTCTTTCCCGAAGGGAATCTTCAAGGCCATGCTGGATTGTTGCCGGTTGT
>DAINSQ010000295.1:0-3199 GCA_036741235.1 Saprospiraceae bacterium | reverse complement strand
TACAACCTACAACCTACAACCTACAACCTACAACTTACAACTTACAACCTACAACAGCCATGTCCGACTACCTATCCCAACTCAACGACGTGCAACGGCAGGCGGTGACGACCACCGACGGACCCGTTCTCGTAGTAGCCGGCCCCGGCTCAGGTAAAACCCGCGTACTTACCTTTCGCATAGCCCACCTCATCGAAAAAGGCGTGGCGCCCTGGGAAATCCTGGCCCTTACTTTCACCAACAAGGCCGCCCGGGAAATGAAAGAACGCATCGACAAGATTGTGGGCGACAAAGCCGACAAGGTATGGGCAGGCACTTTCCACTCCATCTTCGCTCGAATCCTGCGCGTAGAAGCCGACAAAATTGGTTATCCGGCCAATTTCACCATTTACGATACCGACGATACCAAAAGCGTTATCAGCGCTATTATCAAAGAGCTGCACCTCGACCCCACCGTCTATAATGTAAACAACGTGCGCTCGCGCATCTCGTCGGCCAAAAGTAATCTCATTACCCCACGCCGCTATGCCGAAGACGAAAACCTGCGCCTGCAGGACCGCCAGGCGAATATGCCGCAGATCTATGCCATTTACGAAAAATATACCGCCCGCTGTAAACGCTCGGGCGCCATGGACTTCGACGACCTCCTCTACCGCCTATATGAATTACTGCACACCAACCCCGACGGCGTACTCGAAAAATACCGCGCCAAATTCAAGTATGTGCTGGTAGACGAGTTTCAGGATACCAACCACCTCCAATACGCCATTGTTCGCAAGCTCGTGCAATACGAAGGCAGCCCTCGTAATATCTGCGTGGTGGGCGACGACGCCCAGAGTATCTACGCCTTCCGCGGCGCTACAATTCAGAATATCCTGGATTTTGAAGACGATTTCAAACCCTTCGGCATCCGGGTGTTTAAGTTGGAACAAAACTATCGCTCCACCGAACAGATCGTACAGGCGGCCAACGAGATCATCATTTACAACAAACGCCAGATCCCCAAACAAATATGGTCGAGTAAAGGTCTGGGCCAAAAGATCAAGGTGATCAAAGCCATGACCGACAACGAGGAAGGACGGCGCGTTGCCGATACGATCGTGGAGCAGAAAAACCGTTTCCACCTGAGCAACGGCGATATCGCCATCCTTTACCGCACCAACGCCCAGTCGCGCATCTTTGAAGAATACCTGCGCCGCTACAACCTGCCCTACCGCGTTTTCGGCGGCCTGTCGTTTTATCAGCGCAAGGAAGTCAAAGACCTGCTGGGCTACCTGCGCCTTGTGGTGAACCCCAAAGACGAAGAAGCCCTGCGCCGCGTACTCAACTACCCACGACGCGGCATCGGCGACGCCACCATCGACAAAGTCAGCGAAATGGCCGGCGCTACCAATACGACGATGTGGGACAACCTGCCGCTGGTGGAAGCCTCTACCCGCGCCAAAAACGCCATCGGCGATTTTATTGCATTGATTCAAAAAGCGGCAGCATTGAATGGCAATGCCTATGAAGTAGCCTCCTACATCGCCAAAGGCTCGGGCTTGCTCAGCCACCTCAAAGAAGACACTACCATAGAAGGCATGGCCCGCCTCGAAAACGCCAACGCACTGCTCGACGGTATCAAGTCATTCGTAGAAGAAGACCTCGAAACCGAGTCTGCCGCCGACAAATCGCTGGCCGCCTACCTCCAGAATATCGCTCTGCTCACCGACCTCGACGAAGCCGACAATAACCCCGACTTCATCACCCTGATGTCGACGCACTCGGCCAAAGGCCTCGAATTTAAGTCGGTATTCATCGTAGGACTGGAAGAAAAGCTATTTCCCTCCTTCCTCTCCATGGATAACCCGGAAGGCCTCGACGAAGAACGCCGCCTCTTTTACGTGGCGATCACCCGCGCCGAGCAGCACCTCACGCTCACCTACTCCAACAGCCGTTACCGCTTCGGCCAGATGCGCTTCAACGAGCCCAGCCGCTTTCTCGACGAACTGCCCCGCGACGTGCTGGAGAGCACCGCCAGTCTCTCTACCCGCAACCGCGCCGGCACAGAAGAAACCTACGCCGGCGGCGCCCCCACAGCCAAAGTGATGGGCAACTTCGCTCGCCGCGCCGCCGCCCCCAGCGGCCCCGCCGTTGACCCCGCCACGTTTAAGCCGAGCCCCAGCGAGAGTATCCAGGCGGGCATGCGGGTGCTGCACCTCAAATTCGGCGAGGGCAAGGTCATCGCCATCGATGGCGGCAAGGATAACCGCATCGCTACTATCGAATTCAAAGACCTCACCGATACCCCCCAAAAGCGAATTATGCTGAAGTTTGCCAAGTTGCAGGTGCTGGAGGGGTGATAAGGGGAGGGAGAGAGGGGGGGAGAGGGAGCTCATGATATTGCGCTACTGGTTGCCATCTTACCGAGCAACCAGAGCCCACCGCAGCCGGACCGATCAAAAATCAGTTTCGGGAAAGTCCTTTCAGCCTGGCCAGAATAGATTCTTTAACCTCCCCGAAATCATTATCGCGCAGTATCGTCTGCGTTTTGGCATTCATATCATTAAAATAGCCAACAACCTCACCAAATTTATCTTTGACGGTACGTGATTTTTCAAACGCTTCAAGCTGGGGTTTTCCTACTTGCTGGGGATATTCTCTAACCATTTCATTCCATTCTTCAAAATAATCTTTCCAGTGTTTCAGGTATTCCATCAAGATTTTGGGCTTATCCAGGGAGAGATTTTCAACACGGCCCGGCAAAATGCGAGATGTGAATTTTTCCTTTTCGGCAAGGCTGTTCCTGTATATTTCACACAATTCCCACATACAATATACAGAGCGAAGATATTTATCACTCATGAAAACCACTACCAAATCCCCAGCGCCAAGTTCCTTCATAAACTCGCTAATCAGGCCCCCGTATTCAATATTCATCTTGTCCCTGCGCACATCAAAACCACCTTCTTTCAAAGATTCATAGAGATCATTTACAATTTGCTCGCGACTCTCGCCTGCTTCATCATTGTCCCCCCAGGCATAAGAGAAATAGATTTTTGCCGCTTTTTTAGAAACGACCATTTTAGGTGTTGAGGAAGCCTCTTCCTTTGGTTGTTCTTGAAGTCCGTTATATAACTCCAGTGCTGAATTTGTAATTTTTGCGCGTTCACGCCTTTCTTCGTCAAAGCTCAGTATTCCCAGCCTTTTTTGGCGCTCG
>DAINSQ010000294.1:0-3228 GCA_036741235.1 Saprospiraceae bacterium | reverse complement strand
AGCAAATCAGCACATTAAAAAATTACCGCTCTCTCAACGTCGGGCTGTCTTCGATAGTCAGATCGGGATTATCCTTTTCGCAGCCCATCCTCACTTCTGCGCGCAATTGCCCGTTGTGATCGGGTTCGTGGCCGAGGCGTATATTGAACCAGCAGTTGCCTGCATTGCGGGTATACTCGGCGGCGCCGTAGGCTTCGTTGGTTTCATCGTCTTCATCCACTTCGTCGGCCAGGAAAAACATGGCGCCGAGGTTGGCGCGGCCACTTTCGTTGTAGGGCGGCTTGCCCAGGCGGTATAGCTGGAATTCGTAATCCAGCGAGGTGAGATTAATCCTTGTTACTTTCAAGCGATAAGACTTGCCGCCGCCGTCGCCGGAAAATAGATAAACTTTGCCCAACGCCAGTTGGGTGGGAAAAACAGCCGTATCGGCGCCTATCAGCATGTAATCCTTTTCAAGCTGAATCTTTTCAGGATAATCAACGCTCTTCAGCGCGGCAAGAAATTCCGGCGAATGCGGAGGGTCGCCATACCCCGCCCGGACTTCGGCGGCCGGCTTTTCTGCTGTTGTTGCAGTAGCGGATTTGTCGGAGCTGCCGCCGCAGGCGGAGAAGGTGATTGCAAGGATTATACATGCAAGGATGAGCGGTTTAGACATATGGTGGGTTGTAGGTTGTAGGTTGTAGGTTGTAGGTTGTAAGTTGTAGGTAAAAACATACAACCTACAACCTACAACTTACAACCTACAACAGAGAACAATCAATGATTACACTTCTCCATCACTTCGTGGAAGCGATCGTGGAGGGCAAATAAAGCAGTTTTAATTTCGGCTTCCGATTTTTTGCGCTGCACCATTTTATCGAGCGCCTTGGATTCCTTGGCCAACAGCGCAACCGATTTTTTCACGCCTTCTTTATTATAGGCGGCTGGAATTTTTGATTTTTTCAAAACGGCTGCCTTTTGGGCCATTTCGCCCGAGCGCTCCATAATGGGTTTGAAATTGCCGTCTTCAGCCGGATGGAAAGTTTGCGACATCACCATGTGAAAATCGTCCAGCTCTTTCCAGCTTTGCTGCTGCGCCATGATAATCTGGCTACTGCCTACTAGTAACAATACAATCAAGAGATTTTTCATAATATTGACATTAAATTGATTAAGCAATGTAACCAATTGGGCGTTCTAACTAATAAACAGGCTCATAAAGATACGGCAGAAATGCCGAATTTACTACGTTCATAACAACGTTTTTGAAAGCAACTTTGCGACTGTTGGACTTTGCGTAAACCTATAAACTCATAAACCCATGAGATTGGGTTGGGGTGTGGGTGTGAGGTGTGAAAGTGTGTAAATTAAAAAAAACATACAACTTACAACCTACAACATAGAACCGACAACCTACAACTTACAACCTACAACAGAGAACCGACACAACATGACAGCCCGAAGCATAGCCCAGGCACAAACCCTGGGCGACAACGTGACGGAATTAATCCTGGAAGATCAGGCGCCTGGCGACTGGTGGGGGGAGATATCGGCCTTAAAAAACCTTCGAATTTTGCGCATACGCAACTGCGGATTGGTTGAAATTCCGGCGGCTATCGGCCGCCTGACACAGCTCGATCAGCTCGACCTTTCCCACAATGCCATCAAAAAACTGTCGCCGGCCATTGGCAAACTCGAGCGGCTTTCCGTATTAAACCTGAGTGATAACCGGCTTGGCGCGCTGCCGGCGGCCTTATCCAGGTGCCTGACCCTGCGCGAGCTCGACGTATCGCAAAATGCCATCGGGCGCTGGCCCACAGCGGCGCTTCGCGCGCCCTGGCTGGCGCGGCTGCGCTTCGGCGGCAATCAATTGCGGCAATTGCCGGCGGCGCTGGGCCATAACGCGCAGTTGCAGGAGCTGGATCTCTCGCGCAACGCCCTGACGACCCTGCCCGCCGCCCTCGGCAAACTGACCAAATTGCGCAAGCTCGATTTATCCGACAACCCCTTGACCAAGCTACCTGCCGCCCTGGGAAAACTGCTGCAAATGGAAGAACTCGACCTCGGTGGAGTCAATCCCCCGCCCCCCGCTGCCGGCGTCTGGCGGTTACCGTCGCTCCGGCGGCTTCGCGGAATAGCCCCCGCCGAAAAAAACGCCGCACTCGACGAATTGCTCGACTTTTGCCTGCAACATCGCCTGCCGCCCGCATTGCGCAGCCTGCTGTGGCAATGGCTGGAAGGCGCAACAGCGGTTGACTGGCTTACTTTACCGGCTGTCGACTTGTCGAAGCTGCTGAATTTATCGTGGCCGGAACTGACGGCAGCCATCAGAGCGTATTTGTACGAGTTGCGCCCCGCTCAACTGACTACCGGCGCCGTTATTACGCCATTGGGCGATTGCCTGGTCAGATACCACGACATAGAAGCGCGTTTACAACAACAAGGCATCCAATGGAGAGAAAAGGTGGATAAAACCACCACCCACCTATTGCTAGGCGCGGCTCCGATCCAATTGCCCGTATTAAAAAACAGACCATATATATTTATAGGCGAACGCGAGCTACTAAAATGGCTCGACCGCATCGAAGGCCGCTATCTGGCGCTTGATCCGCCTGCCGAAAAACTGGATATGCTGCGGCGTTTGCTGACAAGCGGACAGCGGCAGCAGGTTTTATTGGCTATACAAATGATAAAAGGCGGGGGAATGCCGGAAGCGTTATTGCCGGTACTGATTAGCCTGATCAATAGCTGTGATGATCCGATATTGCTTGATAAGCTAACGCAAATGACAGTTCCGTATCTGGCTGAAAATGAAAAACATACGAAGCCTTCTCGAATATTGGGTAATGTGGGGAAATAATAAAATCGGATATTTAGAGCGTGTTTGGACATTCGTCAATTGACTTCGTCGAATCTTCGATTTGGCTGCAAACGGCAAATATTGTTTTATACATCGTTGCATTTTTTCGCCGTAGCTGCCGGCTACGTCTGCAAAATGCGCCTCCTCTAAAACAATATTTGCTCGCTTTCGCACAATCACGAAAATCCAAACACGCTCTTAGAACTCGCGCCACCTGATTTTGGGCATGACTTTAGCCTGGATACGAACCCCGTCAATAGCGTGGCGCTATGTCGAAAAAATCATGGTCGAGACGTGGCGACGTGCACTACATATTGCCAGATCGAAATTATGCAAAAATACCCCAATCGAGGTATTGACTTTAAGGATAAACAGCATTAGTTTTGTAA
>DAINSQ010000293.1:0-3263 GCA_036741235.1 Saprospiraceae bacterium | reverse complement strand
AAGGCTTGGGAGTCGCCTCCTGCCCGGGATTGGTCGTTTCGACTCCGCTCAACGACCGGCAAAGATCGCCGAGTCAAAAAGTCCCCGCATCTCTCCCTCCCACACTCCCACACTCCCACACTCAACCCCCGGCCCCTCCGAGTTGTTTCCCTGTAAACCAAGTCAGCTACATGTCAACCCAAAACTCGACCGCTTCGTTCAAAGACCAGCTCAATGCCCTGCGCAACGTACCCCGGTTTTTCAAAGTAATCTGGGATACCAGCCCGGTTTTGGCCGTAGGCAACATGGGGCTGCGGCTCGTGCAGTCGGCCATTCCCCTGTCAATGCTCTACGTAGGCAAAGAGATCATCGACGCCGTCATCCGGCTCATCAACCGCGAAGATACGGAAACTTCCTACCTCTGGACGATGGTGGCCGTCGAACTCGCCCTGGCTGTAGGCTCCGACCTCATCAACCGGGGTATCGGCCTCATGGACAGCCTGCTGGGCGACCTGGTGGCCAATAAAACCTCGGTTGACCTCATCCGCCACGCCGCTACGCTCGACCTGTACCAATTTGAAGACGCCAATTTTTACGATAAAATGGAACGCGCGCGCCGGCAGACGCTGGGCCGAACGGTGCTGATGTCGCAAGTGCTCTCGCAAGTACAGGATACGATTACTATGTTGTTCCTGGGCGCCGGCCTCGTCGCGTTTAATCCCTGGCTGATCCTCATTTTGGTGTTGGCGGTTATCCCTTCTTTTATCGGCGAAAGCTATTTCAACTCGCAATCTTATTCGCTTACGCGCAATTGGACGCCCGAGCGCCGCGAGCTGGACTACCTGCGCTATATCGGCGCCAGCGACCAGACCGCAAAGGAAGTGAAGATTTTCAACCTTTCGGATTTTATCGCCGACCGCTTTGAGGCGTTATCGCTGCGGTATTATGCGGCCAACCGCAAGCTGGCCCTGCGCAGAGCGGGGTGGGGCAGCATACTGTCGATGCTCGGCACGCTGTCGTATTACGGCGCTTACGCATTCATCATCGCGCAAGCGATCAGCGGCAGCATCACGGTGGGTACGCTCACGTTTTTGTCGGGGTCGTTCGGGCGTATGCAGGGGCTGTTGCAGGGCGTCATGCTGCGTTTTTCGCGTATTGCCGAAGGCGCCCTGTACCTCCAGGACTTGTTCGACTTTTTTGCCATCCAACCCGAAATTCGCTCAAAAGCGGACGCTTTGCCTTTTCCGGAAAAGGTTAAAGAAGGCTTTATTTTTGAAAAGGTAAGCTTCAAATACCCCGGCAATACACGCTGGGCGATACGCAATTTGTCTTTTACGTTAAAAGCAGGCGAAAAACTCGCGCTGGTAGGCGAAAACGGCGCCGGTAAAACCACGCTGGTCAAACTCCTGGCCCGCCTTTACGAACCCACCGAAGGCCGCATCCTGCTCGACGGCGTCGATTTGCGGGATTACGACCTGACTCAACTGCGCGATAACATCGGCATCATCTTTCAGGATTACGTGCGCTTCCAACTCAAAGCCGCTGATAACATCGCCATCGGCAATATCGGCAGGGTAGAAGACCTCGCCCACATCGAAGACGCCGCGCGTAAGAGCCTGGCCCACCACGTAGTAGAAGAATTGCCCGAAAAATACAACCAATTGCTGGGCAAACGTTTCGAAAACGGCGCCGAGCTCTCCGGCGGCCAATGGCAAAAAATTGCCCTGGCCCGCGCTTACATGCGTAACGCCCAACTGCTCATCCTCGACGAACCCACCGCCGCCCTCGACGCCCGTGCCGAACACGAAGTATTCGTTCGATTCTCTGAGCTCATCGAAGACAAATCGGCGGTGCTGATCTCCCACCGCTTTTCTACCGTGCGCATGGCCGACCGCATCCTCTTCCTAGAAAACGGCCAACTGCTTGAAATCGGCTCGCACGAAGAATTGCTGAAGCAAAACGGGAAATACGCAGAGTTGTTTCGCTTGCAGGCGAAGGGGTATGCATAGTGTCAGCGGGCGTTTCGCAATACCCGTCGTACATAGCCGCCAGACGGCCTCTCTGGCAGTATTCGACTGCTGTTTATCAAAAACATCCTCTACCTGTGCTTATTCAATCAAATAATTGCTAAAAAATAAACTATTTGTTATATTTGTAGTTCAATGACCAAATTTTTATGCCCAGACTAGAAAACCAGCAAGACAAGCCATACCTGAAAGGAAGGGGCGCCCAGATCAACACGGCCAATCCCTACCACAAGCTCGTCTACGATGACCAACCCATCGACTGGTCGCAGGCGGAAGAAGAACAACCTCAAATTGCAACCCAATACATCGACGTACACCCCAAAACCATCATCAACGAAGTCACCAGCCCCGATATCCCGCTCCCCTACTCCATGAACCCCTACCAGGGTTGCGAACACGGCTGCGTGTATTGCTATGCGCGCAATACGCACCCTTATTGGGGATATAGCGCCGGATTGGACTTTGAACAAAAAATTTTGGTCAAGCACAACGCAGCGGCTTTGCTGGAGGAAAAATTCCGCTCGCCCCGCTGGAAAGCCGCCCCTGTCATGCTGGCCGGCAATACCGATTGTTACCAACCCATCGAACGAGAGTTGAAAATCACCCGTTCCATCCTTGAAGTTTGCTGGAAATACCGCCACCCGGTAGGCCTTATCACCAAAAACAGCCTCATCCGCCGCGATATCGACCTGCTCAGGCAACTCGCCGAACACAATCTGGTGCATACGGTCATTTCCGTGACTACCCTCGACGAAAAGCTCCGCCAACGCCTCGAACCGCGCACCGCCAGCGTCAAACAACGCTTAGATACCATAGAAGCGCTTAACCAGGCAGGCATTCCGGTAATGGCCATGCTGGCCCCGATTATTCCGGGCCTCAACGACCACGAGCTGTTTGATATGGTCAAAGCCGTTGCCGACCGTGGCGCGCTGGGCGCCGGCTACTCCATTGTGCGCCTCAACGGCGATGTAGGCCCCATTTTTACGGATTGGCTGGAAAAAAATATGCCCGACCGGGCACAGCGGGTGCTCAACCGCATCAAAGATTGCCACAACGGCGAGCTCAACGATTCGCGCTTCGGCAAGCGCATGCGCGGAGAGGGCAATATTGCAGAGATGATCAACCAGCAGTACAAGCTGGCCAAAAAGAAATTCCTGGAGGGCCGCAGCCTGCCGCCATACAACCTCGAACTGCACGAATACCATAAGTCGGCGCAGTTGCGGTTGTTTTGAGATCTTAGGCGATTACTTGCTTTAG
>DAINSQ010000292.1:0-3327 GCA_036741235.1 Saprospiraceae bacterium | reverse complement strand
TAACCCCTCATAACCCCTCATAACCCCTCATAACCCCTCATAACCTTTCATAACCCCTCAAAAAAAGATTTTCAATGCACAAAACCATATACATCGTTCGGCATGGAGAGACGGAGTACAACCGGCTTGGCGTTGTACAAGGCAGCGGCGTAGACGCGCATCTCAACGAATACGGGAAGTTGCAGGCTGCGGCCTTATTCGAATGGTACAAACAGGTTCCATTTGAAGTAGTATTCACCTCCAGGCTACGGCGCACCCACCAAACGGCCTGGCCGTTTATAGAACAGGGCAAGCCCTGGGAGCAGTGGGAAGAACTCAACGAAATGAACTGGGGTATCTTCGAAGGGCGGCCTAGCAGTCAGAGTATGCACGAAGCCTATAAAAAGGTCAAGGAACGCTGGAACGCCGGCAACTACGACGCCCGGCTGGAAGGCGCCGAAAGCGCCGCCGAACTAGGCGAACGCATTGGTCGCTTTATAGACCACCTCAAACAGCGACAAGAGCAACACATACTTGTATGCTCGCACGGCCGCGCCATGTGCGCGTTGGTGTGCCTGCTCAAACAATGGCCGCTCAGTGAAATGAACAACCTCAAACACGACAATACCGGATTGTGGAAAGCCCACTTCGACGGACAACAATTTCATTTTGAACTCGAAAACGATACCCGGCACTTGCAATTGCTGAAGGAAGAGCGTTTTCTCACGCGATAAGCAAATGGCAAACGACAAATTCAAAGTCACCGCAGTAAGTTATCTCAACACCAAACCGTTGCTATACGGCTTGTTTAAAAGTCGAGTTAGCGAAAAAATTGAGCTTCAACTCGATATTCCATCTGTGTGTGCACAGAAACTCGAAAGCGGCGAAGCCGACCTGGGGTTGGTGCCGGTAGCCGTCATCCCCGAACTGTCAAGCCCGCAGTTGGTATCCGACTTTTGCATCGGTACCGTGGGCGCAGTAAAAACCGTTTGCATCTACGCCGAGCAGCCATTGGAGCAATTGGAGGCCATCTACCTCGACTACCACTCCAGAACCTCGGTCCAGTTGGTAAAAATATTACTCGAACAATACTGGAAATTGCATCCGCAGTTAATACCAGCTACGCCCGGTTTTGAAAACCAAATAAAGGGAAAAACAGGAGCACTGGTCATTGGCGACCGCACCATTGGGCTCGACCTGCAGTATCCCTACGTATACGACCTGGGCGCCGCCTGGATGGCGCTCACCGGACTGCCGTTTGTATTTGCCGCCTGGGTGAGCAACAAACCGCTACCCGAAGATTTTGTCGCCGAATTTAATGAAGCCCTGCAATTAGGCATCAATGCCATCCCGGAGTTGATCTATCTCATTCCGCGGCCACATCCGCAATTCGATTTGCAGGAGTATTACACCCAAAACATTAGTTATCAACTTGACGACGATAAACGCAAGGCGCTGCAACTGTTTTTATCACTGCTGTCGCCTGACATGCCCAAAATGCACCTGGTTTTTCAACAATCGGTGATGGAAGGTTAGCGTTTTTTATTTTTTTCCACAGAGTTAAACGGAGTAAAACGGAGTGCCACAGCGCGTGACGTTGACGCTGTGAATAACCACAGTACAACAAGTCCAAACGTCGGCTGTTATACCTTTTACTAAAGCGTATTGCGCTCATATTTGTAAAAAAATACCGGCTTATGCTCAAATGGAATGTTTTCAAAGTTTTATTACTGGGGCTCCCCCTTTTGTCTTGCACTTACAAAAACACGAACACCATGACTGACAACCGTTCATCGCAGATCAATGCCGCGCTCGACACCCTGCCGCCCGACCAGTTGGAAACCGCCACAATTGCCGGGGGGTGTTTTTGGTGTATAGAAGCCGTTTTCGACGACGTACAGGGCGTTTACGCGGCAGAATCGGGCTATTCCGGCGGCACTGCCGAAACTGCCGACTATAAAACCGTTTGCACCGGTACCACCAAACACGCCGAAGTGGTGCAAATCAAATTCAATCCCCAAGTGATTTCATTTGAAGAAATACTGGAGATATTCTGGAATATTCACGACCCCACCACCCTCAATCGCCAGGGCAATGATGTAGGCCCTCAATACCGATCGGCTATTTTTTATCACAATGAAAAACAAAAAGCCGAAGCCGAAAAATCAATTAAGGAGACGGCGGCGGCGATATGGGAAAAACCCATCGTGACGGAAGTCGCGCCTTTTGAAGCTTTTTATCCGGCAGAGGACTACCACCAGGATTATTACAACAATGTGGGCGACAGAAACCCGTACTGCACGATTGTAATCACGCCTAAAGTACAGAAATTCAAGAAGTTGTTTGGCGAAAAAGTTAAACAGTAAAGCTGATTTATCCGGGGCTCAAAATCATTGTTATGTCCAGACTTGCAGGAAAAACCGCGCTCATCACGGGCGCTGCCCGGGGCATCGGGGAGGCCATTGCCCGGCTCTTTCACCGGGAGGGCGCCTTTGTCATTATTACAGATATCAGGGATGAAGCCGGCGCCGCCATAGCGGCCCAGCTCGGCGAGCGCTGCGTATACCTGCGCCTTGACGTGCGCGAGGATAGCAATTGGCAGGCTGCAAGCGAATACATATCGCTGCACCATCAAGGAATTGACATTGTAGTCAACAACGCCGGCATCACCGGGTTCATGGAGACAAGCGGCCCTTTTGACGCCGAGTCTTTCGACCTGGACTCCTGGGACGAGGTGCACCGGGTAAATCTCACCGGTACAGCCCTTGGCTGCAAATACGCTATAGCCTGGATGAAACAGCGGGGCGGCGGCAGCATCGTGAATATTTCTTCTCGCAGCGGAATTGTGGGCATTCCCGGCGCCGTGGCCTATGCTTCGAGCAAAGCAGCCGTGCGCAATCACTCTAAAAGCGTTGCGCTATATTGCGCCGAAAAAGGCTACCGCATCCGATGCAATTCCATACACCCGGCGGCCATCCTGACGCCGATGTGGGAGCCTTACCTGGGCGAAGGCGAGCACCGTAAGAAAGTACTCCACTCCATAGAAAAAGGCATACCTTTAGGCTACATGGGCGACCCTATGGACGTAGCCTACGGGGCCCTTTACCTGGCTTCCGATGAGTCGCGTTATGTGACCGGCATAGAACTCACGATCGACGGGGGTATCCTGGCAGGCAGCGAAGCCAGGCCGGATGGGGAGTGAGGGAGTGGGAGAGAGAGAGAGGGAGGGATGTTTGATTTTTGATGTTGTAGGTTGTAGGTTGTAGGTTACAGTTCGTTTATAGGTTTATGCAACTGAAAGCAAACGAAGTGAGTCCCGACTAAAAGTCGGGGGAGTCCCGTACTGAC
>DAINSQ010000291.1:0-3350 GCA_036741235.1 Saprospiraceae bacterium | reverse complement strand
ATTAAATAATTATAACAATCAACCCATCAGCACATCAGCACATCAGCACATTAACCCATCAGCACATTAACCCATCAGCACATTACTAAACTGCCTGAATAATATCATACTGCGTCAAAATATGCATCTCCCCGGCCTTGTCTTTGGCCAACACAGCGGGAATCGTCCGGCTGATGTACTTACTCAGTTGGTTGAAAGGCAGGTCCTCGCTGACGATGGGGAAAGGCTCGCCCATTACCGTCTCCACTGATTTCTCTGTATTTTGTATCGGATTCTCCAATAAATAGGTCAACACCGAACTTTCGGTAACAGCGCCGACAAAAACGCCGTCTTTGGTGACGGGCAGTTGCGAGATATCGTGGTCTTTCATCAACTGAAAAGCGTGACGCACCGTATCGGCAATGTCAACCGTGAAGAAACTTTTGTCTTTTTTGCGGGAGATCACGTCTTTTACGCGCAATTCCGTATCCAGAAAACCGCGTTCGCGCATCCAGTCGTCGTTGTAGATTTTGCCGACGTAGCGGCTGCCGTGGTCGTGTATCACTACGACTACCACGTCGTCTTTGGTGAGGCGGTCTTTGAGCTGTATCAGCCCCGCCAATGCAGAGCCGGCAGAGTACCCCAGCATAATGCCCTCCTCGCGGGCGATGCGGCGGGCCATCACCGCCCCGTCTTTGTCGCTCACCTTCTCAAAGTGGTCGATCAACGAAAAATCTACGTTTTTAGGCAAGATATCTTCGCCAATGCCCTCCGTGATATAGGGGTAAATCTCATTGGGGTCAAAAATGCCGGTTTCGTGGTATTTTTTGAATACAGAACCGTAGGTGTCGACACCCCAGACCTGAATATTGGGGTTTTGCTCTTTGAGATATTTTGCAACTCCCGAAATAGTGCCGCCGGTGCCCACGCCTACTATCAAATGCGTAATCTTGCCGTCGGTTTGGCGCCAGATTTCAGGTCCGGTGCTTTCGTAATGGGCCTGTCGATTGGAGAGGTTGTCGTATTGGTTACACCAGTAGGAATTGGGGATTTCCTTGCTCAGCCGGGCCGCCACTGAGTAATACGAGCGGGGGTCTTCGGGTTCTACGTTGGTGGGGCACACGATCACCTCGGCGCCAAGTGCCTTCAGCATGTCGATTTTTTCTTTCGACTGCTTGTCGCTGGTGGTAAAGATACAGCGATACCCCTTCACCACGGCGGCAATAGCCAGGCCCATGCCCGTATTGCCCGAGGTACACTCGATAATAGTACCGCCAGGGGCAATATCGCCGCGTTGTTCGGCGTCTTCCAGCATTTTGACGGCCATACGGTCTTTGATCGAGTGGCCCGGGTTGAAAGTCTCCACTTTCATTAGCACCAGCGCCGGTACCCCGGCCACTACCCTATTGAGTTTGACCAACGGCGTATTGCCGATGGTTTGCAGAATGTTGTCGTAATATTGCATTTTGTAAAATTTGTAAAGCTTAATATGAGGACAAAGTTAATACCTAAATAGCAATTTGCCCAGAAGGCAGCTAGTGGCCGGTTGTACCCCTTACCTTAAAGGGAGCCCAGCCATTAGCCGCCTTTGCTCCCTTCAGGGATGGAGCAAACAAGGGTAGCCAATGGCATTCAAGGCAATAATAATTGTCCTACTACTTATTATTCCCAATATTTCACCCTCACAAAAAACCTTGGATCTTTTGCATTGAGCACCTTGGCCGTAATGGGAGAAAGCACCACCACCACATCGTCGCCGTAAACGGTATCGGGGATTCTGCCAATTACTTTCACATAAACAGTGCGTTTGCTCATAGGGTTTGTCACGGCAATCACTGAATTGACAGGCGCATGGCGGTGCAGGGCGTAAAAATCGGAGTCTTCTTTGCTGTTTTTTTGCCAGTAGGCCACGCCCTGGTGTTCTTTTTCCTTTTTGGCTACCTTTTCGCGTTGATAAATGCGCGACATAGCATCATTGCGGCGCGAATTGGGGTCGCCTGAAAACTGTCTGAAACTCTCCGGCACGCCCTCGGTGCTCATCCAGCCTACATGAATGCGCTGCCCTTCTTTGAGCGTAGTGGAACTCATTTTGTTGCGCTCCATGATGATCTCCATCGGCATGCGAAAATACTCGCGGCAAATGCGGAACATGGTATCGCCTTTTTTTACGACATAAAACACCGAGGCGTGTTTATTGGCCTGAAAAGTATTGTCTTTGTATCGCTTAATGGCCCGGTTGGGAATAGGAATGCGGACCCCCTGCCCTACCAGTACCGATTTTTCTTTTAACCCGGGATTGTAGTAATACAGTTCCTCAACAGAAAGACCGTAGAATTTCGACAGAGAAAACAACGTCTGTTTTCTTTCCAGATGATGCTCAAAATATTTTTCTTCCCCTTCAATCGTAAGGAAGACGGTATCTTTGGGCAGCAAATAGCGCAAGCTGTCACCGGTTGCCTGGGTATTGGTCAAAAAGGCGCACCACAGGAGAAAAACCGGCAGGGCGCGTTGGGTAGTGCTCATAGTATTTATTTTTAACGCAAAAATATGAAAACCCTCGGAATCATACCCGCCCGATACGCTTCAACGCGATTTCCGGGCAAACCTTTAGTATATATTAACGGCCAAAGTATGCTGCAACGCGTGTACAACCAGGCCGGCAAGGCGAGTTTGCTGCAAAATGTGGTGATCGCTACCGACGACGAACGCATCTACGAACACGCCCTGACGTTTGGCGCGCACGTGATGTATACCGACGCCGGACATCAAAGCGGCACGGATCGCTGCGCAGAGGTAGCTGCGGCTTTCCCGGAAATGGATGTGGTGGTGAATATCCAGGGCGACGAACCTTTTATCGACCCCGCTCAAATCGATGCCGTGATTGAACCCTTCGACCTGTATCCTGAACTGGCTATTGCTACGCTGGCTAAAAAAATCGGCGACGAGCAGCAATTGTTTAATCACAATGTCGTGAAGGTCGTTTTCGATAAAAACGGATTTGCCCTGTATTTCAGCCGCCACCCAATCCCCTATCTGCGCAACCTGGATCACGAAAATTGGCTGTCAAAAGGACTCCATTTCAAACATATCGGCATTTACGCTTTTCGCAACAGCGTGTTGCAAACGCTGGCAAAACTACCCCACGGGGCCTATGAACAGGCCGAGTCACTCGAGCAACTGCGCTGGCTGGAGGCCGGCTACCGAATTTATGTGGGACAAACTACGCTGGAAACAATCGGTATTGATACGCCGGAGGATTTGGGGAGGGTGACATGGTGACACGGGGTTAAGCAAATAAGTTACCTTGTCACCCTGGCACCCTGTCACCCTGTCACCCTGTCACCCTGTCACCCTGTCACCTTGTCACCTTG
>DAINSQ010000290.1:1813-3351 GCA_036741235.1 Saprospiraceae bacterium | reverse complement strand
AAAAAAAGCCCCTTCGATGGAAGGAGCTTTTTTGGAGAGCCACTGGGCGGACTCGAACCGCCGACCCACGCATTACGAATGCGTTGCTCTACCGACTGAGCTACAGTGGCTGCTGAAGCGTGGCAAAGGTAAATGACTGCTGTTTTTTGCACAAGTTTTCCGGCTAAAAAAATTTTACCGTTTTACAATCCTTTAACCCTCAACTATTCCGGGGCTGGTCAAAGCGCCGTATTTTTGTGTTTTTAAATATAAAAACTACTCATGTACAGGAGAAAACTATGCGTTGCCCTTTTGGCTTGTTTATGCGCTTTTCCGCTTATTGCACAGCCGCCCCGACTGGTGGTAGGCATTGTAGCTGATCAGATGCGCCAGGATTATCTCACCCGCTTTTGGCATTTGTACGGCGAAGGCGGTTTCAAGCGGCTGGTGCAGCAGGGTTATGCTTTCGACAACGCGCATTACGAATATGCGCCTACGGTAACGGGGCCCGGCCACGCGCACGTTTTCACCGGCGCCAATCCGGCGGTACACGGCATCATCGGTAACGAGTGGTTTGACCGCAAAGAAGGAAAAGTAGTCTACTGCGCCGAAGATAAAACGGTACAAACCGTCGGCAGCCCCTCCAACAACGGCCAGATGTCGCCCCGACGTATGACGGCTACTACGATTGGCGACGAACTGCGCCTGCACAACAACTTCCAGTCGAAGGTAATCGGCATCTCCCTCAAAGACCGCGGCGCCATCCTCTCCGCCGGCCACCTGGCCAACGCCGCCTATTGGTTCGACGGCCCTACGGGCAATTTTATTTCGTCGACTTATTATATGAACGATTTGCCGGGGTGGGTCAAAGATTTTAATCAAAAAGAACTCGCCGACCGCTACCTCAACGAGGATTGGACGCTGATGCGCCCCATTGGCGACTATGCGGCCGTCTGCGACGCCGACGATTCTCCCTACGAGGGCAAATTTAAAGGAGAAGAAAAACCGGTTTTTCCGCACCGGGTTTCCCAGTTTCGCAAATACTACAACGCCGACCTGTTGCGCGCTATTCCCGCCGGCAATACGATTTCTTTCGATTTTGCCCGGGCGGCAATTGAAGGGGAAGGCCTCGGTCAGGATGCCTACCCCGATATGCTGACGCTGAGCCTGTCTACCCCCGACTATATCGGCCATATGTATGCCATCCGCGCTGTGGAAATAGCCGACCAATACCTGCGGCTCGACCGCGAAATCGAGTTGTTTTTGAATTACCTGGATTCGCTGTTGGGCAATGACAACTACCTGGTTTTCCTCAGCGCCGACCACGCAGCAGCGGATAATCATATGTTCCTCATTGATAAGCGCTATCGGGTAGGCAATTTCAGAATAAATGCCGATAGCTTGCAGTTATTCAGCAAAAAGCGCTTCCGCCGCGAATTGGTGCTGGCTTTTGACAATTTGCAGTTGTATCTGAATCACGCCGAAATTGAAGATGCAAAATTGGACCGCGAGGCGGTGGCCCGCGCCTTTGGCGAATACCTGATGACCCTGGATGGCGT
>DAINSQ010000290.1:0-1803 GCA_036741235.1 Saprospiraceae bacterium | reverse complement strand
ACAGCCGCCCAGCTAAGCGCCTACGACGCTACCGAGCCGGTGATGCAGCGCGTCCAGCGCGGTTATAACCCTCAGCGCTCCGGCGACCTGGGGGTGATCCTTCAGCCCGGCTGGATCGAAATGGGCTGGCAAACTACCGGCACTACCCACGCCTCGCCATACAATTACGATACGCGCGTACCTGTGGTCTGGTATGGCAGGGGCATTCCGGCAGGCCGCACCAGCCACAAAATATCCGTCGCAGATATTGCGCCTACTCTGGCTATGCTGCTGAAGGTGAATTTGCCGAATGCTGCTTTTGGCGCTTCGCTGGAGGAGTGGTGGAGGTAGGGGTTGTAGGTTGTAGGTTGTAGGTTGTAAGTTGTAAGTTGTAGGTTGTAAGTTGTAGGTTTGTTTCATTCAACTACTTAGAACCTACAACCTACAACCTACAACCCCACAACCGATTTACGGCTTCACCAGCTTCCGCACCGCCGTCACCAGCACATCCAAATCCTTGGTAGTCGTATATACATTGGGTGTAATACGTATGCCGTTAATATTCTCCCATACGATGGGCACGGAATGGATTTTATAGTCGGTAAACAGGTAGCGGCCCACCTCTTCGGGTGTTTTGCCCGTTATTTGCAGCAATCCGATAGCGCAGCCGAAGCCGGGTTTCAGGGAAGTGCCGACATTAACGCCGGGTAATTCCATGACTTTCTCCGCCCAATAATTTTTGAGATAGCGCAGCCGGTTTTCCTTGCGCTGCGCGCCGATCATCAGGTGAAAATCGATGGCCTGGCCGATGCCTTGTTCGATAGCGAACGAGCGGGTGCCCAGGTTTTCAAACTTGCGGATGTCTTCGCTTTCGGGGTCGCCGGCGGCGAGCAGGGGGTACAGGTTTTTGATTTTTTCCTTGCGCACATACAGCAATCCGCTGCCAAAGGGCGCGCACAGCCACTTGTGCAGGCTTGCGCCCCAGTAGTCGCACTCCAGGTCGGGGATTTTATAATCGAAATGGGCAAAAGTATGGGCGGCATCCACCAGCACCTCAATACCGCGTTTGCGGGCCTCGCGGGCGATTTCCCGAACCGGCAGGATTTGGCCGTTCCAGTTGATCATGTGGGTGAGGTGCACCACCTTCGTTTGGGGCGTAAAGGCCGACACGAAGGTATCCACAATCTGTTTGGGATTTTCGATGGGAAAGTCGAACGACAGCCATTTGAGCGCCACGCCGTCGCGGTGTTGGCGTTGTTTCCAGGCGTTAATCATATTGGGGTAGTCTTGCCTGGTGAGCACTACCTCGTCGCCTTTTTGCAGCCGCAGTCCGAAGATTATTGTTTCCAGCGCCTCCGACGAATTGCGGTTGATGGCCAATTCGTCGGGGGAACAGCCCGCCAGATCGGCCAGCCGGCGGCGCAGTGGTTCGCGGCCCTGGTCGAGTATCTGCCACATGTAGTAGGAGGGCGCTTCGTTGCTCAGCCGGTTGTAGCGCTCCACGGCTTCCTGTACTACTTTGGGCTGCGGGCACACCCCCCCGTTGTTGAGGTTGATAATATTGGGCGAGACGGTGTAGGCTTGTCGAACCAGGTGCCAGAAATCTTCGTCATCGGTACTGGCCCAGGCGTCCTCGCCCTGCCGCAAAGCAAGCTCATCGAGCAATTGCCTGCCGGCGCGGGTTTCAAAAAAAGGAATGAAAGGCGCTACGCCCGCCACCCCGGCCAGGCGCTGCAAAAAAAGTCGGCGATCGTGTTGCATAGGTTGTGGGTTGTAGGTTGTAGGTTGTAGGTTGTGGGTTGTAGGTTGTAGGTTGTAGGTTTG
>DAINSQ010000289.1:0-3377 GCA_036741235.1 Saprospiraceae bacterium | reverse complement strand
TTGGGGTTAAAGATCAGCGTATTGCCGATGCCGTGGGAAATCTTGAATTCCGGTGAAAAAATAAAATAGGGGAAGAAAAACTGGATACCGGCGCCGTATTCCAGGGAAAAATCGTGGGGAGCGATTTTCACCAGCGTTTCGGCCTGGCGGGTGCGCGAATCGCTGGCCACGTCGAAAGCGTATTTCACGCCGGCGAGAATAAACAAGCGTTTATCGCGGTAAGGCGCCGATTTATAGCGGAATTGGAAAGGCATTTCAACAAAAACCGACTCCACGCTGCGCTGGCTGATATTATTCACGCGGGTGGTTTTGGTATAAGTCAAATTGCGCTCGGAAAAAGAGAGCGTGGGCAAAAAGCGGAAATCGAAATACTCGCCGATTTTCAGGTTGGTCACGATGCCCAGGTTAAAGCCGGGGCCGTTGGCCGCCTCGACGCCGCGGATGGAATCGCTGTATATAAAATCGCGCGAGCGAAACGGCGTGAAGCTGCTGCGATTGATGCCCAGCGTAATGCCGAAATAATACGATTTGCGGTTGAACTCGTAATAATTGTAGTTGCCCTGGTCGCGGCGCTGCGCCTGCAAAGGCTGCCATACACAAAGAAAAAGCGCGGCGGCAATTATTTTAGCCCCGTGTAAATGGAGCAGATGCCCAAAGTAAGTGGTTTGCATTGATTTGACGTATAACCGGTTTTTTGCATAATAGCCAGAAAATCCTGCCCATCGGGGAACGCCTGCACCGACTCGTAGAGGTAGCTGTAGGCGCGCGGATCTTTGGACGTAAACCTGCCGATAAGCGGCAGCATGTATTTGAAATAGAGATTAAACAATTGTTTGAAGGGGAATAGCTGGGGTTTTGAAAATTCAAGGATCACCACTTTCCCCCCCGGTTTGAGCACACGGCGCATATCGGCCAGCCCTTTTTCCAGGTTTTCGTAATTCCTCACTCCAAAAGCAACGGTAATCGCATCAAACGTATTGTCCGGGAAGGGTAGATTCTCTGAATCGCCTTCCTGTAATTCGATGACTTTGCCCAATCCGCGACTGTTGATTTTTTTGCGGCCGATGTCGAGCATCTCCGCTGCAATATCTACGCCTATGATCTTGCCGGGCTGTAGCATCCTGGCCGCTTCGATGGCTACGTCGGCCGTGCCGGTGGCTACATCGAGCATGTACTGGGGGTGCAAATCGGCTAATTCCCGCAGTGCTTTGCGACGCCAAATTACATCGATACCCGCCGACAACAGCCGGTTGAGCAGGTCGTAATACGGCGCTATGCGGTTGAACATGCTCGATACCTGGCTTTTTTTACTGCCGGCAGCTTCGTAAGGCTTAACTTCTGATGGTTGAACGGGTTGCTCCATTGTTAAAATTTTGCACGGACGCCCGCGGCGCCGCAAAGTTATACTTTCAACAGGGAGCAACAAAGAGAACAGCGGAATGTTTTAGGCCACAGGGTGGACGGTGGGTTGGTTATCGGGTTATTTGATTTCAATTTCCAAACTACCCAATAACCAACCTTGTCATTTATAAAATCTACCAAAACGCCACATACAATGCCGTCAGAATGCCGATAACCAGCAGCATGCCGATGGTAAACGACGTAGAGGTGCGGAACATCGTGCGCTCCATGATAATGGGGTGATCCACTTTGCGGCCTTTGGCGTCAATCATACTTACCAGCACCATCAGCGCGATCAGGATAAAGAAGGTCCAGCCCATGCGGTGCAGGAAGGGCATGCCGACAAATACTTTTTCGAGTATGAGCCCCGTAGGAATAGTAGCCAGTGCGCCCGCCAGCGCGGCCATAGCCGTGTTGCGCTTCCAGAAAATACCCAGCAGGAAGATCGCCACGACGCCCGGGGAAATCAACCCGGTAAAATCCTGAATGTACTGGAATACCTGTCCGAAATTGGCCAGCGCAGGCGCTACCGCGGCGCCGATGATGGTGGCTACCAGAATGGCAATGCGGCCCACGCGCACCAGTTGCGCTTCGCTGGCGCTGGCGTTGAAATACTTTTTATACAAATCGAGGGTAAAGATGGTCGAAATACTGTTGACCTTGCCGGCCAGCGAGGCTACAATGGCTGCAGTGAGGGCCGCAAACGACAACCCCTTCAAGCCTACAGGCAGCAGGTTGAGCAGCACGGGATAAGCCCTGTCGGGGCGCACCACGCTGTTTTCGGTCATTTCCTGCTGGAAAGCGCCGTTTTGATACAACACATAAGCGGCGATGCCGGGCAGAACCACGATAATAGGCATCATCAACTTGAGGAAGGCGGCAAACAGCAATCCGGAACGGGCTGTATTAAGGTTAGCGCCGAGGGCGCGCTGGGTGATGTACTGATTAAAACCCCAGTAGTTGAGGTTGGCGATCCACATAGCGCCGATGAGCACCGCCAGTCCCGGCAGTTTGTTGTAGGCGTCTTCAAAACCGCCCTTGCCGTCGGGCATCATCATCTGCCCGGGTTCCAGGATCATGTGGAAGTGGGAATCCGCTTTTTCGCGCAACAGGCTCAAGCCCGACCACATGCCTTCGCCGCCAAACTGCTGCGCTACCAGGTCGAGGGCCAGGTAGGTGGTAGCCAAACCGCCCAGGATGAGCACCAATACCTGGATAACGTCGGTGTAACCAATCACTTTCATACCCCCGAGGGTGATAAAGATGGCAAAAACAGATAAACCGACGATGCAGGTCATGAAGCTAAACCCGGAAATCGTGCTCACGGCCAGGGCGCCGAGGTATAAAATGGAAGTGAGATTGACAAAAATGTATACCAGCAGCCAGAATACGGCCATGATAGTCGCTACGAGTGGGTTGTAGCGCTCGGCCAGGAACTGCGGCATGGTGTAGATTTTGTTTCGCAGGTAGATCGGCAGGAAAAATACGGCCACCACCAGCAGCGTAGCCGCCGCCATCCACTCATAGGAGGCAATGGCCAAGCCCATGGCAAAACCCGACCCCGACATACCGATGAACTGCTCCGCGCTGATATTGGAAGCAATCAGCGAAGCGCCGATGGCCCACCAGGTGAGCGCGCCCTCCGCCAGGAAAAAATCTGTTGAACTGGCTTCCGCTTTGCGCTTGCGCCGGTATATCCAGTATCCATAACCCGATACCACTACAAAGTATACCAGGAAGACCGTGTAATCAAGGAATTGTAATTCGTTGTGCATAGGCTTTTCGCAATTTTTTGATGCAAAATCAAAATTATTGGCAAATAAAATACAGGATTTTTACAGCCGCTCAAATATAGGAGAGAATTTATTACGAAGGTAGGAATGAGGGGGGTATTTGGTTATTTGAATCCCAATAACCAAATAAAAAAAGCCCCTTCGATGGAAGGAGCTTTTTTGGAGAGCCACTGGGCGGACTCG
>DAINSQ010000288.1:0-3392 GCA_036741235.1 Saprospiraceae bacterium | reverse complement strand
TAAAAGCCTGGTATAATTGGTAGTCGACTTCAATGCCGATTTCCAATATTCCGCCGGGCATATTTTCTGGTTGACCTGGCGGGGTGTGGGGCGTTTCTACTGCCACAAAATGACCGGCATAGTCATCTCCCAGCATACCCCAAACGGGGCCGATGCGGTAGCGCTTATCATTGTATGTAATCGTACCGCTGAGGTAATCCCTGGCAGCTGTTAGCGCAACCCTGTTTGCAGTAGAATCGCCGGCTGTGCCTTTATATGTTATGACGGGAAAACTGGCTGAGCCTTGCATATCGTGCGGAGAAAGGGTGAGTTGCCAAGTCCAGCCTGGTGTGATAGATAAAGAAAAGGTAGTATCGCCCGTAGCCTGTTGTAAAAAATCTGCCAAACTGTCCGTATCGATCAAAAAGACCTGGTAGGGGTGATGCTGTATAGCCTCTTCCAGTATTCCGACTTCGCTTCGTTCATTGATCGTAACCAAAGTAGCTTGGAAAACAGGCTGGCTAAATGCATTTGTTGTTGCAAAACTGACAATGAGCAGGGTCAGTCGAAAAACAAGCGCGCTTGAAATTAAATTTCGGGGGGGGGGGAAAAATAGCAATACATGATTCTTGGATTTTTGGTGAACAATATTTTTGCATCAGATAAAAACAAGAATAACCATTTTTTTGAAAAACAACAAACTAATTTCTATGAAAAGTCAGTAAATCGTGTTAATTAACTCCATTCGTCGCCTGCTCAATGCATCCCATCCAAATTTTTTCTCTCTTTATAGTGTAAGCTCTCATATTTGGGGCATTGTTATTAATCACCCGTAATAAAAACTGTTGTTATGAAAAAATTGACGATGCTGGCCGCAGTAATGCTGGCCTTTGTATCGGCGGTGGCTTATGCTACACCTATGGTTTTTACCAACGCCGGCGAACCCGGCATTACCGTCAACTACCAGGTTCAGCAAGCTCGGAAGCTCGAACTTCGGCTGAATAACCTGGGGCTAAAAAATACGCTTGTCAAAATTGAGGACTTGAGCAACGGGGTTTCCTATTACGCTGAAAACGTCAACCACCGCAACGGCTATGCCAAATTACTCGACCTCAGCCAATTGCCGGAAGGCAAATACCGCCTCGTTGTTCGCCAAAAAGGACAGGAACTCGTACAGGTACTCTCAGTGAAAAATGGCGCGCTTTTCGCCTCCAATTTTGTGAGCCGCTAATCCCCCGTTAATTTCAACCCCCGGCAGGCGAATTTGCGCTTTTTGCCTGCGCCATGAACATATTGAACACCCAATGGGCGCTACTCCGGACGGAGTGGCGCTTTTTTTTTATTTTTACCCCAAGTAAACCTTAACCTGAATACCCATTGATCGACTTTACCCTTGCCATCCAACTCTGGATAGCCCTGGCGCTTGTTTTGGCGCCCATCCAGCTACGATTTGCCGCGCCCTATGGCCGCCACACCCGTCGCGGCTGGGGTCCCATGATCGATAACCGCCTCGGCTGGATTGTCATGGAGATCATTTCGCCGCTGACTTTCGGTTGTTTTTTTCTTTCGGGTAATGGCGCAAAAAGTCCGGCCGCCTGGATCTTTTTTGCACTGTGGATGGCGCATTACGCCAACCGAAGCGTCATTTTTCCCCTGCGTATCCACACCAAAGGCAAAAAGATGCCCCTGTCGATAGCGCTTTCGGCAGCGTTTTTTAATGTCGTCAACGGCTATCTCAACGGCGCCTGGCTGGGCTCAATGGGTGCGGGTTACGATAATGCCTGGCTGTCGGATCCCCGGTTTATTTTCGGCCTTGCGATATTTGCGACGGGCGCCGGTATCAACCTGTGGGCCGACAATCGCCTCATTCACCTTCGCAAACCCGATGAAACAGGTTATAAAATACCCAGGGGTGGGTTGTTCCAATATATTTCCTGCCCCAACCTCTTTGGCGAGATTGTCGAATGGAGCGGTTTTGCGCTGATGTGCTGGAACTGGCCTGCCCTGTCGTTTGCCGTGTGGACCGCGGCCAACCTGATACCCCGCGCACTGGCGCACCACCGTTGGTACCGCAGCCATTTTGAAGATTATCCGCCTGAAAGAAAGGCCGTCATCCCTTTTTCATTGTAAAAAAAACATACCCCCCTCATAAACCCTCATAAACCCTCATAAACCCTTCCCGACTTCCCTTTGGTCAGTACGGGACTCCTTTCAGTCGCATAACCCCTCACAAACCCTCACAAACCCTCATATATGCCATCCACCCCCATTCTCATCATCGGCGCCGGCCCTGCCGGCTTGGCCATGGCCGGGCAACTTCGCCACAAGGGCCTCGATTTTGAAATTATCGAGCAGGGCGATAAAGCCGGCTTTTCCTGGCATCACCACTACGAACGCCTGCACCTGCATACCGTCAAGGAGTTGTCGAGCCTGCCGCATATGCCTTTCCCCGACCATTTTCCGCGTTTTGTGCCGCGCCATATGCTGGCCGGTTATTTTGAGGACTACGCCCGGCATTTCAATATCCACCCCCACTTTGGCGAATCGGCGGTCAGCGTGGTCAAACAAGGCAACAAGTGGCTGACCACAACGTCCAAAGGCAACGTCTGGGAATCCAACTGCGTGGTGGTGGCCACCGGCGTCAACCGCACGCCGGAGGAGCCCCATTTCAATGGACAGGAGTCGTTTAAAGGCGAATGGATACACAGCAGGAATTACCGCAACGCCGCGCCGTATAAAGGCAAGCAGGTGTTGGTAATCGGCATGGGCAATACCGGCGCCGAAATAGCGCTCGACCTGAGCGAAAATGGCGCCAAAGCGTTTATTTCGGTGCGCGGCCCTGTGAATATCGTGCCCCGCGAAGTGCTGGGACGCCCCACGCAACTCACGGCCCTGATGCTGGCCAAACTACCCCACTGGCTGGGCGATAGCCTCGGCGTGTTGCTGCGCAAACTCACGGTAGGCAACCTGCGACGCTACGGCATCGAAACGCCGGCGATGCCCCCTGCCCGCCAACTGCGCACGACCGGCAAAACGCCGGTCATCGACGTGGGCACGCTCAAGGCTATCAAAGCAGGCCGCATCGGCATTTTGCCCGGTATCGACCGCATCGAAGCGCACGATGTGGTTTTCACCGACGGCAGAAAGGCGCCTTTTGACGCGATCATTGTGTGTACCGGCTATAAACCTTACCTGGAGCAATTTATCCCCGGCGTCGGCGCGCTGATCGACAACTACGCCCTGCCCAAATCAGTAGTCGCTCCCCCTCCCTTTGAGGGTTTGTATTTTCTCGGGTTTGATAATTATACGTCGGGCGGCACCCTGGGGGTGATTCGCCGCGATTCAGCGACAATTGCTGATTTGCTGATGTGCTAATTTGCTGATGTGCTAATTTGCTGATAATTAAATAATAA
>DAINSQ010000287.1:0-3420 GCA_036741235.1 Saprospiraceae bacterium | reverse complement strand
CCCCTCATAACCCCTCATAACCCCTCATAACCCCTCATAAACCCTCATAAACCCTCAATTCAACATGCTAGATCAACTCATAAACACAGGAAGCAAAGCCACACGCGACGGATTCGGCGTGGGACTTTATGAGGTAGGCAAACTCAACCCCGATGTAGTGGCGCTTTGTGCCGACCTCGTAGGGTCACTCAAAATGGAAGCTTTTATCAAAGATTTTCCCGAGCGTTTTTTCCAGGTGGGCATTGCCGAAGCCAACATGATGGGGATTGCAGCCGGATTGGCTACTGCCGTTAAAATACCCTATACCGGCACATTTGCCAATTTCTCTACGGGCCGGGTGTATGATCAGTTGCGCCAATCAATAGCCTATTCTGAAAAAAATGTTAAGGTTTGCGCCTCCCACGCCGGGCTTACGCTGGGCGAAGACGGCGCTACCCATCAGATACTCGAAGATATCGGCCTGATGAAAATGCTGCCGGGTTTTACAGTGATCTGCCCTTGCGATTACAACCAGACTAAAGCTGCCACTATCGCTATTGCGGAGCACTACGGCCCGGTATATCTGCGCTTCGGTCGCCCCAACTGGCCTGTATTTACACCTGATAATCAGCCATTTGAGATCGGCAAAGCCCAGATATTGAACCAAGGCAGCGACGTGAGCATTATAGCAACCGGCCACATGGTATGGCAAGCCGTAGAAGCTGCGCGTGCGCTGGCGTCAGAGGGTATCAGTTGTGAGATCATCAATGTGCATACCATCAAACCGCTTGACGAAGCAACCATTCTGGATTCGGTGAGCAAAACCAAATGCGTAGTCAGCGCCGAAGAACACCAGCGCAACGGAGGCCTCGGAGAAAGTATCGCCGGTTTGCTGGCGCGCCGCCTGCCGGTCCCTATGGAATTCGTAGCCGTCAACGATACTTTCGGCGAAAGCGGCAAACCGCTCGAACTACTCGACAAATACGGATTGGGCGCGTCGGACGTCGCATTGGCGGTTAAACGCGTTTTGAAGCGAAAATAATAAACAACACTATAATCGTCACGATATGAAATTTGGCACCAAAGTCATTCATGCAGGCATTCACCCCGACCCCGAAACCGGGGCTGTCATGACGCCGATATACCAAACATCGACCTACGCCCAGGAAGCCCCGGGCAAACACAAAGGCTACGAATACGCCCGAACGCAAAACCCAACCCGCAAAGCGCTGCAGGACAACCTCGCCGCCCTTGAAAATGGTCGATTCGGCATTTGCTTCAGCAGCGGATTGGCAGCGATGGACACGGTAATCAGGCTGTTTAACCCCGGCGATGAAGTCATTGCCACCAACGACCTCTACGGCGGTTCGTATCGCCAACTCACCAAAGTGCATGAGCGCTACGGTATCAAATCGCATTTTGTGGATATGAGTAATCCCGAAAATGTGATTAGTAAAATCAATAAAAACACCCGGTTATTGTGGATTGAAACACCCACTAACCCCATGTTGAATATTGTGGACATCAGCGCCATGTGCGAGCTGGCCAAATCCCATGGTATTCTCACTTGCGTCGATAATACTTTCGCCTCGCCCTACCTGCAAACCCCCCTTGACCTGGGCGCCGATATTGTATTGCACTCTGCCACCAAATACATCGGCGGCCACTCCGATGTAGTGCACGGCGCCGTTATTGTCAATGACGAGGCCATTGCACAGCAGCTCTATTTCCTCCAGAATGCCGTAGGGGCAGTACCCGGCCCGCAAGATTGCTTCCTGGTACTGCGGGGTATTAAAACCCTGCACCTGCGCGTGGAAAGAGCGTGCAAAAACGCCAAGAAAATTGCCAAATTTCTAGACACTCACCCCAAAGTGAGCAAAGTATACTACCCCGGGCTGAAAAGCCACCCACAGCACGAACTGGCAGGCCGCCAGATGCGCGCCTACGGCGCAATGGTGTCTTTCGACCTGCAAAAAGATAACTATGAAGACGCCCTGAAAGTGCTGAGCGGTACGCACCTGTTTACCCTCGCAGAATCACTCGGCGGCGTCGAATCGCTGATCGGCCACCCCGCAACAATGACACATGCCTCCATACCGCGCGAAGAGCGCCTTAAGGTGGGGCTGACTGACTCGCTGATCCGCCTCAGCATAGGCGTGGAAGACGTAGACGACCTTATTGAGGATTTGGAACAGGCCTTGGTGCATTTATAAATTTGGTTATCCGTTTTAACCGACAACCGATAACATAGACTATGAAAACCAACCTGCTTACCCTGCTCGCCAGTCTGATAATATGCCAACTGTACGGGCAACATCCCCAACTCCAATCGGGGCCGATGGTTGGATACTCCGACATGCGCGAAGTAGCGCTGTGGGTACAAACCCGGGAATCTGTGAATGTACAGATTGCCTATTGGGATTTGGCCAATCCGCGCGATACCTTCATCACCAATCGCACGCGCACGCAAACGGTTAATGCTTACACAGCTCTTTTGATAGCCGAACAGGTAACGCCGGGCAAAAAGTACGGCTACCGGCTCTATATAGACAACCAACCCGTGAAACTCGACTATCCTGCTGAGTTTCAAACCCAGGTATTGTGGCAGTGGCGCACCGATCCGCCGCCTTTCAAAATGGCATTGGGCAGTTGCGCTTTTATTAATGAAGATCCATACGACCGGCCGGGCACGCCTTACGGCGCAGAATACCATATATTTCAAACCATTCACCAGCAGCGCCCCGACCTCATGCTGTGGCTGGGTGACAATACCTATTTGCGAGAAGTAGACTGGAACTCGAGGTCGGGCATCTTGCGGCGCAATACCCACACCCGTTCACTTCCTGAGTTGCAACCGCTGTTGGCTTCTACACACCATTACGCCATATGGGATGACCACGATTTCGGCCCCGACGACTCCGACAGGAGTTTTATACACAAAGATTGGGCGCTGGAAGCTTTCAAACTTTTCTGGGCGAATCCGTCTTATGGTATTAACAGACAGCCGGGCGCCGCCACGCAATTCCAATGGGCCGATGTCGATTTTTTCCTGCTTGACAACCGATACTACCGCAGCCCCGACAACCGGGAAACGACGGAAGCCACCATGCTCGGCAAAGAGCAGCTGGAATGGCTCATCGATGCCCTCACTTACAGCCGTTCAACGTTCAAAATGATCGCCATTGGCGGTCAGGTACTTAATCCGGCAGCCGTTTTTGAAAACTACGCCAACCATCACGCTGCAGAGCGCGAATACCTACTCCGCAGAATTGAAGAAGAAGATATCAAAAACGTCATTTTCCTGACCGGCGACCGCCACCACACCGAATTGTGTCAATACACCAATGCCAAGGGCAATATACTCTACGAACTGACCGTCTCGCCATTAACTTCAGGCACTGCCCGGCAGGAACGCGACGAAAACCCGTTGCGAGTTGAAGG
>DAINSQ010000286.1:0-3429 GCA_036741235.1 Saprospiraceae bacterium | reverse complement strand
CGCAACAACATCGCGAAATGGGCCGTGATGGGGCTATTGGCCATCGGATTGGCAGAGCCGGCTTATTTTATTGCAAAATACTCCTACGCGCCATACGTCTACTTCAACCCCCTTGCCGGCGGCATGAAAGGCGCATTTGGCCAATACGAAACCGACTATTGGGGGCTCAGCGTAAAACCCGCCATCCGGTGGATGGAAAAAGAAGGCATCCTGTCGGCCAACAACAAAGATACCGTAGTGATAGGCACCAACTTCTACTACAACTTCGCCAAGCAACTCAACTCAGCATACCGCGGCAAAGTAAAAGTGCGCTACGTGCGTTTCGACAGCCGGTACTCTGAGCCTTGGGATTACGGCGTTTTCGTCTCCCGGTTTATCAAGGGCCGTCATCTGCGCGCCGGTAGTTGGCCCACCTCCAAGTCCGTCCATACCATCGAAGCAGGCGGCATACCGCTGGCTGCCATCGAACGCGACACTGCCAAGCTGGCCTACAAGGGCAACGAAGCCCTGAAAGTCAGAAACTGGGAGCAGGCCATTGCCGACTTCAGCGAAGAAACCCGTCGCTACCCCGACAACGAAGTCGCCTGGCTGGGCCTCGCCAACGCCTACATCAACGCCGGCAACGCCGTCGCCGCTATCGCGCCTTCAAACGAAGCCCTTAAGCTTTCGCCGGAAAACGAAACGGCATTGTATTACCTGGGATTGGCACAGCTTAACACGGGCGACAAAGACGCCGCGATGAATACTTTTCAGCGGGGGATAAAAGTTGACCAGTCGTTTTACCTGGCTCATTATTATATTGCTTATATTCACACGCAAAATAACCAACTGACAGAAGCGCTCAACTCATTGCAAAAAGCCATCACCGCCGAACCCTCGTTTAAGGCAGCCTACGAACTGGCGGCCAATATCTACCGGCAGCAAGGCGATGAAGCCAATGCGCAGCGCTTCCTGGAAGCAGCCTCCAAATTGAAATAACGCCGGGCAGATGAACTACAAGCTGTTATTTCCTACTTATCGCAACCGCTACTTGTTTATCAAGCAGCAACTGGCTCGCTTGCCCCGCCCGGCAAAAGCCCTCAACCTGGGTACCGGCGAGGGCGACTACGACGCCATGATCGCCTCATATTGCGACCAGCTCATAGCCTGCGATATCAACGAAGGCGACGTCAACTATGCCCGACAACTCAACAGCGACGTAGCCAATCTGCATTATCGCGTCGAAAATGCGCTCGCGCTCTCTTTTGCTGATAATACATTCGACCTTATTATCTCGGTAGACGTCATCGAACACGTAGGCGATCCGGCACAAATGGTAGCTGAAATCCAGCGCGTACTCAAACCCGGGGGCGTGGCCCTGATCACCTTCCCCTCGCTTGATTATCCGCTGACTTACGACCCCGTCAACCGCGTTTTATCGCTATTGGGTAAAAACAAAATACCGCAGGGCGCCTACGCCTTCGGCCACGAATACCTGATCGACCCGGCGGAATTCCGGAATTGGTTGCAGCAATACCAACTGCAAACCTTGCAGGAAAATAAACTCAGCGGCTACCTTATCGCGCTGCTGGAAGCATACTGGACGGGCTGGATACAACGTATCTTCAAGGCCAACGCTACCAACGTATCGGCGCAAACTGCCAGGAGTATGGTGCTTCGTCCTTCCCGGAAAGAACCCTGGTTATGTCTTCTCACCGACGGACTCATCCGGCTCGACCGCCTGTTGTTCGGTTATTTCAAGGCCTCGGTAGGTAAAGGTTTTGTTTTGAAAAAATTGACAAATCATTCTAAAGCATAACGTTATGATGCAAGATAAGCTCCAATCGCTGACCGAAAAAATGAATGAGGCCTACGTGGGCGGCGGCCTCGACAGAATTGACAGCCAGCACAAAAAGGGCAAACTCACTGCCAGAGAACGCATTCACTTCCTGTTGGATGATGGTTCATTCGAAGAAATCGGGATGTTGGTCACGCACCGATGCAACGATTTTGGTATGGAAAAACAAATCGTATTGGGCGACGGCGTCATTACCGGTTACGGTACCATCGGCGGGCGGCTGGTTTATGTCTTTGCTCAAGACTTCACCGTCTTCGGCGGTTCGCTCTCCGAAACCCATGCCGAAAAAATCTGCAAGATCATGGACATGGCCATGCGCAACGGCGCGCCGGTCATCGGCCTCAACGACTCCGGCGGCGCGCGCATCCAGGAAGGCGTTAACTCGCTGGGCGGATACGCCGATATTTTCTACCGAAATGTGGTCGCCTCGGGCGTCGTGCCCCAGATATCAGCCATCATGGGCCCCTGTGCCGGCGGCGCCGTGTATTCGCCGGCAATGACCGATTTTATCATCATGGTGGAAGAAACCTCCTACATGTTCGTTACCGGCCCCAACGTGGTAAAAACGGTGACCAACGAAGAAGTTACCTCCGAAGAACTCGGCGGCGCCCACACCCATGCCACCAAATCGGGCGTTACTCACCTTACTGCGGCCAACGACTTCGACTGTATCCAGAAAATCAAGCGATTGCTTAGCTATATGCCCCAAAACTGCGAGGAAAAAACGCCGCATTTGCCCTTCACCCCCGGCGACGAATACCGCCCGCAGTTGCGCGATATTGTGCCCGCCAGCGCAATGCAGCCTTACGATATGCGCGAAGTTATTGCGGGTATAGTCGATGAAGAAAGCTTCATGGAAGTCCACGAAGGTTATGCAGAAAATATCGTGGTGGGTTTTGCCCGTCTCGGAGGCCGCAGCATCGGCATTGTAGGCAACCAGCCTATGAGCCTTGCCGGCGTACTCGATGTAGACAGCTCTATCAAAGGCGCCCGCTTTGTGCGCTTTTGCGATTCGTTTAATATACCGCTGCTGGTATTAGTGGATGTACCCGGCTTTTTGCCCGGCACCGACCAGGAGTGGAACGGCATTATCGTCAACGGCGCCAAGTTGCTATATGCTTTCAGCGAGGCTACTGTGCCGAGGGTTACGGTCATCACCCGCAAGGCCTACGGCGGCGCCTACGATGTGATGAACTCCAAACACATCGGCGCCGATATGAATTTCGCCTGGCCCACCGCCGAAATTGCCGTGATGGGCGCCAAGGGCGCTTCTGAGATTATCTTCCGCAAGGAGATTACTTCTGCCGAAGACCCCCAGCAAATGTTGCTGGAGAAGGAAAAAGAATACCAGGAGAAGTTTGCGCATCCCTATCGCGCCGCCGCCCGCGGCTTTATTGACGAGGTGATCGACCCGGTAGATACGCGCCGTAAGCTGATTAAAGCATTCGCAATGTTGGAAAACAAGGTGGCCCACAGGCCAAGGAAAAAACACGGAAATATTCCGCTTTAATGTGCTGATGTGCTGATGGGTTAATGTGCTGATGAGTTAATGTGCTGATGAGTTAATGTGCTGATGAGTTAATGTGCTGATG
>DAINSQ010000285.1:0-3501 GCA_036741235.1 Saprospiraceae bacterium | reverse complement strand
CCCAATACGGATAAAATCAAGGCCGTCAAACTGCTAAAAATCGGCGGCGCCTACTGGCGCAATGACGAAACGCGCAATCAGATGACGCGCATTACCGGCATTACGTTCCCAAAACAAAAAGAACTCGACGAATACCTGCACATGCTGGAGGAGGCCAAAAAACGCGACCACCGCAAATTGGGCGCCGAACTCGAGTTGTTTATGTTTTCAGAACGTGTCGGCGCCGGCTTGCCCATCTGGCTGCCCAAAGGCGCCCAGCTGCGCGAGCGGCTGACCAATTTCCTCAAAGAAGAACAGGAAAAAAGAGGCTACAAACTAGTAGTTACGCCGCATATCGGCCACAAAAATTTGTACGTCACCTCCGGCCACTATGAAAAATACGGCAAAGATAGCTTCCAGCCTATTAACACCCCGCGTGAAGGCGAGGAATTCCTGCTCAAGCCGATGAACTGCCCGCACCACTGCGAGATTTTTGCCAACCGCCCGCGCTCCTACAAAGAGTTACCCCTGCGTATCGCCGAATTTGGCACAGTTTATCGCTACGAGCAAAGCGGCGAGCTACACGGCTTGTCGCGAGTGCGCGGTTTTACGCAAGACGACGCGCATATCTTCTGTATGCCCGAGCAGGTCAAAGGCGAATTTCTCAATGTACTCGACCTCACCCGCACGGTGCTCGCCAAGATGGGATTTGAGGAGTTTACCGCCCAGATTTCCTTGCGCGACCCCAATAACCCGTCGAAGTACATCGGTTCCGACGAGGTGTGGAATATCGCCGAAGCGGCTATTATCGACGCGGCCAAGGAGGCCGGATTGAGCACGGTAACCGCATTGGGTGAGGCTGCTTTCTACGGCCCCAAACTCGATTTCATGGTGAAGGATGCCCTGGGCCGTTCCTGGCAATTGGGTACGATTCAGGTTGACTATAACCTGCCCAACCGCTTTGAGTTGGAGTATATCGGCCCCGACAACCAGGCCCACCGCCCGGTGATGATCCACCGCGCACCTTTCGGCTCCATGGAGCGTTTTATCAGTATCCTGATCGAAAATACGGCAGGCAAGTTCCCGCTATGGCTTACGCCCGATCAATACGCCCTGCTCCCCATCAGCGATAAATATGTCGATTATTGCAATGCCTTGCAGCAGCAACTGGCTCGCCACGATATTCGCGGGTATGTTGATGAGCGCAGTGAAACGATTGGCCGCAAAATCCGCGATACAGAGGTTAAAAAAGTGCCTATTATGCTGATCATCGGCGAAAAAGAAGCCGAAAGCAATGCCGTTTCTGTGCGTCGACAGGGTGAAGGCGACATAGGCACGATGAGCGTGGAGTCGTTCGTGGAGTATTTCAAGGGGCTGTTATAGGCGGCCCCTCCCTCTCTCACTCCCCCACTCCCCCACACCCTACCGCAGTAACCACATAGCCGGCCTGGCGAAGCAGGGCTATTACGCCTTGAGGGCCGCCGAGGTGGCCCGCGCCGACGGCAAAAAACGAGGGGCCTTCGCTCATCAAACGGCTCATCACGGGTATCCAGTTCTTGTTGCGACCTACCAGCAATACGTCTTCATATTGGGCTATCCCGTCTTCGGATTCCATCATTTGCTGCATCGCCTGGATATCCTGATTTTTGTACATTCGCACCATCTCGTCGAATTCGCCGCCTTCGCCGCCGCCCATTTTGATACTTTCCACCAGCATTTGAGCTTGTGCCTGATAGGGAATAGCGTCAAAAATACTCATCTGAAAATCAGCGGTTTCCAGTCCGTCGACATCCTTTTGCCCTGCTTTGGCCAGGTTTAGCAACTCCATTTCATACGACACCATTTGCAAAGAGTCGGGGCCGTCTTTCATTGCCATAAAGTCTTCGGAGGCAATCATCGACAAAAACATAGGTTTGATGCGGCCCAGGAAAGCCAAGGGCAGGCCCAGTTTGTCGAAATGAGCTTTTACCAGCGCATAGTCATCCTGGCTAAGCAAATCGCTAAGGGTAGTATCGTTGCGCATGTACATTTTCATCATCACAGGCAGCAAGGTGCTGATGTCCGACATTTTTTCCATGTCGATTTCAAAGACGACGCGTTCGGTTTGAGACAGGGCCGTTTTAACCGGTTCGCGCAATTCAAAATCGCGTTTGCTAATCATGTGAATGGTGCCGAAAAGGTAGGAGGGCTGTGGCAGTTGATTGCCTTTGATCTCCCACAACAGCGCCTTTTCGGTTGGGGCGAAAGAGGAGGAAGCGGGCTGCGCGCCCAGTGTTAATACAAAAAGGACGATAGCCGGCAATACAGCCGCAAGTCGTTTGATCATAGCGCTATTGGGTTGAAAAATCCGGCTAATGGGTTCGATCGAAATCGCTGACCACGCGCAGAATAAGTGAAATATCTTCATAAAACTCTTTGACCAGCTCAAAATTGAGGTTGGATTGAAATATAAACGGTTCGAGCAAGTCTTTTTGTTCAGTAACCGCGGCATAAATTTCGCGGTCGTGGAAAGAGAGGTATATGTCTTTACCGGTGCGATCTACGTATTCGAGGATAGAATCCTGCATGGGTTCCGACAGGATGCCCACCACATGGGTATCTTCGGTGGCGTACACCAGGAAGCGTTCGCGAAACCGCTCGTTGAGAATTTCGTGGTCCATGTTTTCGCCGCCCTCCCAGGTAAATGCCTTTATCGAGCGGGTGAGGTGTTTGCGAAGTTGGCGCGGCCAGATGACCATGCTGCCCTCGGCTTCTTCGTTGAAAACGGCGTATAAGAAAACACCTTCAAAGATGATCTCCAGTTTGTTGTCGGTACGGGCTATTTCGCGTACCGACAGTTCGCACATTTCAAAAGGCATTTCGCCCACCCGGCCGTTGATGTAGTCTTCCCCAACGTAGTATTGCGCCGGCGTGCTGAATATTTTACTCAAATTAAAGCGGTCTTTAGGCAAAAATTTGCGCGGGTCGTAGGCCAATTGCCCGTAATTGGGCAATTCGTTGATAAAATGAAGGATGAGGTTGACAACGTTGGGTTTGAACTTGCGCCGGAATTCCTGCACCCTGTATACCAAATAGGCAATGTAAAAGGTAATGGGAATACTCAGCGCCAGGGTCAATATCAGCAAATTAAGATATAGTTCTATTACAAATGCGCCTACTAACAGCACGCCTGAAAACAACAACAAACGCAATAAGCGAAGCCGCTGCCGCTCCATTCGCATCAACTCGGGATGAATGGTTTGCGAGTAATACAGGCGAAAAGCATCGATTTCTTGAGCGTACATGCCGTCAGCGCAGTTTTTTGACTATCAATTGCTTTAAGAAATTATTAACATTTAAGACTGCAACAAATTTCGCTAAAAAGCAGTTTGTAATCATACAAAAGACTTGTTTAAAGTTGGTTTTTCGTTTTGTTTTGATGCGTCTGTCTTGCTTTAGTGAGGCAGACGTTTTTTTTTCTGTTGTAAGTTGTAAGTTGTAAGTTGTAAGTTGTAAGTTGTAAGTTGTAAGTTGTAAGTTGTA
>DAINSQ010000284.1:0-3527 GCA_036741235.1 Saprospiraceae bacterium | reverse complement strand
GGGGTTATGAGGGGATATGAGGGGGGATGAGGGGGGATGAGGGGGGATGAGGCGGGATGAGGTGGGGGATATTTAATTTAATAAAAATTAACAATTTAAAATTAATATTTTTTTATATATAAAAAACAAACATAAAGCATTAAACATCAAACATTAAGCATAAAGCATTAAACATCAAACACAAAGCATAAAGCATCAAACATCAAGCATCAAGCATCAACACAACTGCTCCCGTGGCATAATATTTTGTTTTTCACTATCAAACCCTTTATTTTGCATGGATTTTTTGCGAGGGGATTGTATCTTTGCATTTCCTTTTTAAAAAGCATTTTGTAACTGATTGATTTTAAAAAGATTGAGTCGAACTTAAACAACTACAGATAATGGCGCTGATTGGTAAAATACGGAAAAATTCGTGGATTCTGGTAGTAATGGTCGCCCTGGGCGTAGGCGGTTTCATATTAATGGACATCATGACCTCCAACGGTCCGGGTCAGGCTACGACCAGAACGGCATTGGGCAAAATAAACGGCCAGAAGATAGAGCAGCAGCAATTTGAGCAGATTTATGACGCGATGTACGGCAATTCGGCTTCTGACGCCTACAGCGCGCGCGAAGCGCTCTGGAACTTTTTTGTGGAAGAGGCCATCGTATCCCAGGAGGCCCGTCAACTTGGCCTGGGCGTAAGCCGCACCGAACTGCTCGACCTGCAATTCGGCCCCCGCCCCAGCCCGCTCATCTCACAGCGTTTCGCCGATCCCGACAATCCCGGCGTTTTGAATCGCGAACAATTGGATTTTATCAAAAATATCATTCAGGAAAACCGGGTACAGGAAGCTATCGACCAGGGCCAATTGCTGCCCTCGTTTATCCCCTACTGGAAACACCAGGAAAAAGAGATCATCAAAGAGCGCCTGCAGGCCAAACTCAGCAACCTGGTGGCAAAGGCCATTTACACCCCCACCTGGATGGCTGAAATGGGCTTCGCCGAAACAAGCGAGACCGCCGATTTCACTTTTGTAAAAGTGCCTTTCGACGAAATACCCAATACCGACGTATCGCTTTCCGACAGCGATTACGAGGCCTTCCTCAAGGAAAACGAGGCCAAATACCGCGTGAAAGAAGAGCAACGCCGCGTGCAATATGTCGTTTTTGATATTGCGCCTACGGCTGACGACTCTACCGCCGCCCGCGAAAAAATCAACGGCCTGCTGGCTGAGTTCCAATCTACGACCGACGATTCTTCGTTTGTTTTGCGCAACGGCGGCACGATCGATGCCGCTTATGTGAAGAAAAGCGAACTGAGCGCGTCAGTTGCAGATACCATTTTGAAGCTCTCCAAGGGCAGCGTTTTCGGCCCCTACATGGACGGCGGCGCGTACAGAGCTGTCAAGATGCTCGATAAAAAAATCATCCCCGACTCAGTCCGCTCGCGCCACATCCTGCGCCAGGCCACCAACCCGATCGAATTGGCGCAAGCCAAAAAGACGATCGACAGCTTGAAGCTGCTGATCGAAAACGGCACGGCCAGCTTCGACTCGCTGGCTGCCCGCTTTGGCACAGACGCCACCCGCACCAAAGGCGGCGACCTGGGCTACACTTTCCCCGGCGGTATGGTGAAGCCTTTCAACGACCTCATTTTCTACGAAGCGGACCAAGGCAAACTTTATACAGTGGAGACCCAATTCGGCTACCACCTCGTTGAAGTAACCGGCAAAAAATTCATCAACAATTCCGAAGCGGTTAAAGTAGCTTATTTGCAGGAGCAACTGGCGCCCAGCGACGATACCCAGGCTGCCGTTTACGAAAAAGCCTCGAATTTTGCTATCAATAACCGCAAACTGAGCCAACTCGAAGAAGCCGCTAAAAAAGACCCCAGCTTGCGCATGGAAACGTCTGAGGGCCTTACCCAGAATGCCTACGCCATCGGCGACCTCGGCGTAAGCGGCGACGCCCGCGAAATTGTTCGCTGGGCCTACAGCGCTAAAGTCGGCGAGGTTTCTTCTACCGTGTACGCCTTCCGCGACCCGGTAGCTTATTACAACAACAAATACGTGGTAGCAGCACTCAAAGATATCCAGAAGCCGGGTATGCCTTCCGTGGCCAGCGCCAAAGCTGATATCGAGCAGTTGGTTATCAACCGCAAGAAGGCCGATCTGATCAAGGAGCGTATCAAAGGCCAGGATATGAACGCTATCGCCGCTTCTTATAACGTACAACTGGATACGGCCTACAGCGCTACATTTGCCCAGTCGTTTATCCAGGACCTCGGCAACGAACCCGCCGTGGTGGGCACGCTCTTTACCCTCGACCAGGGCAAAACTTCGCAGCCCATCGCCGGCGAAACGGGCGTTTTTGTGCTCAATGTGCTGCGCAAAACACCACCTTCAGGCGATTCTTCTACGGTGCTGCCGCAAATCAAATCCCAGCTTTCGCAAAATGTCCGCATGCAAGTGGCCATGGGCGTGGTGAGCGCACTGAAAAATAACGCCAAGATTAAGGATAACAGAGCGAAATTTTATTGATGGGGGGCTATGAGAGGTTATGAAAGGTTATGAGGGGTTATGAGGGGTTATGAGGGTTATATAAGTGCATGCATTTCCCTTATAACCTCTCATAACCCTTTATAACCCCTCATCCCCCCCATAAACAAATATTTTACCAGTTCAGACTGGCGGAGAAAAGAAAAAAAGCATATATTTGCATCCGCTTCCAAGCGAAGCGCTTTTGGTCGGGTGGCCGAGTGGCTAGGCAGAGGTCTGCAAAACCTCGTACGGCGGTTCGAATCCGCTCCCGACCTCTGAAAGGCTCAAGTGCTACTTGAGCCTTTTTTTGTTTTTGTCACCCTTTCTAAGCTGCAATTCAACCTTTCGGGGTAAGGCTGTGATTGCCCAATATATCAGTAATATCTTTAACGGAGAAGAATTGGAAAAGGAGTCAGTTGTTGCAAAATTTGCAGCAATTGCCACCGACGGAGCCGCCAAAAGAACATCCGTACCGGCACTGCACCACATAACTCACCCCTCATACCCCACCGGCAACCTATTCAACTCCTCCTTCAATAAACGTCATTGCGGCAGAAAAAACAACAAAACCGCATTGCGACCTCGGAGAGGTCATAGCAATTTTAATCCAACTGGCTAAGGTCCAGTTTAGAAACTGTTGTATAAAAACTTGTTATCAGGAAACCCACGTAACCAGGAAGTCGGGGATGTTCTACCGCACACCGTCAAGTTATAGTCATAACTTTTCCGGCTTTGCGGTATTATAGCTCGCCCCCGAGCTTAGGTCATGCCCAAAACTTGGCGGTGCGGGCTATAAATAAGAACGTCCTGCAGAGATAATTCAGGAGGTGATTTGAAATCACCGCTTGAATTGACGGGGTCGCAAAGTCCAACAGTCCCACAGATCGCCCCCTCACCCCCTCTCCAAGTCCCCCTCCGCGCTCCGTAGCGATGCGGTTTTTTATCCATCGCGGAGGAGCAGGCCGGGGCAGACTGAGTTTGAGGGGAGAGGGTGGGAGGGTG
>DAINSQ010000283.1:0-3552 GCA_036741235.1 Saprospiraceae bacterium | reverse complement strand
CCCCCCTCATAGACCCTCATCAACTTTCATTCCCCCCTCATAGACCCTCATCAACCCTCTCAAAGACTTTTCCATGAAAAACATATCTTTCCAAGGCAAAAAGGTATTAGTGCGCGTCGACTTCAACGTGCCGCTCGACAAGCAATACCATATCACCGACGACACGCGTATACGCGCGGCGGTACCCACCATCAACTACATTCTCGAGCACGGCGGCGCGGCCATACTCATGTCGCACCTCGACAGGCCGCTTAAAAAACTGCTGCCCGACGGCAGTCTGGACAAAGAGCGCTTCACCCTGCGCCACCTCGTAGGCCACCTCTCCGAATTGCTGGGGCGGCCCGTGGCGTTCAGCGAAGAAGCCGTGGGCCCCGTGGCCGAACAGGCTGCGGCAGCTTTGCAGCCTGGACAAGTGCTCCTTATTGAAAATACGCGCTTCTACAAAGGCGAAGAAAAAGGCGACGAAGAGTTTTCCGCCCAACTCGCCAAACTGGGCGACATCTACATCAACGACGCCTTCGGCACGGCGCACCGCGCGCACGCCTCCACGACCATCGTAGCCAAATACTTCGGCAAAGACGCCAAAGGGTTCGGCTTCCTGATGCAGGAGGAAATCGACAACGCCAGCCGCGTGATCGACAACCCCGAGCGGCCCGTCACCGCCATCATCGGCGGCGCCAAGGTCTCCGACAAGATCATGCTGCTGGAACGCCTCATCGACTTCGTCGACAACCTCATCGTTGGCGGCGCTATGGCCTATACCTTCCTCAAAGCCCAGGGCGGCAGCGTAGGCAACTCGCTGGTAGAAGACGACAAACTCGACACGGCGCTTCAACTGCTCGACAAGGCCAAAGCCAAAGGCGTGAAGCTGCTGCTGCCCGAAGACTCCGTCATCGCCGACGCCTTCGCCAACGACGCCCAGCGCGCTACGGCCAACAGCAAAGCTATCCCCGACGGCTGGATGGGCCTCGACATCGGCGAGGCGGCCCGCCGCCAGTTTGCCGACACAATCCTGGCCTCCAAAACTATCCTCTGGAACGGCCCCGCAGGCGTCTTCGAGATGCCCAATTTCGCGGGCGGCACCAAAGCTATCGCCGAAGCGGTGGCTCAGGCTACCGGCAAGGGCGCTTTTTCCCTGGTCGGCGGCGGCGACTCGGTAGCCGCAGTAAACCAAATGGGCCTGTCAGACCAGGTGAGCTATGTCTCTACCGGCGGCGGCGCTATGCTGGAGTTCCTGGAAGGCAAGGAACTACCAGGGATTGCAGCGATGGGGTGAGAAGGGGGGAGGTCACACCACCACGGCCGGCGTATCGCCCAGCGCATTGCGGAGGCGATCCTCCTCGCCGGCCCACACCAGCTCCGACAGATACTGGCGCGTAGCGGGAATACACAGCAGACTAACGCCGGGGTCGCGATGCTTGAGCGTGCGCGTGCAATCGTCGCGCAGGCGTTGCAACTCGCGGGGTTCGAAATTGGGCGCCAAAAACAGCGACTTCTGGATGCGCTTGCAGCCGTGTTTTTCCAGCGTCTTCGCCAGCCGGTTGCGCAGGCGGTCGCTGCTGATGTCGTAGCTAAGGAAGTAGCTGGTCATGATTGCCGCCGTGGTTGGTAAACCATAATTTCGCAATATAGGCAATCGTAACGCACACCATTAGCCCCAGCAGCGTCTCGCCCCAGCCGATGCGAAAGCCGCGCCCGGGCGGGTTGTCGCTGCCTTCTTCATTATAAGCCGCCAGGCTCATCCGCTCCAGGTTGTCGAGCGGCTCGGGGTGCTCCCAATGGCGCTCGGTGGGGTAGAGGGCCGTAGAATCCTCCGTCACCTGGTAAATCCAGTAGCGCACCCAGCCGTGGCCGCTGCAGGCCCCGCGCCCGCCTTTGTCCTGTCGCACGCCGTCCATGCAAATACAGCCCACCCGTTTTCCCGAAGGTTTGGGGGCATTGGGGTGAAAACCCGAGGCAGGGCGGCCCTGTTGCTCCGATGTGCGGTAATACTCATCCCAACCCGAACCGTCGATATCGGCGGTATCATCATTGAGTTGCCCTTCCATCTGCCGGGCGGCTTCTTTGTGAAATTGGCGCAGCAACTCGTCGGTGACGGCCTGCGAAAAAATGGGTATAGCGGTCAGACATACCAGCGGCGCAACCAATAGCAATTTGAATAACGTCATGATTTCAGGGTTTTACAGTAAACGAATATTGGGTTCAAAATTTTTCAGCGCGGCAGCCAGTCGCATCGCATCCAGATCGATATGCGTCAGCCGCTTGCGCACCTGCGATTTATACTCCGTTTTGTCGTTGAGAAAGGTCAGAAAAGTGTGTATCACCAGCCCCTTGCCCGGCGGCGCCAGCCGCACGCCCTCCATTTCGGTTTCGGTAAAGGCGTCGGGCGGCAATTTTTGGTAAAAACACAACTCCATAGCCGTATTTTCGGCCCATTGGCGGTAAATTTCAATCATATCAAACACCAGCGTCGGGCGGTTGTATTCATCGGCGTGTAAAATGCCGGTATAAGGGTCGAGACCGGCCTTCATCTGCGCCAGCTCCACATAAGCGTACAACATGCCGTACATGTTATTCAGCAGATCATTAAACGGATCATAATCCGTGCGCTTGCTGCGGCCGCTGAATCGGTAGGGTAGGGGAAGCAGCGCCGCCATGCCCTTGAAATAATAACGCGTAGCCGTGCCCTCCCAGCCCCGGAAAGCGCCGGCGATATCGTTAAACGACTGTTGGTTGTATTCCCAATTTTGCATCGAAAAAATAATACCGTCGATGCCCGCCACGCACTTGCGCAGCAAATTGGTAGTAGCCGAATCGGCGCCCCAGCTTTCGCGCCAGGTCAGCAATTGCGCCGCCTGCTGCTGCATTTTTTGTAACAACACCTCCCTGATCCACAACATCCCCTGCAGGTCGGTAGCAAACAAGGCCTGTTTTTTGCGAATAGTAGAAATCGAGCCGTATTGCCCGCTCCAGATTTGCGCCACCGGATGCCCGATGGCATTGAGCAACAACACCGGTATGCTGTTTTCTACCGCCAGCGCCATGGCGTCGGAACTCATACTCACGCCTCGCGTCAGAAAAATGGCGTTTACTTCCCGAATGGCAAATACTCGCCCTTCCCCCTGCCGGGGTTTTACCCAAAACATCCCGTTTTTGACGCCCAAAAAAGCGCCGTATGAGTCGAGGAATAACTGCATGGCTTTGGTCTAAGCGGTTATATTTTGATGCTACGTATTTTTGTGGAAATTGTTACAAGTGTCGGTTGTCAGTTGTCGGTTCCCGGTTTCGTATAAGTTTATAAGTTTATGGGTTTATACACGGTCCAATTAGTCCAGCTAAACTTTAGTGCCTTTGTGTGGTTTTTGCGCCTTTGTGTTAGAGAAATAGCTAATGCCCCGGTTTTTACCACTAAGGCTCAAAGGGCACGAAGTACCACTAAGGTTTGGGAGGAGTCGGCAGGGATGCTCGTTTCGACTCCGCTCAATGCTCGGGATAGGCTGAGTTTGAGGGAGGGAGGGAGAGAGGGTGGGAGGGAGGGATCAGTGGAACCGA
>DAINSQ010000282.1:0-3742 GCA_036741235.1 Saprospiraceae bacterium | reverse complement strand
ATATCTCCAAGCAATATAGGTCAAAAATTTATATTTCCTCACGGCATTCCCTCACTCCCTCCCTCCCTCTCTCAAATCGGCTGCGTCTGCTCGGCCAGCCAGTGTTGTTCTTCGGGGGTGAGCAGGGGCGACAGCGACTTCCACACTTCGGCGTGGTATTCGTTGAGCCAGTGGATTTCCTCGTGGGAGAGGATGTTATCGGCAATTAATTTGCGGTCGATGGGAAACAAGGAGATGGTCTTAAACTGCAAAAAAGCGCCAAATTCGGTTGTTTCGGCGCGCTTGCAAACCACAAGATTTTCGGTGCGAATGCCGTATTGGCCGGCGCGGTACAAGCCCGGCTCGTTGGAGGTGAGCATGCCCTCCTCTATGACGGTGCTGCCGCGGCCCACGCTGGAGGCGAAACCCTGAGGAGGCTCGTGTACGTTGAGGAAAAAACCCACGCCGTGGCCGGTGCCGTGGCCGTAGTTGAGCCCGTAGCGCCACAGCGGTTGCCGGGCATAAGTATCGATTTGTATGCCGTTGGAGCCCTCCGGAAATTGGGCCATAGCCAGGTTGATGTGGCCTTTGAGCACCAGGCTGAAGTCCATTTTTTGCTGCGGCGTGGGCTCGCCCAGTGCGATGGTGCGGGTGATATCGGTGGTGCCTTGCAGATACTGACCGCCGGAGTCGAGCAACAGGATGCCCTCGGGGCGTACCTCGGCGCTGTTGTCGGGGTCGGGATGGTAGTGTACAATGGCGCCGTTGGCGTTGTAGCCCACAATGGCGGCAAAACTCTCGCCGCGATAATCGCTTTGTTCGCTGCGAAAGGCTATGAGTTGCGCGGCGATACCTGCTTCGGTGATGGCAGCGCCCGCATTCAGTTGGGCTTCCAGCCAGCGGAATAACCGCAGCAATGCCACGCCGTCTTTGCGCATAGCCTCGTGCAGGTGGCCGAGTTCTACCTCGTTTTTGATGGCTTTGAGGCGGCGCGGCGGCAGGTCCATGATCACCAGGGCCTGCTCGGGCACGGCATTAAACAGGCGTATGCTGGTAGTAGCGGGGTCGATGCCGATTTTTTTATCATCGGGCAATTGCTGAAGGAACCCTTCAATTGCTTCGTAGGGTTTGAGCAATACGCCGTCGAGCCCCAGCCGGGTGCGCAGCAGGTCGTTGATTTTTTCTTTTTGAATAAATAAATAAGCGACATCGCGGCCAATGACGAGATAGCTGATACAGACGGGGTTGAAGGCCACGTCGCTGCCACGCAGGTTGAGGGTCCAGGCAATGTCGTCGAGGGTGGGGATGAGCAGGTAGTCTGCTCCTTTTGTTGCGAGTTGCGCTGCGATGATATCCAGCTTTTCGCGGCGGCTTTTACCGGCGTAGGCCTCGTCAAATTCGTAGGCTTCATCGGCTGGCAGGGCGGGGCGATTTTTCCAAATCTCGCTCACCAGGTCGTGCTGGTGGTTGATTTCGAGTTGGCTGTCGTAAAAAGTTTTGGCCATTTGCCGCACCTGGTTGGCGGTAAACAAGGCGCCGTCGAAGCCTACCGTGCTGCCGGCAGGCAGGTTGGCGCAAAGCCACTCGAGGTGCTCGGGGGCGTGGGCTACTACCTGTTTGTGCAATTCGACTCCTGTGCCGGCCAACTCCTGCCCCGCCTGGAGGAAATACCGCGAGTCGGTCCACAAACCGGCATGATCAGCGGTGACGACCAGCGTTCCTGCCGAACCCGTGAAGCCGGAGAGCCAGGCCCGTGAAAGCCAGTGGTCGGCCATGTATTCACTCTGATGGGGGTCGCTGCTGGGGACCATGTAGGCGTCGAGACCCAGGCGTTTCATGGCAGCGCGCAAGGCACTGAGGCGACCGGGAATGTCGTTTTGCATAGGTGTAATATTTGCTGTGTATGCGCGTGCAAGTTGCAGTTTTTATTGAAAAACAACAATTTTGCAACATATACTGTTTGCCGGTACACTTTTCGTGATTAGTGACAGCGTACACGGCCTCCAGCTTGCCGTCTTTGTATTCAATGTCCTGGCAGTAATCCCGGGTTTCTCCCGCTCCCTGTTTTCGCCACTTGCGGCCCATGGCGTCGTAGGTAAAGCTGAGCGTGCCGCCACCACCGGCCCCATTTTTGACGATTTGGCTGGGTAGGTTAAGAAAGTTATAGGTGATTGTTAAATCTTTATGCGGATCGATGCGCATATTGCCGTTGTCGTCATACAGGTAGGCGCCCGCGCCCGGTTTGGGTTTGAAGCCTTTGTCTCTGCCCGGCAGGGGCGCTGCGTCGGCTACATTTGTCAAGTGGGCGATCTGGCTGTCGTAGGTATAACTGAGCTGGTCGATGATGCCCCACTCGCAATCGGGGCCGCTAACTACACAGTGGCGGTTCATGGGCAGGGTATTGGGGCTTCAGTAATCATACTATGCTTAATCTATGTGGATTTAATAAATCAACTTTCGATTCTTCAAATTTCTCTTCTAATAATTCAATTCCATACTCCTTTTTGAAATTTCTCTCATTAAATGTTATTGGAATTAGCCAATAACATTTTACTTGATACTCTTGAAAATTAAAGATTTCTAATGAAGGTCCATGCACATAAGGTAGAGAAATTAACCCGTAAATACAAATTGAATTATTTTCCCACGGCCTTCCAAAATTTACCGTATGATGTAAGTTTAATCTTGCATCTGATATTCTATGGTAATACGCAATTGCTGTAAGTAGTTCTATGAGAGTTTCGTCTTGCTTATAAGAAAATAAATGAAGCTCAATAGCTGGAATAATACTCAAATCAGACATTCCACAAGTTGAATATTTCCAATAATCTTGTTTCCATAGATTTTTATGAGGTGGGAATTCAAGAATACAAAAATCTTCCGAAATTGTCCCCATTGGGCCCTTACTCCATTTACGGATATTAGGTTTTGTTTTCCAATGCTTTACATAATGCGCGATCAATGCAGATTCATAGTCCATGTTTCTTCTTTTTATCTTTTGAATATTTTGATAAACGCCCTCCTTGCTCGTTTATTCTTTCTTTGGTTGACGCTTCATTCGAGATCTATCATTGGCACTACTTCTTCTCTCTTCCGGCGTCAATTGCCAGCCTGGTTTCTCACCAGCAGCAGGGTCCCCGTCATAATATCTCTGAACTAGAGGGGGATCATGATCAACAACTTCGTCAGCACCTGCTCCTAATGCTTTTCGGTCAGCTTTTGTTGGAGTTTTTCCGTAATGTTCTGATCTATTATATGCTGCTCCTGGTCCTTTAGCTTTTCGAAAAAGCTTGATAAGTTTTCCTACGATTTTAGTAAGTAAAGCTCCACCAACAACTCCAGCTACAATCCCTTCTACTCCCGCTTTTGCTGCGCCCACCATATCACCCTGATGGGCTAGTGCAATAGGTTCTACCCCCGGAATAACTGCTTTTTGAACTTCCAACACATTGGACAACCCTTCCTCAGTCTTTTTTACAGCTGCATTCCGGTCGCTATATTCAGCAGCTTCTTCAGCAGATTGGGGTTGAGCAAGATTAGTTCCTCCTGCAGCCAATTCCCAACCTAACCATTTTACTGCCTTTTGTAGAAGATTTGGGTTCTCTTTTTGCATTCCATATAAATCAATATTTCCTACAGGTTCATTTTCTGCTTAATTATATGTACTTACGTATGGAAACTCGACAGCTATAGGATCCACCGTCAAAAACCTCCCAATCGCGGGATCCTGCCACCTGGCGCCAAAGTCATACCAATTCAACCC
>DAINSQ010000281.1:0-3774 GCA_036741235.1 Saprospiraceae bacterium | reverse complement strand
CTTTTTGCATAGCGCTATATTTTTTTGCTTATCTCGCCTCAAATGGCATGCCACGGGATGGGGAACTGACAATTTGGCGGAATTATAGGGGACTGCCGGGTTTTACCGCCAAAATAACCTCTTGTTTTGTAAAATGGCCTGATGCAAGCAGGTCATTTTAGTAATATTCAGGATGTATAATCTTGATAAAGAAGAAATTATTACTTTATTATCCTCCCGATTCAAAGTCCAAAATAAGGCTGATACATATTGCCGGCCCGCGATACTACCTGATTAAACAAACTGCGCAGTTTGGCGGTCTTGGCGGTCAAGGTACCGGTGTCGATACTTAATATATCGTCCATTTGTTCTTTTATGCCGGGTGGGCAGTTTGGCGCTTGTGTTATCTGTTGAATGGCGTATTTATCTCCAATGGAATATAATTCATTGAGCGCAAACAGCGCTTCTATAATGTTTTTCATTGCCCGTGTAATGCAACCGGCAGTATTGTACATATCCTGTTTTTGGGCAAACTTGTCGGCCTGCCAGCATGTAAATTCTGCAGACCACAGCGCTTGCTGAACAATTGTATTTTTCAGTTTTATTGGATATTCGGCTACTTCATTTTTCATTTTTTCGATAATATGATGCGGATCATAAAGCGGGTGGCAATAGTAGGTTTCCGCCAGGTAGATCACCGATGAAAAACCATACGGCGGCTGTTGTTCATAATCATTTTCCCATATCCCGTTTTTTGATTTTTCAATGGTGGCCAGTACCTGGTCTATGTTTCGATACACAAAATCAACCTCTCCAGATATGGTATTCAGCCAGGCGCCGCCATTTACCCAGGCGCCCCATTCATAGAACCCCGTAACCGTTAACGCTTCGTCAATGTTGTGTTTCCTGGCAATGATTTTAATCTGATCAATGTCAAATGGGTGACTTTGACGATAGTATATGCCGATGTCCAGGTCAGAATTTTCATTAGCCATTCCAGTGCAATGCGAACCGCCAAGCACTATAGCAGCTACATGCTCAATGCCTTTCAAGTCGTTAACAATGCTTTCAAGTGTCCCTTGCTTTGACGCTGGTAGTATCATGTTTTTTTTTCAGTGTATGGTTGATTTGCCGGACTGCCCCCGGGTTCTAAACAAACTCCAATAAAAATTTTACATTATATGACCCAAAGTATTGACAATTCCAGTAATTCGTTTTACTTTTGATGCACGTTTTGAGAGAAAGAGCTAATAGCTATCCTTTGGGGACATCATCCCCGTTTCCATTATCACATACCAATAAGACGACTTTCATGCGCTTGGCCATTGCGGTGTCTATTGCATTGGGCTACCTGCGCTTAAGATATGGCCGTTTTCGGCGCGCTTTGCAGATTATCGGGGGGTAGCTGCAGGGATGAGTCGGAACGGCCAAAAATAAGACTGCTCGCAGTCTTGAGAAGTGAGCCGGCCGGTTCCTCTGGGGGGTAGAACTGCGCTGACGCTCACTTCTTCTGTTTTCAGGCTATGTGTCTGAATAAATCAAACGCTCCCTTTTTCCTCCGCACTTAATCACGGTTTGACGTCCACCTCAATACGCTTGTCGCGATTGGCCAGTTCCCAGCCCGTATAAAATACCAGCCTGGCAATGGTAGTCATTTTGTCAAACATAATTTTGTCGACATCGTCGGTGGGGCGGTGGTAGTCTTCGTGAACGCCGCTGAAGAAAAAGGCTGCGGGGATACCGCGCTCGGCGAAGTTATAATGGTCGGAGCGATAGTAATAGCGGTTGGGGTCGTCTTCGGCGTTGTAGGTGTAATCCAGTTCAAGCTGGGTATATTGCTGATTGGCGGCTTCGTTGATTTTGTGCAGCTCGGTGCTGAGGCGGTCGGCGCCGATGACGTACACGTAGTTGGGGTTGTCTTTGTGTTTTTCGTCGGTGCGGCCCACCATATCTACGTTGAGGTTGACAACGGTGTTCTTGAGGGGGAAAACGGGGTTTTCGGCGTAGTACTGAGAGCCGAGTAGCCCTTTTTCTTCGCCGGAGACGAGCAGCACGAGCACGCTGCGCCGGGGGCCAATGCCCTGTTTTTGTGCGGTGGCAAAGGCCTCTGCGATTTCGAGTACGGTAGAAGAGCCCGAGCCATTGTCGTCGGCGCCGTTGTAAATATCGTCGCCGCGTTTGCCCAGGTGGTCGTAATGGGCCGAAATAACTACTATTTCATCTTTGAGCACGGGGTCCGTCCCCTGTATGAATCCCAGCACATTTTCTCCCTCGAGCGTGCGCACGCGCTTGCGCTGGGTGATTTCGAGTTTGCAGGGCAGTGTAATTGATTTCAGTTTGCCTTTTTTCTGTATGCGTTTGCGGGCTTTCACCACGTCCTTAAACTTGTCGCCGACGATCTGCCGAGCCAGGTCGGATGTAATGAAGAGGTTGTTGGCGTAATTTTCGCCGGCATTTTCGCTTTGCCCGATCTGCATGCTGGTGCTCATTATGATGGATTTACGAGCCTGCGCCAGGTTGTTTTTGAAATCTGTGTCGATGATCAATAGCGCTTTTACGCCTTTGGCTTTCGCCAATTTCAGTTTATGTCGCACATCGGCGCTCCACTTCGACGCCCCGCGTTGGCCGGTGGCCATCGACAGGCTGTCGGCGCCAAAAGGTTCGCCGCCGTATATCAGGATGACTTTGTCTTTTACGTTGATCCCCTCGTAGTCGCTGTAGTGCTGGTCTTCGATGCCATATCCCAGAAAAACGACTTCATCAGTATTATAAGTGTCGAGGTCGCCGTTTAGAGCCGGCAACGAATAAAAGTCCCAGAGATGTCGGGATTTTTCATTATTGACCGACATGTTGATGCGATCCCAATTTTCGGCTATAAAGGTTATTTTTTGAAAATAGGAATTGTTGTCGCCAACCCGCGGCAAGCCGTAGCTTTCGAATACGGAAGCAATATAAGCCGCCGCTTTTTTCTGGCCTTCCGTGCCTGTTTCGCGGCCTTCGAAGGCGTCGCCGGCCAGCGTTTCAAGGTGGCGCTGCAGGTCGCCGGCCTGAATGGTTTGCGCCAACGCTTCTACAACGGCGCTGGGTTGTTTTTGCTGAAGCACGCTAAGATCGGCCTGGGCGAGGCACCAGGTTGTCAAAGCCGGCAACCCGGCGATCAATAATAGCAGTTGTTTCTTCATGACGAGGGAAGTGATGTATTGATAAGTTATACTAAGTAAACATTTGCGTATGCTTAATGAATGACTTAACCGATGATTTTGTTGCAAATCACTTTAAGCTGGGTTGATTTTGGCTACGCGTAACTCGTGGCGACCTCCCTCAAATTCGGTATTGATGAAAACGGAAACCATGGCCAATGCAACTTCGAGCGTAACAAACCGGGCGGGAATGGCCAACACGTTGGCGTTGTTGTGCCGGCGAGCCAGTGAGGCCAGCTCTTCTGTCCAGCATAAAGCAGCCCTGATGCCCCGGTGTTTGTTGACGGTCATAGCAACGCCGTTGCCGCTGCCGCATAATACGATGCCTAGATCGGCTTTGCCTTGCACAATGCTGCCGGCTACAGGATGAACAAAATCGGGGTAATCTACAGAGGCCGTTGAAAAGGCGCCAAAGTCAAGCACAACAAAGCCTTGGTCTATTAGCTTTGCTATGATGGCATCTTTATAATCAAAGCCGGCATGGTCACAGCCGATGGCGATTGTTGTGGTTGGCATCTTTGTGAGGGTTGATGAGGGTTGATGAGGGTTGATGAGGGGTTATGAGGGTTGATGAGGGGTTATGAGGGTTGATGAG
>DAINSQ010000280.1:0-3787 GCA_036741235.1 Saprospiraceae bacterium | reverse complement strand
CAGTCGGTACGGGACTCCCCCGATTTTCAATCGGGACTCACTTCGTTAGCCTTCGTTCGCATCAGCACATCAGCATCCCGACCTCCTTGCAGTCGGTACGGGACTCACTTCGTTCGCATCAGCACATCAACCCATCAGCACATCAATTCACCTTATAAGCCACCCCCAACCGGTCCAATTCGCCGATAAAATCATTATCAGCCAGCACCTTGCGTTCCTTGGCCACCATGCCCAGGCGGAGGCGTTTTGATTGGTCGAGTAATTCCACGCGGAGTTTGTGCTGGCCTTTGCGGCGTTTGCACAAGTCGTCGATGCGGTCGATGAGGTCGGCGGTGAGTTTTTCCACGGGCAGCCGCAGGGTTATCGACTCGGTCATGCGCTGGTTGATGCCTTCGAGCATGTTCAGCTCCTTGATTTTGAACTCCATCTCGTCGCCGCGCCAGCTTTTCTGGAAATTGCCTTTTACGAATAACGCAATGCCCACTTCAAAGAGGTGTTTGAATTTCTGGTAGTCTTCGCTGAACAGGCGAAACTCCATGGCGCCTGTATAATCGCTGATCTCGAAAACGCCGTAGCCGTTGCCGTTTTTGCTCACCAGGTGTTTCACCGAGGTGACCATGCCGGCCAGGTTGAGCAGCGGCTTTTGCTGGTGCTCGCTCACTTGGTCGAGGGTACAGGTGGTGAAATTTTCGATCTCCATGCGGTAGTCGTCGAGGGGATGGCCGCTGATGTAGATGCCCGTGACCTCCTTTTCGCGGCTTAGCTTTTCGGCCAGGTTCCAGGGTTCGCAGGGCGGGAAAGGCGGTTCCTGCATCAGCACTTCCGAAGTGCCGCCAAACAGCGAGTTGGCAGCCTGGGCCTTTTGGGCCTGGAAGGCGTTGCCGTAGCGCAGGGCATGTTCGATCAGCGAGTCGTATTTGTCGGAAGGACGGAAATACTGAGCCCGGTGTACCCCCTCGAAGCAGTCGAAAGCGCCGCCCAGCACCAGGCTTTCCAATACCCGCTTGTTGACGGCCTGCAGCGGCAGTCGACGCACCAGGTCGAAAATACCGGTATACGGTCCGCCGGCTTTGCGTTCTTCGAGTATGGCCTCTACGGGGCCTTCGCCTACGCCTTTCAGCGCCGACAACCCAAAGCGGATCTCCTGGCGTTTGTTGGCCGAAAAATCGGAGATACTTTCGTTGATGTCGGGGCCCAATACCGTGATGCCCATGCGCTTGCATTCCTGAAGGAAAAAGGTGATATCCGACAGGTTGTTTTTGTTGTGCGTGAGCACCGACGCCATGAACTCTGCCGGGTAGTGCGCCTTGAGATAAGCCGTCTGAAACGCCACAAAAGCGTAACAGGTAGAGTGCGATTTATTAAAGGCGTAAGAGGCGAAGGCCTCCCAGTCTTTCCATACTTTTTCGAGGATAGCCCGGGGGTGGCCGTTGCTTTCGCCGCCCTCCAGGAATTTGGGGTACATCTGGTCGAGTACCGCCTTTTGCTTTTTACCCATCGCCTTGCGCAGCATGTCGGCCTGGCCTTTGGAGAAGTTGGCCAGTTTTTGCGATAGCAGCATGACCTGCTCCTGGTATACCGAGATGCCGTAAGTGTCTTTCAGGTATTCCTCCATCGCCGGCAGGTCGTAGGTGATGGGTTCCCTGCCGTGCTTGCGGGCGATAAAATTGGGGATGTATTCGAGCGGGCCCGGGCGGTACAGGGCATTCATGGCAATGAGGTCTTCGAAAGTAGTAGGCACAAGTTCCTTCATGTATTTCTGCATTCCGGGACTTTCATACTGGAAGATCGCCACTGTTTCGCCGCGTTGGAAGAGCTGGTAGGTTTTTTCGTCGTCGAGGGGCACCTCGTCGGGGTCGAGGTCTACGCCGTGGTTTTCCTTGATCATCGCCACGGCGTCTTTGATAATCGACAGCGTTTTAAGGCCCAAAAAGTCCATCTTGAGCAACCCTGCCGACTCGGCCACGCTGTTGTCAAACTGCGTGATGAGCATGTCGGCCTCCTTGTCGACCTTGACGGGCACGTATTTGGTGATCTCGTCGGGGGTGATCACTACGCCGCAGGCGTGGATGCCGGTATTGCGCACCGATCCCTCGAGTTTCATGGCCGTATTGATCATGCGCCCGATGGGGTCGTCGTTGGCGGCCAGGTCGCGGAAGCGGTGGGCTTTATCCAGTTCTTCGGAGTTGAGTTCTTCCTTGAGCTTGGGGTCGATGTCGTCTTTTTTGAGCACCTTTTTGAGGGTGGCCTGCAGGTGACTGGGGAACGACTTGGATACCCGGTCTACTTCGCCCAGGGGGATGTTCATCACCCGGCCTACGTCGCGCAGACTGAGTTTTGCGGCCATCGTGCCGTAGGTCACGATTTGCGCCACCTGGTTGCGACCGTATTTGTCGATCACATAATTGATCACCTTTTCCCGACCCACATCGTCGAAGTCGATGTCGATATCGGGCATCGACACGCGCTCGGGGTTGAGGAAGCGCTCAAACAGCAGGTCGTATTTGATGGGGTCTACGTTGGTGATGCCGATGCAATAGGCCACCGCCGAACCCGCCGCCGAACCGCGGCCCGGGCCCACGCTCACGCCCATACTGCGGGCGGTGTTGGTGAAGTCCTGCACGATCAAAAAATAACCCGGGTAACCCGAATTTTTGATAACCTCCAGTTCGAAGTTGAGTCGCTCTTCAATTTCAGCGGTGATACTGCCGTAGCGCCTTTTGGCGCCCTCAAAAGTGAGGTGGCGCAGGTAGTCGTCCTGGCTCTGAAAGCCCTCCGGCACTGGAAAAGCCGGCAGCAAAACGTCGCGTTTGAGTTTGAGGGTATCGATTTTGTCAAAAATTTCGATCGTAGTGTCCAGCGCTTCGGGCACGTCGTGGAACATCTGCCCCATTTCCTCTTTTGTTTTAAAATAAAAATCGGAGCTGGGAAAGCGGAAGCGCTGTTCTTCTTCGAGCAGACTGTTGGTATTTACACACAACAAAATATCGTGCGGCGCCCAGTCTTCCTCCTCCACGTAGTGCGAGTCGTTGGTGGCGATCACCTTCACGTTATACTTTTTGGCTAATTTGAGCAACTCCTGGTTCACATCCTCCTGGCTCACGCCGAGTCCGTCGATATTTTCGAGTCCGCGGTGGCGTTGCAATTCGATATAGTAGTCCTCGCCAAAAATATCGAGCCACCACTTCAGCAGTTTTTCGGCCTCCTCCAGTTTGCCGTGCAGGATAGCCTGGGGTATTTCCGCGCCGATACAGCAGCTTGTAGCGATGAGTCCTTCGTGGTATTGGGCCAGGAGTTCCTTGTCGATGCGGGGGTACTTGCTGTACAACCCCTCGATATAGCCCAGTGAGCAGAGTTTGGAGAGATTCTGATAGCCTTTTTGGTTTTTTGCCAGCAGCAGCTGGTGGAAGCGCTCGTCCTGTTCGCCATTGGCGCGTGAGAACGACTTCTTGTGGCGGTCCTTCACCATATAAAACTCGCAGCCCACGATCGGCTTAAGCCCGCGTTTTTCGGCTTCCGCCACAAACTTAAACGCCCCGAACATATTGCCGTGGTCGGTGAGGGCCACCCCCTTCATGCCGTTGCCGGCCGCCTTGTCCATCATGGCGCTGATATCGGCGGCGCCGTCGAGCAGCGAGTATTGGGTATGGCAGTGGAGGTGTACGAATTCTGGCATTTTTGTTGATTTAGACTTTGCGACTTTGCGACTTTGCGACTGTGCGACTTTGCGACTTTGCGACTGTGCGACTGTGCGACTGTGCGACTGTGCGACTGTGCGACTGTGCGA
>DAINSQ010000279.1:0-3868 GCA_036741235.1 Saprospiraceae bacterium | reverse complement strand
TCACCTCTCATCACCTCTCATCACCTCTCATCACCTCTCATCACCTCTCATCACCCCTCATCCCCCCTCATCCCCCCTCATCACCCCTCATCACCCCTCATCACCCCTCATCACCCCTCATCACCCCAAATAACACTTGCATCTATGAACATTTCTTCATATATTGCGTACATTGACAATAACAATCATGAATCGAATACGCGCCTACTTTCCGATATTAGATTGGCTGCCGCAATACCGGAGGGAATACTGGAGGGGTGACATCGTTGCGGGGGCCACGGTAGGAATCATGTTAGTGCCGCAGGGCATGGCCTATGCCCTATTAGCCGGTCTCCCGCCGATATACGGCTTATATGCCAGCATCGTACCACTGATAGTATACGCCCTTATGGGAACTTCCCGGCAGTTATCGGTGGGGCCGGTAGCCCTGGCTTCTTTACTGGTATTGACCGGGGTAGGCCATCTGGCGGAGCCCGGCACGGCGCAGTTCATTGCATTGGCCATCGCCGTTTCGCTGATAGCGGGGTTGATGCAATTATTATTTGGATTTTTCAGACTGGGATTTTTCATCAACTTTCTCTCGCATCCAGTTTTGGCGGGCTTCACCTCGGCGGCGGCTGTTATCATAGCATTGAGCCAGCTCAAAAACCTGCTGGGAATAACCATGCCGCGCACCAACCTGATACAGGAGATCGTGGGGGCTTTGAGCCGGCATATTCACGAAACGAACCTGATATCGCTGGCCATCGGGGTTACCGGTATAGTGGCCATACTATTGCTCAAGCGCATCAATCGCAATCTTCCTACAGGACTTATGATAATCGTACCCGGCACGCTTATCGTTTGGGGGTTCGACCTTATGTCGCAGGGCGTTACTGTTGTAGGCGAGGTGCCGCGCGGTTTGCCTGCGTTCCAGTGGCCGCAGCTTACATTTGCCAGTTTCAGAGCCTTATTGCCGTTGGGTTTCACCATTTTTCTCATCAGTTTCATCGAATCGCTGGCCATTGCCAAGGCTTTGGAAACGCGCCACAACGACTACAAAATATCGCCCAACCAGGAACTAATCGCTTTGGGGCTGGGTAAATTTCTGGGCGCCTTTTTCCAGTGCTACCCCACCACAGGCAGCTTCAGTCGTTCAGCTGTAAACGACGAACTAGGCGCCAAAAGCAATATGTCGTCGGTCGTGGCCGTATCTGTTGTGGCGCTTACCCTGTTGTTTTTTACCCCGCTGTTGTACTATTTGCCCACCGCTTTGTTCGGCTCTATTATCGTAGTGGCTGTATACAGCCTGGTGGACTATAAGGAAGCCGTCAGGCTTTGGCGCACCGACAAACGCGACTTTATCACCATGATGGTCACTTTTGTGCTTACCATTACTATGGGTATTCAGGACGGCGTGCTGGCGGGCGTGCTGCTCTCGCTGGGCATCGTCATTTACCGCAACTCGCGGCCCCACTATGCCGTATTGGGTAAATTGCCTATCAGCGGTCATTTCCGCAATGTCAACCGTTTCCCGGAAGCCATTCAGGAGCCTGATGTGCTGATTATGCGTTTTGACTCGGAATTGTATTTCGGCAATTGCGAATATTTTAAAGAATCGCTTGAAAAACTAATTGAGAAAAAAGGGCCGGATCTTAAACTCATCATCCTGGATGCCGCCCATATCAACGACCTCGATTCCACCGCTTATCACATGCTCGACGAAATGGTCGACGAACTGAAAACCAAAGGCATCCGCTTTTTCTGGGCAGGTACCATCGGGCCCGTTCGCGACCTGCTGTTTCGATGCGGGATGATGCAAAAAATAGGCCTCGACAGCCACTTTATGAATATTGATGAAGCGCTCGATTACTATCACCGCATGCGAAGCGATGGGCTGAATATGCAATTTGATACAAGCGCGCTGCAAACGAATGAGGGAGAGGGAGAGAAAGGGAGAGGAAATGACTGAAAGCGAACGAAGCGAGTCCCGTACAGACAACAGAGAGGCCGGGATGAGAGAAAAAAGAAATAATACTATTGAAAACATGAACATTCTTTCATATTTTTACAATTCATCTCCCCCTGATCGATTAATCACAGCGGCAGGGGCGCCAATAATAAGTTGCTATGAAATTTGGATTTATCATTGATAACAGAAAATGCATCGGTTGCCACGCCTGCACAACGGCCTGTAAATCAGAGCACAATGTTCCAGTTGGCGTCAATCGCACTTGGGTAAAACAGGTAGAAAAGGGCGTATTCCCGAATACGCGACGCCTGTTTTCCGTGATGCGCTGCAACCACTGCACTGACGCGCCTTGCGTGGAAATTTGCCCTGTAGAAGCGCTTTACATCCGCCCCGACGGCATTGTCGACTTCGACAACCGGCGCTGTATTGGTTGTAAATCTTGCATGCAGGCCTGCCCTTACGATGCGCTCTATATCGACCCCGTTAATAGCACGGCTGCCAAGTGCAACTATTGCGCGCACCGGGTAGATATTGGCCTTGAACCCGCTTGTGTCAATGTTTGCCCCGAACACGCCATTATCAGCGGCGATATGGACGACCCCGATTCGGAGATCGCCCAACTGCTGGCCCGCGAGCAGGTGAGCGTGCGCAAAGCGGCCAAAGGCACCGTGCCCAACCTTTATTATATCGACGGCGACGAAGCGTCGCTCAACCCGATGGCCACCGAAAAAGGCGGCGAATACTTCTGGAGCTACCAGGCCCGCGGCGTAGGTCACTATGCCAAGTATACCGAAAAACTGGCTTTCAGCGAAGGCGACCTGGTGCAAGCCGCTATGGAGAAAAACGGCCAGCACACGACGGCAGGCCGGGTAGCCCAAAACGGCCCCGTCAAATCAATCGATATTTTGATGGGCAACAAAACCCAACGCGTATACGACGCCCCCGATAAGGGCATCCTCTGGGGCTGGGAAGTTTCGGGCTACGTATTTACCAAAGCTATCTCTGCCGGCGCTTTCCTCGTAGCAGCTATTGCTTTGCTGACCGGGCTGGCCGACGTGACCTACGAAACCTGGATGGCAGGTATCGTGATGGGGCTCGTATTCCTGCTCGCAACCGGATTACTGCTGGTGAAAGACCTCGACCGCCCCGACCGCTTCCTCAACGTACTGCTCCGCCCGCAATGGCGCTCCTGGCTGGTGCGCGGCGGTTATACCATTACTATTTACGGCGGTCTGCTGGCGCTGCTGGCAGTAGCCGGCTGGTTCGGCTGGTCGCAAGTGACCATCGTCGCCGGGCTTGTCGCTATTGTTGTAGCCATTGCAGTAGCCGTGTATACGGCCTTCCTGTTTGCCCAGGCGCGCGGCCGCGACTTCTGGCAGAGCCCCTCGTTGGCCCTGCACATGCTCATCCACAGCTTCATGGCAGGCGGCGCCGCAATGGCTATCGCCGCCCTGTGGCTCGACAACGGCATAGACTGGCCGGGTTACCTGCGCAATTTGCTGGTGATCTCCTTGTCGCTCAACCTGCTTACGATGTTGTTCGAACTCAGCACTACGCACCCCACCGAAGAAGCCAGGCGCACGGTACACTCAATCCTGAAGGGTCGCTACCGCAATCTGTTCTGGGGTGGCGCCGTGGTGTTGGGCAACCTGCTGCCGCTGGCCTTCCTGCTTGTCGGCGCCGCCGATCCTGCGATGCTGGCACTGGCCGGCGTACTCGTATTGGCCGGCATTTATGCCACCGAACGCATCTGGGTAGAAGCGCCGCAGCGCATACCGTTGAGTTAGGCGGTTGTTAGGTTGTAGGTTGTAGGTTCGTTTATAAGTTTAATAGTTTATAGGTTTATAAACCATATACGACTAAGAGCGAACGAAGTGAGTCCCGACTAAAAGTCGGGGGAGTCCCGTACTGACCGAA
>DAINSQ010000278.1:0-3869 GCA_036741235.1 Saprospiraceae bacterium | reverse complement strand
GGTTAGGGGTGTGGGTTCGCAATTCGCGAATAACACGGTCAACCTAAATAGATACGCACAAAAAAGGTGGAGCGATTCAAATACTATTTTATATATCTTATTTTTGGCGTATGTTATCGCAATAATTTCCATTGCTGTCGGCGCCGATGGAAGCCTTATGCGATTTACCGGACGAATTAAAAGGGATATTACGAAAGGCCTTAATAGTGTTATTGCTAGTTCTTGTTATGACTTTCAGAAATTATTCGATTTATTATCTAGCTGTTTTTCAAGGGATTATTGTTGGGGCGTTTTTCAGCAATACCCCCTGCTCAGCCTAACTCAATAATTGTGAAATATGAATATCCTTAGCAACTTCAAGCTGGGTGACGAAAAAGAGGATTTTTCAACCGTAGCTGAAAATATCGAGAAGAGCATCTATTTCAGGGGCTCAAACTTATGGATTTTGGTTTTCGCCGTCATGATCGCCTCACTCGGACTCAATCTGAATTCCACAGCCGTCGTGATTGGCGCCATGTTAGTATCGCCGCTTATGGGGCCCATTATGGGCTTGGGCTTTGGGATGGCTGTTAATGATATTAATCTTGTAAAAAAATCATTTTATTCCTATTTGTTTGCGGGAGGGGTCGGATTGGTCACCTCGACTTTCTATTTTCTGATATCCCCTCTCAATGACGCCCATTCTGAAATACTCTCACGCACTTCACCCAATATATACGATGTTCTAATTGCATTATTTGGCGGCCTCGCGGGTATTTTGGCCACCTCAAGCAAGCTAAAGGGTAATGTCATTCCCGGTGTGGCAATTGCTACGGCATTGATGCCTCCGCTTTGCACGGCAGGGTTTGGACTTGCTACTCTAAAACTCAATTTCTTTATCGGCGCATTTTATCTGTTTTTGATTAACAGTGTATTTATCGCGTTCGCCACGTTTATTACCGCCCGTTTGCTGAACTATCCCTACAAACATATTCCCAAAGAAGAAGAAGAATCCAACGCCCGTCGTATTTTCTGGATTGTGGTGTTGGTTACAATCATACCTAGTGTGTATTTTGGTTATGACATGGTGGAGCAAAATAGATTTGTCCAAAAAGCAAACAGCTTTGTTGAAATTGAAGCCGTCTTTCCCAATGATTATTTGTTGAAAAAAACTATTGACCCTAAAAACCGTACGATCACACTCGTATATGGCGGTGAGAACATTGATTCGATGGAAATCGAAAAATTGAAAATAAAACTTGAGAAGTATTATCTGAAAGACGCCGCGCTAAATGTTCAACAAGGCTTTGCCTATCTGCAGCAACAACAAAAAGACGAGGCGCCCAGTCAGATATCCCTGTTGCTAAGCGAAAAAGAAAAAACGATACAAGACATTCAATCAAAACTGGATAGCATCGAACAACAGCAACATATCGGTGCACAGTTGTTTCGGGAATTACAAGCGCAATATCCAGGCGTTTCATCATTCAGTATACAGCAATCAATCGAAGTGAGCGATTCGGCTCAAGCTAAAACCTGGCTGGTAGCAATTACTACTGACCCGCCTTTTTCCCTGAAAGAACAACAGAGAATTAATGAATGGCTGAAGGTGCGTGTAGATACTACCCCTATGAAGATACAGTATATATCTCCGCCCAAATTGAAATGAACGGGTTCGATGTTATTGATGACCCGGGGCTATCACATCCAAAATACAAACATCATTCGGCCCATTTCTTGCTTTTGTATGGCGCCGGGTGGGCATCTACTTTGTTCTGTTGCAAGACAGCACTGTTGCCAAGTTACCCCAAAAAAGACAACAACTCCCCAGCCATCAATTCGGCGGCTTCTTCCTGTACAAAATGCCCGGCATCAGGGTACTTGATTACCCGGGCGGATGGGAATGCGGCTGCCCACTTGTCGAGTTCGTAGGCCGGTATAAACTTGTCTTTCATACCCCAAAAGATAAGCAGGGGCTTGCCGGCCAGCGCCTGGCGTTTTGCCCACAGCCCGTCCCACCAGTCGCCGGCGCGGAGCACTTCCTGCGCGAAGGCGTATGTCGCGCGCCGCGCGCCGGGGTGGGGGAGGGCCATTTTGTAGTGGCGGTGAATTTCCTTTGTGAGGTATTTTTTGGGGTTGCCAAATGCCGACGGCATGATCACGTTTACCGGGAAGTTGAACCGCTGGTACAATAAACGCCCCAGCCAGCCCTGAAACAACCGCAATGGCCGCGCATAATGGGGGTCGCTGTCCATGCGCCACATCCAGCCATTGAAAATGCTTATTTTTTCTATGTTTTCAGGGTGGTTAATGGCGTACGAAAGCGCAATCGACAAGCCGAAATCATTGGCGACTATGTTGATATCGCGCAGCCCAAGCTTTTCGATGAATTTTTCCATTCGCGCCGCATGCGCCCGACAGGTGAAATCAGCGTCGGCGGGTTTGTCAGACAAGCCCATGCCCAGTAAATCAGGCGCTATGCAGCGAAAATGCGCGCTCAGCGGTTTGATCAGATCGCGCCAGCCAAACGACCACTCAGGAGTGCCGTGGGAAAATAAGATGACGGGGCCGCTGCCCTCGTCAATGTAGTGCATGCGCTGCCCATCGATAGCTATAAATTTCGATTCGAAAGGGAATAACTCCCGGTTGATCCATTCCATGTTAAGGGTGTTTGTATTTTTCTATTAATAGTTCCCGCATGAGCTCCAGTGGGTACTGCCCTGGTGATTGCAGCCAGTGCAGGCATACCCCGTCGATCAGGGCAAACAGCGCTAAAGCCTCCTGCTCAGGTCGCGGTACGCCCAGACGCTGAAAGTTGTCTTGCAATTGTTTGATAATAAATTGATTAACCATGTTAATTTGCTCACCCACTACGTCCTGTATCCCCGCCTGAAACCTGATTTGGGTGGCCAGCCGCCAAAACGACTGGTGCTCGCGAATGCTGCTCAACGCATTGTCGATGTGCATGATGATGGCTTCCCGGGGATCTGTTGCGGTATTGTACGGCTGCATGGTGGCCGCTATCTGCTGCATGCCGGCCTCAATGATCGCCGCCAGCAAACCCGCCTTGCTGCCAAAATGCCGGAATATCAACCCCTCCGAAACCCCCGCTTTGTGCGCAATCGAACTAGTGGAGGTGCGGTCGTACCCCTGATCGCCAAATAACTGAAGGGCGGTTTGCAAGATGATGTCTTTGTTTGTCATATATAAGTGAGTAATCACTCACAAAATTATGACCTTTTTTATAATTATCAAGCGGCAGGGGAAAATATTTTGAGGAGGGATTTTGTTTGTTATGGGTTGTCCGGTGTCAGTTATCGGTTGTAAGTTGTAGGTTGTAGGTTTGTCTTACTCTTATTCATAAACCTATAAACTATTAAACTTATAAACAAACCTACCACAACCTACAAACCAACCCACACACCTACAACCTACAACCTACAACCTACAACCTACAACCATGATCACCCTCCGCCCCGCCACCATCGACGATTTGCCGTTGTTACGCCACTGGGACGAGCAGCCGCACGTCATTGAATCCGAAGAAAGCCCTTTGCCTTCGTCGAAAACCAGATGGGTTTGACTGGCCGGGCTTTTTCGCTTGCGGGGTTTGGGGATAGGGGTAATAAACTCGGCTCTGCGCCTGCTGGGGATGATCTGCTGCGTAGGCTGCCCTTGGTCGTCGAGTTCCCAATGCCGACTGGGGTATTCGTAGGGGGAATTGAGTATCGGTTGTTCAAAAAACGGATTGCTCATATATCTATATCCTCATCTTATATATTTGGGCGGTTAGCAAATATAGCAAAAATATTGTTTGGCTGCAACGATCCAGCCTACTGGCTTTGTCGTATATCGTGCGACAGTTAGCTATTCAATTCTATTCAAAAGGC
>DAINSQ010000277.1:0-3890 GCA_036741235.1 Saprospiraceae bacterium | reverse complement strand
CCTACAACCTACAACCTACAACCTACAACCTACCTACAACCTACAACCTACAACCCACAACCATGGACATCCTCTTCCTCGCCTTCGCCAACGACAGAGACAACCCGCTTCCCGCCTTGCAGCGCGAAGATGAAACCCTATACGGACTGTTGGCGCCCCGACAGGCGCAGCAGCACTTTCTCATCCACAGGGATTCGTATACCAACCTGAACTCCATAACGGAATACCTCGACCTTTATAAAGACAATATCGTCGTATTTCACTATAGCGGCCATGCGGGACCAGGGAGTTTGCAACTCGAAGGCCCCGACGCCCATGCCGTGGGCATCGCGGAATTTCTGGCCCGCTGTCCGCGACTGCAACTCGTGGTGCTCAACGGCTGCTCCACTGCCGGACAAGTAAAAGGCCTGCTCGACAAAGGCGTGCCGGTGGTGATCTCCACTTATGCCCCTGTTGAAGACCAGAAAGCCGCCGAATTTTCTATTCAGTTTTATCGCTCGCTTGCCAATCAGGATAGCATGGAACAGGCATTCGAAGCCGCAAAAGCCAAAATCCTGACTATGGACGGACAGGTGAGTTTTCACCGCGGGCTCGATGTGGATGAAGATAACGCCGATAGTGCGCTGTGGGGTATCTTCTGGAAAAACGACCCCGGGCTATACTTGCAATGGAGCCTGCCCAGCATCCCCTTCGGCTACTCCAGCGGAGAATACCAGCCCAATCTAATGCTCGTAGACAGCATGATCAACGCCCTGGCCGAATACAACAACCCCATCAGGCAGATTAAGGAAAATGAATTGATGGGCGTGCAGGTGAGCATCCTGGACAAACGCGAGGCCATTCTCAAAGCCCTGCCCCACCCCATCAGCGAACAGGTGCGCAAACTGCTGGTGCCGGAAGTCGCAGGCGCCCAAAGCGTATTTTACGACAAACCCGGCCCTGACCGCCTGCGCCAAATGGTAGCCGTATATGAAACGATTATCGACCTGTTTGCCTATATCATGCTGGCCCAGCTTTGGGACGCCCTCAGCGAAAAACCCGCGCTTCAGCCCGCTGATGAATTGCGCAACCAAATCAAACAGTTTCTTACACTCACCCCGCAACAACGCCGCACCTACGATCATTTGCCGCTGATCAAAAACATACGCCTGCTCTTCGACCAGGAAAATATCCCCTACTTCCTGGAGGAGCTAGCGCACCTGCGGCAAATCGCCGAACCCGGGCAACCATTCTACGAGGCCTGGAATTTTATGGAGTCCATGAGGCGTAAAATAACCTCCGCCATGCCCGGCAAAGCCGAAGCCGACACGCTTTGCATCATGACTGAGGAAAAACTGGCTATTATCATGGGCGAAACCGGGTTTATCGGTCGATATACGTTTGCTTCGGTGAAAGATATTTCTGTCGTCAAATCAAGACACCTGCGCGAAGCCCGGTTTAAACACACCATCGTGCGGCTGATTCAGCGATTTGTCGGATTGGCCGAAGAACCCCAAATTCTGGACCGTTACATGGACAATACTTCGGTGTTGTTGCTGCGCGAACAGCAAGGCGGGCCCAAATTCCTCAACCTCACACCTTTTGTAATTGATGAAAATGCTTTTGATGAAAAAGCTTCTATCGCCAAATTGCACTTCTTCGAACGATACGTCAAAGACCAGGATGCCTACGCCTACCGCCATATCTACAAACCCGGCGATATGCCCCTGGTAGTGGCCAAGCAAGTCGACTATGCGATCCTCAAAGCCCAGTTTGACGCATTTTCCCAACTGTTGTTTCACCAACCCATGCAAAAGGCCATATGAAAAGTCCGTTTAAATTCCTCTATGCCTATACCCTGGCGGATAAAGACGTCTTTTTCGGGCGAGAAGAAGAAACCGATGCGCTGTATGCTATGGTCTTCAAAACGCCGCTGGCACTGGTATACGGCCTGTCGGGCACCGGCAAAACCAGCCTGGTACAGTGCGGACTGGCGGGCCGATTTGATGGGCCCGACTGGTATCCCTTTTTCCTGCGCCGAAATACCGACATCAACCGCTCGCTGACCGACGCCCTGGAAAAAGCAATGCCCGAAGGCGAAAAGCTGCGCGCTTCGCTGCCGGAAAATATCAGCCTGCTCTTTCGCTATTACCTCCGGCCGGTTTACCTCATCTTCGACCAACTGGAAGAACTCTTCATTCTGGGCAGCGCCGAAGAACAGGAAGCTTTCGCCCGGCAACTCCGCAGCCTTATCGATGCGGACTTGCCCTGCAAGATTCTGCTCATTATGCGCGAGGAGTTCATCGGGCAGCTCTACCACCTCGAAAAGATCATCCCCATGCTCTACGACCACCGCCTGCGCGTAGAACCCATGGGCTATAAAAAAGTCTCGCAAGTCATCACAAACTCCTGCGATAAGTTCAACATTAAACTGGAACAACCGGAAAACAACGTACAACAGATCTACGACAATATCAGCGCCGGCAAATCGGGCGTACAATTGCCCTATTTGCAGGTGTACCTCGACAGACTGTACCGCGAGGATTTCGTGCGCACTTATCCCGGAGGGGAAACTGCCGAAGATGAGTTGCCGCCGCTTACTTTTTCTACCAAAGAAATTGAGCGATTCGGACGTATCGAAGACGTATTGGGCCGTTTCCTGACCGAGCAGGTCTCCCAACTCGACAAGGAATCACGGGCACGCGAAAAAGGGCTGCCCGATGAGCCCGTACGCAAAGTGCTCGACGTGTTCGTCACCGAACAAGGCACCAAGCGCCCGGTAGCCTACCAGCAAGAAGGCGAACACATCCGCCTGGAGGAAAAAGTCATGTCGCTCCTGTCCGGCTTCTCAGCCGACATCGTCAATTTCATCTGCCAACGCCTGGCCGCAGCCCGCCTGTTGCGCCTCGGCGAAGACAACATCGAACTGGCCCATGACTCGCTGGCCGCCCTAATCGACAGCCGGCGTACCGAACAGGAACGCCGTGCCAACGAAGTGCTCAACCGCCTGCTGACCAACTTCCAGGAGTTCAAAGATACCGGCGAATACCTCACCCGCCGCCAGCTGGCAGCCCTCGAAGAATACTTGCCCACCCTCGGTCACCGGCTCGATAAAGACGTCAAGGCTTTTATCAGCAATAGCCAACAAGCCGCCGAAGCCGCCGAACACGCCGCCCTGCTGGCCGAACAACGCAAACGAAAACAAACCGCCCGACTGGCAATGGCCGGTTTTACACTCGCCGCTATCGCGCTCGCCGGCGCCCTGGTTGCCGTAAGACAAACAAAAATAGCCAACCGCGCCCGCCACAACCTGGCCAGAACAGCCTATTACGCCCAGATAAAAGCAGCCGAAACACTCAAACTGCAAGGCAAATACGACGAAGCGATGCAACAACTGACAAACGCTTCGCCATTCGTCTCCGACGCCGGCCCCGAAGCCAAACAACAATTTACTCAACTACTGGATTCCTGGCCAAAAACCCAACTAGAAGTATCGGCAGGCGACAGCCTCGTGGCCGCAGGCGAACTGCACCAGGCCCTCGACCGCTACAACAAGGCCCGCCAACTAAGCTCGGATACCCGCATCGAGGAACTCATCAAACGCACCGAAAACGACAAAGAACAACAATACCTGAAGTACCTCAACAACGGCAAAGCTATGCTCACCGCCCGGCAATACCGCCGCGCCGCCGAAAATTTCCGCGAAGCCCTGAAACGCAAACCCGATAGCCAAGAGGCCCGCGAGTTGCTGGAACAGGCCCGGAGGGGAGGGTGAGAGGGTGAGAGGGTGAGAGGGTGAGATCTTTGCGACTTTGCGATCTCTGCCGGTCGTTGAGCGGAGTCGAAACGGCGTCTGTGCGACTTTGCGATCTCTGCCGGTCGTTGAGCGGAGTCGAAACGGCGTCTGTGCG
>DAINSQ010000276.1:0-3906 GCA_036741235.1 Saprospiraceae bacterium | reverse complement strand
CGGCAGTTTTGCAGTCGTGTTTGCGGGGCGTTTGTTGTTCTGCCGCAGCGGGCAGGCTGTCAACCGGGTCGCCGCTGCCGGATTGTTGAGACGTACTGCCGCCGCCGCAGGCATTCAGGAGTAATATTGCAGTGACAATGGCTAAAAAGCTTCGGGAAAATGAGTGCCCGTTCATATTGATGGATTTTAAATAAAGGTAGCAATTTATGCATTATTTGGTACAGAATATTTGCTGAGGTGAGGAGGAATTGCTTAAATTCACGGAGAAAACTTACCAGGGAATCTGTAGGCCGGTATATGCGAATAGTCGTAAGGTCGCATAGTTCCAAAGCCCGTTCCCCTATAGCATTAATTATGCCAACCTGCCGACAAATCGACGTGTGCGTTTGGTTGAATTTATTATTTTAGTTACCTTGCGATAGGAGTGGATAGGTAGTTATCAGGTCTGATGTCGTCGCTTATGCAGAAATTTTTAACAGAGGGCGCAGAGTTACAGAGGTAGCACAGAGCAAGCGCTTTTTTGTATGTAATTATACTAGAAAAATCAGGAATGACGCTGCGACTCGATAGAGCCGGGGCGTAATATTATTACTCATATAAATAGTTGGTACCATGAAAAACCTCATCTTATTTGTCGTTTCAGTTGGTGTTATTGCTGTAGTTTCACTTGGCAATAACTTGATAATCAATTGCTTGAATTACCTCCCCCCCGCCATCAATTAAACCTATCATGCCTATGACCAGCAGTTTATCCAATGTAGCCTGTGCGGCCTGGCAAGACCTGGCATTGGGCTCCGGCACAGGCAGCGCCGTATATAGCGAATGCGGGCCGGATACGGTAGCTATTTCCACCAATGCGGTGACGGGGCCGGGCGCTACGTCCGACAACCAACACATCGTTTACCACGAACTCTGCGGCAACGGCGAGATCATCGCCAAGGTGGCAGGCATTACCAACTCGGGGTATGCCGGCCTGTTTGTGCGCGAGAGCAGCGCTGCGGGCGCCCGCAAAGGCGCGATCATGACGCAAAAGGGCAGCCAGGTATTCCGGCAAATCCGCCTGACTACCAACGGCATAACGGCCCAGGCGTCTTATATGGCTTCGGGGCATCAATGGCTCAAGTTGACGCGCAGCGGCACGCAGGTCATGGGCTCGTGGTCGACCAACGGAAGTACCTGGAATATGGCTTTTTTGACATCACTGTCGATGACCGATTGCGTTGTGATGGGTATGTTTGCCTATAGCGGCAACAGCAATACGACCATCACGGCTACCTTTACCGATATAAGCATTGTGCAATCGGACAGCATTCCGGCCACCGCAGTTTCCTTTGCTGACAGCAGCCTGACGGCCCAATCCGGTGACACGGTCGAGATATGCGTCGAGCTGCAAAACCCCTGTTATTGCAGTCCGTTCAGCGTGGATGTGTCCTTAGCCTCTGATTCGCTGCCTCACCTTGCCGGCTTTGCACCCCAGACCCTGAGCTTTGAGCCGGGCGATACCGTGCAGTGTTTTTCGGTGGTGCTGAGCGCTGCTATCATAGGCTCGCAAGTTCATACAGAGAACCGCTGGCAGGGGAGTGGAGGGGCTGTGTATGGGGTGCTAGGAGATTTTGCTCAATTATACCCCTTTATTGTAGATGCTAATGGCTCCAATCCCAATGGTGACTCCGAGTTTAAGCCGGCTTCAGTTTCTCCAACTGAGTGGTTTGATGATACTCAAAATCCCAATCAGCAAACTGTATGCGCGCCTGAAAGCTGCGAGATAGACGGTCTTGTGGCCGATTCCCCCGACAGCAAACGCATCGCCTCCGGCGATATCGACGCAGGAGATTATACCCAAACCATCGTTTGGGAATTGCAGCGCTACCTCTACCGCCAACTGCAAGGCTGGAACGGACAGGATTCCGTCATCCAGGCTTTTATGGCAGCAAGCGCCGGTAATACTATCGGTGATTTTCAGGCGATAGACGAAGCTATCGAAGCGATGTTTAACGCCGATACAGCTGAAATCGCAACGCTCAAGGCTAATTTAGACATGGTGATAGCGCAGTTGGATAGCCTCTTATCATTAGATCGCATACTGTTTAATGCTTCCGCACCTGAAGTGCCGGCGCTAATGGCGCAGCGGGAGGTGTTGGTAGATAGCCTGTTCAGCCTGGCGCAAATGAATAAAGTATTGGCAGAGGCCATCGAAGAAAACCGGGTAGATGCCGCCGCCGCGGCCGGTACCGGCAATGCCGGTATTACAACCACACAGGATTTCGAGGAAAACGAACAAACCGTCAACGAGGTGTATCTGTCGTGGGTAGAAAAAGGGTGGCAAAACCTGACAGGAACGGAAAAAGCCGCACTGGAAGTTGTAGCCCTGCAATGCCCGCTTTTGGGCGGGAATGCCGTATATCGGGCGCGATCTCTACTGAGTGCCGCTAAAGGAACCTTGGTCAGCTATGATGATAGTACAGCTTGTGCTGGCAATGAGGCCTTAATAGCACCACCGCCGGCAAGTACCCTAACCCTTTATAGTGAACAAGAATTGTCAGTATTCCCCAACCCGGCAAATGACGTAGTTATACTAACCTGGCGTGCGCCTATTGTACACTCGGGTACCATTCGATTGTACGATTCGTATGGCCGACAAACCAGGTATATTGCCCTCGGCGCTGGTCTATCTATACAGCCCGTAAATATTCGGGATCTCTATTCCGGTATCTACATACTCCGCGTAGAACTGGACGGCCGGACTTACACGAAAAAAATCGCAGTTAAACATTAGTGGTCTATCATGCAAGGGTGTCTCTACTGCAACAGTATTGCACAGGGACGCTCTTGCTTTAATTCATTGACAATGAGACTATTTTTATCTATTATAACATTCATGGTTGTATTCGACGGAGCTGCTCAAAAGCACGATTATGTATGGCTTATGGGCCAGAATAGCCAAAATACAATCGAACACGCCGGTACGGTTATAGATTTTCGTATCACTCCGCCTGATATATATCACGAATTTAGAGATATGTTTTTTCGCCAGGCGACTGCCGGCATCTGCGACACAGCGGGCAATCTCCTGTTTTACACCAATGGTATCTATATCGCCAATTCCCTGGGCGAACCCATGGAAAACGGGATGGGGTTAAACCCTGGACCACAAGCACAACAAAATCAGAACTACGGATATATTCTGGATCAAGGGGCAATCATATTACCAGCACCTGATGGAAATAATTTGTACTATCTACTACATATGGATAAGGAGTTAAATCAGCAACAAACGGATTTAGAGTCTCGCCATTTTTATTATTCATTGATCAATATGAATAGCAATGACGGATTAGGTTCGGTAATCTTGAAAAATCAAATAATACTAACCGGATTATTTGACATCGGAAAAATAACGGCAGTAAAGCATGCAAACGGTCGGGATTGGTGGGCAGTGCTTAGAAGGTTAGCTACGAATAAGTATCTTACGTTTTTAATAACTCCTGATGGGATAGACTTTCAAGCACAACAAGAACATGGAATTAATATTCCTGAACCACCAGGTAGTATTGGCCAAGCCGTATTTTCTCCCGATGGTAATAAGTATGCGAAAGTGAACCTAACCGGATCATTCGGCGATCCAATTTTCATCAGTATTTTTGACTTTAACCGCTGTAGTGGAGAGCTTAGTAATCCTGTGCAATTCACTTATGCCGACACAGCCAGCTGTGCCGGTATTGCTATTTCACCCAATTCCCGTTTTCTATACGTCTCATCATTTCGCTACCTGTATCAATACGACCTCTGGGCCTCTGATATCGAAGCCTCCCGCATCACCGTAGCCGAGTGGGACGGTTTTGTGGAAAACAATTTTTTTGCCACCACGTTTTACCTGGCTCAACTGGCGCCCGACGGCAAAATCTA
>DAINSQ010000275.1:460-3922 GCA_036741235.1 Saprospiraceae bacterium | reverse complement strand
CGGCTCCCATCCCAGCAACTTTTTCGCCAGGCTGATATCCGGCTGCCGTACTTTCGGGTCGTCTTCCGGCAGCGGCTGGTAGTCGATGCGGGCCTTGGGATTGCCCACCAGCGCCACAATCTCCTCCGCCAGTTGCAGTACTGGTATCTCATCGGGGTTGCCGATGTTGACCGGCAGGTGGTAATCGGAGAGCAGCAGCCGGTAGATGCCCTCTACCAGGTCGTCGACATAGCAGAACGAGCGGGTCTGGCGGCCGTCGCCGAAGACGCTGATGGCTTCGCCGCGCATGGCTTGTCCCATGAAGGTGGGCAGTGCCCTGCCGTCGTCGAGACGCATGCGGGGGCCGAAGGTGTTGAAGATGCGCACGATGCGGGTTTCCAGTCCGTGGAAGTTGTGGTAAGCCATGGTGATGGCCTCCATAAACCGCTTGGCTTCGTCGTAGACGCCGCGCGGCCCCACGGGGTTGACGTTGCCCCAGTAGTCTTCGCGCTGGGGGTGGACCAGCGGATCGCCATACACTTCAGAGGTGGAGGCGACGAGTATTCGCGCTTTTTTCTCGCGCGCCAACCCCAGCAGGTTGTGGGTGCCCAGGGCCCCGACTTTGAGGGTCTGGATGGGCAGTTTGAGGTAGTCTATCGGACTGGCCGGCGAGGCAAAGTGCAGGATGTAGTCCAACGGCCCCGGTACGTGCACAAACTTGGTGACGTCGTGGTGGTAGTATTCGAATTCCTTGAGCGGAAACAGGTGCGCTATGTTGTCGATGCTGCCGGTAAGCAGGTTGTCCATGGCGATGACCTGGTAGCCCTCGTGGATGAAGCGGTCGCACAGGTGGGAGCCGAGGAAACCGGCGCCGCCGGTGATTAGGACGCGTTTGGTCATGAGCTATATAATGAATAATGAAGAATGAATTCAGGAGGAATAGAATTGAAGGAATGCCTGAATTTGTTTTTCTATGTTGAATTCTTCTCTGACCCGTTGAATGGCACGTTGCTTTACCGTATGTTGTTGCGCTGGAGGCATTAGTCGTACTTGTTCAATTTGTGCGGCCAGGAGGTCAGGGCGGCGGCGGGGGACGACCCAGCCAGTTTCGCTATGCAATACGTTTTCTGGTAATCCTTCGGCGTCTGACACTATACACAGCAAACCCATAGCCTGAGCTTCCAACACGGCGTTGCAGAAACCCTCGGAGATGCTATATTGCAGGTAAATATCAGATTGTTCCATTGCAGCCTTGACTTCAATATGGGGCATTTTGCCTGCAAAATGTACCTGGTCTCGAATGCCAAATTGCAGGGCGGCAAATACCAATCGCTCGTATTCTTCTCCGTCGCCTATCACGGTGTATTGGAATTCTATTCCTTGTTTTTTGAGTATTGACAAGGCTTCTAAAGTATATTCCAATCCTTTAACCCAACTAAGTCGGGCTATTGTAAGAAGTTGTAGCTTAACATTAAAAGTTGTTGGGGTAGAAGCACTCGCCTTGAATTGCAGCGTATCAATAGCAGGCGTAATTTTAACTGCTGTTTTTTTTGTTGATAATCCTGTTTGATATGCCAATGCTAATAGACTATCAGAAATTGTATGTATTTTATCTACCTTATCCCAGAGCAGTTTATAACAATTTGGATGTTTTAAAGGATAAATCGTTATATCATAACCGCGAAGACTTATTGCCATTTTGGCACCCATTGCCTGGGCTACATTTTCGCGTCTTAACGCCATAGTGGCAAAACCAAAATGCAGCCAATCCAGTCGAATCGGGATGATATGGCTGTTTAGGTAGAGATTTTCAATAGCCTGTTTAAATCCGTTGCCTGACTGCCTTTCCAAACAGTAAAATCTCCAGACTCTTCGGGGCGCCCGGCAGAACACGGATAGCAGTCCCCAGGCCATAACGACAAATTGCCATAAAGTCCAGCGGTAAACCGGCCAGTAATATACAACACGACAGGGTTGGGCTTCTAGAGGTTTTCGACCAACAAATAAAATCACCTCATGACCGGCTTTTTGGAGACCGTTGATTTTTGAACGAAAAAAAGTTTCGGAATAGCCGGGAGCGGCGGAAAGGACAATACCGATTTTTAATTTTTTTTGCATACCTCTTCGTACAAGGCGATCATCTCTTTCCCCAGCCGGTCGGCGCCAAACTGTTCGGTAACCCGCTGCCTGGCTAATATGGCCATTCGCTCTCGTTCTTCTGGGCTATAATTGATCATTTTTTCCAATTGCTCAGCCATATGGGCTACGTTTCTGTTTTGAAAGAGCAATCCGTTAATTTCATTATCAATTACTTCCGACATGCCGCCACAGTCGCTGCTTACAACGGGCAACCCAACGGCCATAGCTTCTAAAACGACGTTGGCGATGCCTTCTTGTACGCATGGAAGTAGTAATAAATCCGCTTTTTCCATTTGTTGAAATATTAACTCATGTGGTAATTGGTCAATTATTTCAATATTTTCACTAAGATGTAGGTCATTAAGGTGGAAGATGATTTCTTCAGTAGGTTTACCGGCTATAATAACAAAACGGAAATTAACCTCTACATCTTTTAATTTCTTAATAGCTTCAAAAGCCTGGTTGTATCCTTTAACCCAGTGAAAACGACCGATAGAGATTATTTTTACTGGGGCTCGTATTAAATAATTCTCTTTAGAATAAGCAGTAATATTAAGGAGATCAATACCAGAATAAATAACTTTTGTTTTTTCTTTAGAAGCTATATATTGTTGAGCCGCTTCAGCAATATCTTTTGACACGGCATGAAATGCATCAATTGAAGGAAAAATAAGTTTATATTTATCAGCAAGTTGTTTATTTGCAATTGGAGAGAAATTAATATGAGAGCCTCGTAGGCTAAGTACTAGTTTGAGTCCCAATAAGTCTTTTAAAAACATCCATTCTGACGCCGACTTTGCCCACTGTATATGGAAAACATCTGGTAAATGAAGTACTATGGGAAGATATTTTCCCCATAAGCGCCAACGTTGTTTAAAATCATAGGTCTGCGTATCGATATGAGATTTAATCAATCTGTAGCGTTCAGGGAATAGCCATCGTAGTTTAATGCGATTCCAGCAGACATAAAGGATCAGCTTAGTGATTGAATGAGGAGTAGGATAGGCGCAAATGTTTTTCGATTGATATTGAATGTTTTTTTTTAATTTTCCAAATAACAATACTTGCTGACCGTTATTTGCAATGGCCTGGATAAGATTTTCGATAAAGGTTGTAGATGGTATTGAGCCATGGTAAATGGCTATCTTCATTGATTTCACAGTGCATTCCTTTTTGCAAAAACTGCAAGTGTTAATAACATACTTACGGCATGGGCATAATATACCGGATCTTCATTTTTAAACCGATCGTAGAAATGTTGTGTTATTGTCTGAGGCACGAAACGGGCAAATGCTTCATTGTGAAATAAATATTGTCGTAGCTTTTTATCATTTTCTTCTCCCC
>DAINSQ010000275.1:0-286 GCA_036741235.1 Saprospiraceae bacterium | reverse complement strand
GCAAGCCATTTCTCTGGGATAGTACAGATGAATTTACACATTTCGTCGTGATAATTGGGAAGCGAAATAGGCCTTGCAGCAGCGAAAACTTGCAGATTTACGCTGGTCCAGCGGGGCGCCCAATACAGGGATTTAAAGGCCCGTATTCTTGCATTGGCGTTGTCGATATCTATTGCACGCAGTAGCATTTCAATCTGTCCTTTGAGATAGTCGTAAAAACTGCCATTTATCCCCCAGGCGGTCCATAAGGCTGAGCCTAATTCCATTCCTCCTTTTTTTACAATTT
>DAINSQ010000274.1:0-4284 GCA_036741235.1 Saprospiraceae bacterium | reverse complement strand
AAGGTGACAAGGTGACAAGGTGACAAGGTGACAAGGTGACAAGGTGACAAGGTGGCAGGGTTGTTCCATAAGATAACAAATAAATAAAATTTCATCGACAGTAATCGCAAAAATAACGTTATTTTTGCGATTACAATCTATAAATCATGATAAATAGAATTATAGAACAAACGATCCGACAGAAACTATTCAAAGGGAAGGCGATCATACTGACAGGTCCTCGTCAAACAGGCAAAACGACCTTGCTCAAAACTATTTTCAAGAAAGAAGAAGGGTTACAATGGTTAAATGGAGATGACCAGGAAACCCGCATCCTGCTGGAGGAAGTGTCGGTAGCTAAATGGCAACGCATCATTGGAAGCCACAAAATGTTGGTGATTGATGAAGCACAGCGCATTTCAGATATTGGCATCAAACTAAAATTGGTCACCGATCAGTTTCCTGAAGTTCAATTGGTGGCATCGGGGTCGTCAGCTTTCGAATTAGCCAATAAAATAAATGAACCTCTTACCGGCAGGAAATGGCAATACCACCTATTTCCGATTTCTTTCGGCGAAATGGTAGCTCATCAAGGGTTTCCGGAAGAAACAGGCCATATACCCGACCGGTTGGTATTTGGATCTTACCCGGACGTATTGAATCATCCGGGCGAAGAACGGGAGGTTTTAAGCCAGCTTACCGATAGCTATTTGTATAAAGATATCCTGATGTGGGAGCGCATTAAAAAACCTGAAAAATTGCTCAAATTACTGCAGGCACTGGCCTACCAACTCGGCAACGAGGTCTCATTTAACGAATTGGGACAACTTGTTGATTTAGACAATCAAACCGTTGAAAATTATATTTCATTATTAGAACAAACCTATATTATTTTCAGACTTCCTCCCCTGAGTCGCAATTTGCGCAAGGAACTTAAAACCAAACGGAAAATATACTTTTATGACAACGGTATTCGAAATGCCATTATAGCACAATACCAACCCATAGACTTACGCCAGGATGTGGGAGCGCTTTGGGAAAATTGGTTGATTAGCGAACGAAAAAAGACGCTTCACTACCAATCAATACAAGCCAACACCTTTTTCTGGCGAACCCAGGATCAACAGGAAATCGACTATATTGAAGAAAGGGAGGGCGCCATGTGGGCGTATGAAATGAAATGGAACCCTAAGGCTAAAGCGACATTCTCCCGAACCTTTACAAGAGCCTACCCTCAGCATCACTTGCAATTGGTGAATAGAGGAAATTTCGATGGTTTTTTGTTATGATGTAATGGCGAAAAGAGAGCTGGGGTATAGGCAGGTGAATAATATTGAGCGATTCCTGGGTTAGCAGTCGGCAGTCGGCTTCCTGGACCCGTCTGCCGACTGCCGACCACAATAATTCCGCCCGGCACTGCTTGACATTCAAAAAAAAATCATATCTTGCACCCTTATTCCCCCCCTTAGCAGCAACCGGCATTTACACCCTTATCTCCAATCGCCCTTCTGAAGTTTCTTTCAGTGCGCTATCTCTTTATTTACAATTTCTGGCGGTATAGCCGCCGGAGTAATGTTGTTGTGTAAATCTTCATTCAAACCAATTATATCTATGAGAAATGTACAAAGTAAGCGCTTAAGCCGTAGTAGCGGGATAGTGATAGCGCTATGGCTATTGAGCTTGACCATGCCCGCGGGTGCACAGAGCGACCTCACCTGCGACGGCAACGTCCACACCATTAATTTTACGGGTTCTTATGTAGATTTTTCGGTGCCCAACGACCCCTCGGCAAGTGAAATCGAATTCACCCTGCGCGGCGGCGACGGCGGTTTTGCCGAGCTCGACGACGACTGCAAGTCGGATGGCGGCGCCGGGGCATTGGTCAAGGTCACTTTTGGTATCGGTTCGGGCGCCGGCGACTTGCAGCCTGGCGGAGTTGTACGCTTCATTGTGGGCGGCGCCGGTGAGAAGGGCACTGGCGGCGGCGTTTTGGGTACTGGTTTTACCTATGGCGGCGGTGGCGGCGGCACAGGGCTTTTATACAAAGCGCCTGGCAGCGACACCTGGCAGATACTGGCCGTAGCCGGCGGCGGCGGCGGCGCTTATCAGGGGCGAATTATCACTTTTTGCGTTGATAACGAAGACGGCCAGGGTGGCCGCGCCACGCCCGAGGGCGGCGGCGGCAATGGCGATATAGCCCCCGGATGGGGCGGTACCGGCGGCTTCGGCGGCGGCAATAGCGTGGATATATCGGGCGGCGGCGGCGGCGCTTTTCAGCCGGGCTTTGGTATTACCTGCCTCGGTATAGGCGGTGTTACCGAGGTTGGCGAAGGCCAGGCCGGTTACCCCGAGGGCGGCTTCGGCGGCGGCGCCGAAGGCTGCACGAGCTTCACTTTCCGCAATGGCGGCTTCGGCTTCGGCGGCGGCGGCTCGGGTAGCGGAGCAGCCGGCGGCGGCGGCGGTTATTCGGGCGGCGGCGGCGGCGGCACTACAGGCCGCGGCGGCGGCGGCGGCAGTATCGTGAGCCCCAACAACCTATCAAGCGAAATTACCGCCGGCGGAACTACTTCCATAACAGAAGACGGCTATATCCTGTACCGCTGCGAGCGCAGAGCCATTCCATTGGCCCAATGCGCAGCAGCGCCCGTAACGCTGGCGCTCGACGATAATGGCCAGGCTACACTCACCGCCGCTATGGTCGATGCAGGCAGCTCGCACCCCGATGGATTGTCGCTCAACTTGTCTGTTGCACCTGCCGCTTTTTCCTGCGACAACATCGGCGCCAATGAGGTGACGCTGACTGCTACCGACGACCTGGGCGAAAGCGCCCAATGTACGGCAACGGTAATCGTAGCCGACCAAACAGCGCCCCAGCTCAACTGCCCGGCTAATATCACAGTGGGCTGCGATACCAGCGCCCTGACTTCAACCGGCTTCGCATCGGCAACTGACAACTGTTCTGCTACCGTTGCTTTGAGCTATAGCGATGTCATAACAGCAGGCAGCTACGAATGGGCGTGCACCATCAAACGGACCTGGCAGGCTGATGATGGCAAAGGCAATACGAGTAGCTGCGAACAAATCATCGAAAAATCGCCGGCGGTGTGGATTACCGAGGCGCTGAGCTGGGACGCCAACGGAGACGGCATCCCCGATCCTATTGTGATGGGCTATTCCTCCCGCACCATGCAAATCAAGCAAGGCGCCGAAGATTGCCTCGTACAATGGCTGACGGCTACCGAACAACCCTCGGCGCCGATGCCATTGCCCAGTGGCCATGCCGTTGTTGACGGTTACGAATGTTCACCGGCTTATTTGTCTTTTGACGACAATGGCTCGCTGACCAACCCGCTGTTGTCGCAGGCTATTTTGCTGGCGCTGTATCTGCGGGCCAATCCGGCGCAAGCAGCATTGAGGATTAACAATTTGCCCTGCGAAATACACCCCGTTATATTGCAGGCGCTTTCTACCAACGCCACGCTGGGCGAAGTACTACAAGTGACCAACTACGCGCTGGCCAATATCGTTTTTGTGTCGCACAGACAGTATCTCACAGCAGCACTAACTTGCATCAACGGCCAATTGACGGCTTGCGCTCCTGCAAATGGAGGTAGCCTGTCTGCAGCAAAATATTCGGGAACGGCTGCTTATATAGAACCGGCTATTACTCGCCAGGCTGATGTTGAAAATGTGCAACTATATCCTAATCCGGCCGGCAACGAAGTATTTCTCGATTTGAGCGCTTATGCCGGGGAGCAGGTCATTTTGCGGGTGTATGATTTGCAGGGACACTTGCTGGACGCTCAGGAAATTGAAAGCATTCTTACAGGGCCGATTACTGTCGACTTACGGCAGTATCCGAAGGGTGTAATTGTTTTTTCTATTTCTACTGGTGGCCGCTCGCTATTTTCGCAACGCGTCGTCATTCAACGTTAAAATCAAGCGCGCCGTCACAACTTGACGGCGCGCTTTATACGATCAATATACTACTACCTTCCCCGTCCATACCGTTTTTTCGCCGGTTTCCAGTGTGGCGATGTACACGCCTGCCGGCAATGACCCCAGGCTCACGGACTGTCGGGTCCGTCCGTCTGTCAGGTACAGGGGAACCCGCAGCGCTTCCCGGCCCGGCATATCGCGCAGCACAAACTCGGCGGCCCCGGCGCCCGGCAAGTGGACGTCTAGCGCAATCTGCCCATGCCGGCTGACCGGGTTGGGCGATACGTTTACGGTTATGCGCTTCCCGCTTTCTTCCTCCACCCCATCCACCACCACCTGCACCACCTGGCACAGCGTATCTGCCCC
>DAINSQ010000273.1:3275-4360 GCA_036741235.1 Saprospiraceae bacterium | reverse complement strand
TATCCCGACTGCATCGGGACAGGCTATGATTACATGATTTTTGATGTATCCGTAGCATACACAGCATGTCAGCCTTAATCTTCATTGTAACCCTGCCTTATTATTGGGTGTACGCTACGGATACATCAAAAATCATGTAATCGTCAATCGTTAATCGTCAATCAATAGATCCCTTGTTCCGGGTTTTTCCCGGGAATATCCTTGAAATAATTCCAGATAAACGCCATGTCCTTTTCCTCGTCGCCGGTGGGGTGGAACAATTCCGGGTCGAAAAACACTACTTTTTCCGGCCAGTTAAAGGTGCACAAGGCGATGGGCACGCCGGCGAGCCGGGCGATGTGGTAAAAGCCGGTTTTCAGCTTTGGTACTTTTTTGCGCGTGCCCTCCGGAGAGATGACGAGGTGCATCCGTTCGTGCCGCCCGAACGCTTCGACGATAGACGACACGAAATTGCCGCCCTTTTTGGTACGGTCGACCGGGATGCCGCCCAGCCAGCGGAAAAATGCGCCGAAGGGCCAGCGGAAAATCGTGTGTTTGCCGACGTAGTTGGCATTAATTTTTAGGGCGCTGTTGACGAGCACACCCACCGGAAAATCCCAGTTGGAGGTATGCGGCGCGACAATGAGGACGAGTTTGGGGATGTGGTACGGATACTGGCCGGTGATTTTCCAGCCCCATATTTTCAGAATCCAGGCACTGAGTTGGGAGAGCATGGCGGAAGCGAGTTCTAATCGATGTGCGGCGGTGTCGGGCTGCCGCGGCAGATGCTAAAGTAGGGAGAGTTTTTTCCAAAATGTTACTTTATCGTCACCTTCTTTCCAAAAATCTCTTATTGTTGCTTCTTTTGTATAGCCTATTTTTTGATAGAATTCTCTTGTCAGATCAAATTCAGGCATACTTGAAGTATCTACAATCAGCACCCTCTTGCCATTGTCTCTCAGATATCCTTCAATGAAAGACATCATTTTCTTGCCAATGCCTTTACCCTGCAAATCGTTTTGAACACCGATTGCATAAAGATTATAAGTTCTATCCGTCAATTTCTCTGGCGCACAGTATGCAATTCCACAGATTTTTCCATCTCG
>DAINSQ010000273.1:0-3265 GCA_036741235.1 Saprospiraceae bacterium | reverse complement strand
ATGCAAACCAAATTTCTTCTGTTTCCGGGTTGTTGAGATATTCTGCTATCATATCGTCAAGCATTTCAGGTGGGAACAACTCGATAGTATTCAATACATCTTTTATTCCTTCTAAGTCATCTTTGACTACTTTTCTTATTTCTATCATTTTTATTTTACTTTTTTGTTGATTTCAATTTCCGGGAACTACCGCATGCCGCACCCAATATCCGTCTAATAATAGAATTCAGCAAATACCCGCACCTCAGTTACGCATATTCGGCCTTTTAAAACCCGCTGGTCTTCCTCCGGAATGCGCCTGGGTGGTGAAAGGGCAGGGTAATGGATATGGTGTGGGAGCCTGGTCAAGCGCGATCTATTTTACGGTAACAAAGTATCCGTCCGTCCAAGTACATCTTGCAGGCTCCTTACTAGTGCTGGATTTTTGCGAGAAAAGCAGGTATGAAAAAATCGCTGTCCAAAACAAAACGCAAATGGCTGGATGCAGCATCTTGGGCGCTGTTGATAGAGTCCTACCGCTCGAGTGAACTGAGCGTTAAAGATTTTTGTGCGTCACAAGGCGTAAGTGCTGCGTCGTACTATCGGTGGCAGAACCGATTAAAGGAAGATAAACAGGCCGATAGCAAACTATTCAGTGCAATAGAAATACAATCAAAAGGTAATGGAGGGATAGTGGTGGAATTGCCGGGCGGAGTAGTCCTTCGGTTTGAAGCGCTGCCACCGGTAGAATATGTACGCAGCCTGAGTTTGACATTTAGCGGCGCGGAAATATGATTGGTTTTACTCCAGCGCAACGCTACTACCTAAGCCGGCAATCAGCCGACATGCGCAAGAGTTACGATGGGCTCAGCGGCATGGTTCGCCAAGGTTTGGGGCGCGATCCGCTGAGCGGCGAAGTGTTTATCTTTTTGAACCGACGGCGAACGATGATCAAGATATTGGTGTGGGATCGCAGCGGCTTTGTGTTGTGGGGTAAACGCCTGGAACGGGGAACGTTCGAGTTGCCCCGTGGGCGGGAGGACGGGGCGTCGATTGTGTTGAGTTGGGAGGAACTGGTGTTGATCCTGGAGGGTGTTTCCTTGCGGAGTATTCGGCGGCGCAAGCGCTACGGCGTGGAGAAGACGGCGGCATGATATTTTTGCAAATCACAAAAATTGAATGAGTTATCCACGAAAAAGGTGGGGTGGGTGTTGGGAAAAAGGGCTTTTAAAAAAGCGTGGGACGAGCTAGCTTTGTGCTCGTTATGCCACCGGATTTAACAGATAAAACACGGGAAGACCTGGCGTGGGAAATCGTACGCTTGCGGCAGGAGAATGCCGAATTGAAGCGCATGGTCTTTGGTCGCAAAGCGGAACGCTTTATCGGCACGGGGCCGGATGGCCAGTTGTCTTTGGAATTGGGCGCAGATCAAAAAGCGTCGACTGAAGGCGAAGCGGACACGGAAGAAATCACCTATAGGCGGCAAAAGAAACAACAAGGCGGAGTGGTGAAAATTCACCCGGGGCGTGCGCCGCTGCCGGCCCACTTACCCCGCGTAGAAGTGACCATCGAGCCGGCAGAAGATACGGAGGGATTGGTGCGTATTGGCGAAGAAATCACCGAAGAGTTGGATTACACGCCCGGAAAGTTTTTTGTACGGCGCTACCGGCGTCCCAAATACGCCAAAGCAGACGGCGAAGGCGTGCTGATCGGCGCCCTGCCCACACGACCCATCGATAAAGGTATTCCCGGACCGGGTTTGCTGGCACAAATCCTGGTCGATAAATATGTGGATCACCTGCCGCTGTACCGCCAGGGCAAACGTTTTGAACGCGAGGGGGTGAAAATTGCCGATTCGACCCTCGGCGACTGGCTGCGGCAGGCCGTCACCCCGCTACAACCCTTGTACGAGGCCATGAAAAGCCACGTATTAAACAGCGGCTACATCCAGGCCGACGAAACAACCATCAAAGTCCTGGATAAGGACAAAAAAGGCTCAACGCACCTGGGTTATTACTGGGTTTACCATGCCCCCGGACCAAGAATTGCCATCTTCGACTATCAAAAAGGTCGGGGACGGGAAGGCCCCACGCAATTTTTACAACACTACCAAGGCGATTTGCAATGCGACGGCTACGAGGCTTATGAACTCTTCGAGTCGCGCCAGGGCGTGCGTGTACTGAACTGCATGGCCCACGGGCGCCGCTATTTTGAAAAAGCCCTGGATAACGACCGGGAGCGTGCCACCTTTGCGCTGGAAAAATTGCAGGCCCTTTATGCTATCGAGCGCCACGCGCGGGAATTGAAACTCGACGCTCCCCGTCGCTTGGCATTACGACAGGAAAACGCCATACCTATCTTGGAGGAACTCCGGCATTGGCTCAAGGCCAATCTTAGCGAAGTGCTGCCCAAAAGCACCATCGGCGAAGCCATCGCTTATAATCTCCGGCGTTGGGACAAACTCTGTATATATGCCTCCGATGGACGGCTCGAAATCGATAACAACCTCGTTGAAAATACCATCCGGCCCGTGGCCCTGGGACGAAAAAATTATCTGTTCGCTGGCTCCCACGACTCCGCCCAACGCGCCGCTATCCTCTATTCTATTCTCGCTTCCTGCAAAATTTGCAACCTCAACCCATTGGAATACCTCACCGATGTGCTCGGCCGGATACAGGATCATCCAATCAATGCGATTGAGGAGTTATTGCCATACAATTGGAAACCGGTATAGGAAAGATGTATTTGGACGGACGGATACGTAACAAACGTATACTTTTGTGGTTCCTTTAAATAGGCAACATATGAACGATCTTACAAAAATAACAGCCCTCATCACCGGCGGTAGCAAGGGCATCGGCTACGGCATTGCGGCCTGCCTGCTCCGGGAAGGCGCGCAGGTCGCCATCACCAGCCGTCACCAGCAAGCCGCCGACAACGCGGTACAGGAACTTTCAAAAATCGGTTCGGGCAGGGTTATCGGCATCGAAGCCGATGTCCGCGATTTGGCTGCGCAAGAACGGGCCGTGGCCAAAACCCTTGAAGCCTTCGGCCGCCTCGACGTGCTCGTCGCCAATGCCGGCGTCGGTCATTTCGCCGCCATTACGGACATGACGCCGGCGCTGTGGCAGGAAACCATCGACACCAACCTCACCGGAGTGTTTTACAGCATCAAGGCAGCGGTTGCTGCGTTGACGGAAACGAAAGGGTATTTCATTACCATCGCCAGCCTGGCCGGCACCAATTTCTTCGCGAAGGGTGCGGCTTATAACGCCAGTAAATTTGG
>DAINSQ010000272.1:0-4363 GCA_036741235.1 Saprospiraceae bacterium | reverse complement strand
ATTTTGGAGCAGGGTTGAAAAAGGATGACTGCTTTCCGAATCGATATATCTAGTCAGCCAATCTATTTGATTTGAAATGCTTCCCGTGGAATCGCAAAAAGGATTGGATTCAGGATAATCAAAAACCATGGGAATGGCCTGACGCCCCATTGGACGTTCGAGGGTTTCCCTACTCGTATGCCAAACTCCGAAAGAAGTATTCACAATCGCCACCCTATCCACCAAAATCCCCAAATAAGTCGCCACCGCCTTACCATATTCGGTATCTGCGGAGCGCAGTTCGGCTTTGAGTTCGCCCAGTTTTTCTACCAGGGTGTGGAGGGCCAGGAGTTGGCGGGGGGTGAACATGTCGCCCCAGGTTTCAATTCCCCATAGCGTAAGCCAGAGGTTTCTGGAATCTCCTTTTACAATTTCTTCTTTGATCGGTGTGGAGGCTGGTATTTGATCTAAAACATCAATTTCACTTTCAAAAGGAAGTCTATAATTTTTTCCATTTGCCGAATCTTCAATTACAGCTAATAATCGCAATTTAAAAGACTTGCTAATAGATTGGCGTTTAAGTTCTTCTGTGTCAGTGACGTTTTTGCAGCAGGGGCAGGTCATTTTTCTATTTCCTACCCAGCCATCTTCCTCAAAGTTCCCATTATTAATTTCAAAACTAATCTCATTTCCCGTGATCACCGGTTTCAGAAACACCTGTTTATCCGGTTTATTGCAAAGATAAAAACCTTTAAGCAGGGGCACTTCGGCGCGGCAAGAGGGGTTAGAGCAGGTACCTGTGCGGGCCCAGTAGTAGGCGATGGGTTTGCGGCCTTTATCGTCGGCGGGGTAATAATGGCCGATGGCGGCTTCGGTGCGGCGCAGGAGTTCGCGGGCGTAGAATTCCACGTCGAAGGAGAGGCGGGTGGGCAGGGTTATCGGTTGTGGGTTATGGGTTGTAGGTTGTAGGTTGTAAGTTGTAGGTTCTCCGTTTTTCGTTATCGGTTTGATGTGTTGTTTGAGGTATTCGAAATCTTTCCAGTTGTTGATAGTAAAGGGTTCGTGGAGGAGGCCGGGGAGTTGGAGGTAGTAATTGCCGTCGGATAGTTGGGGCAGGTAGCGTTTGGCGAATTCCTGCAGACTGTAGGTAATGGGTTTGCCAAATTGTTGGGGGTACTCGAGGCTGCCTTTTTGGATGATATGGGCTACCGGGTTAATATCGTTGCCATAGGCGCGGCAGCCGAGGCGGGCGGCTTCGAGGGGTATGGCGCCGCCGCCGGCATATGTGGCGAAAACGCGGGGCATACTGTCTAGGAATGCTACGATTGCCTTGTGGAGGGCGGCTTCGGCGGCTTGTACTTCAGGGGTAGACAGGTGGCGGTCGGGCAGGCTGTACAAGGCGGCCTCGGCGGCTTTGATGGCCGAATAGTGGCGGTCGAAGTCGGCCAGCAGTTCCGCAGCGGAATGCCCGGTATGGCTATTGTGGGCCACCCATATCAATTGGCGCGCTTTGCGCAGGATGGCCTCGTTATTTTTATTTTCCCACTTGATCTGGCTAAAATCGGAGATAACGCGTCCGGCGGGGGGCTGGGGTTTGCGTTGCAGCATAGCCTGCTGGGCCTCGTCGGAGAACTTGCCGATAAACAGTTGGAGGCGGTTGCGCACGTTATCGTCCATGGGGTCGTAGATGGCCGTCCAGGGTATGTCGGCATAAGGTCGGTAGGGGTCGCCGGGGTTATTGGCAGGGCCCAGCAGTTGGGCTACCGCGTCGGTGAAAGCTTGGGGGCAATGGGGGTCGAGGGGGTCGGGCGCCAGCGAGGCGAAAACCACGGCGCGGCAGACGGGCAGGGGGCGGCGGGCCCACCACAGGTGCAGGGTAGAGATATGCCCGTGGCGGATCGATTTGTCGCGCACGCTTTCTGCCGAGATTTCTTTGACAGGCAGGGCGGTTTCGATGAGTTTTTTCGGTGTGGGCATCTGAATAACGGATTAATTCGATGGCTGGGATTCGGCGCACCAGTCTGATAATCGCCGGCACATTTTGTGAAGGCTATAAGAATTAGCCATAGCTTCTTTTACGTTCCATTCTTTTTCGATAAAAGGAATCAAAGTACTGTTCCACTGGTCGCCCTTCGAAAATCGGTCTTTGGGCATTAATCGAGTCTTAATATCTTGTTTGGATGAATTTGGTATGAGGTTGTGCATGAGAAAAATACTTGATTAAACTGGTGGTCGGATTTCTATATTGTATGGTTCTTTCCGATTGGCGGGAGTTGGTTCGGGTATAAGTTCAGTTTTGACTCCTAAGAAGCCGGCAAATCCCTTACGATCGGCCAGCAGCCAGCTTTCAGCTTCGTCAACTGCAAAGCGGAACATAAAGTTGGGAAGCCTGGGTTCTCCATTTAGCCAGGCAGCTTGTTCAGTAGCCGGGCAGTGGCCTTGATCCAGATCGGCTAATAAAATGACCTTAAAGGATTCCGCTAATTTGTTAAAATTTGGGGCCATAGATTTAATCTGGCTTCCCCTGGCAGGCATTTCCCTGGTGATAAGCATACCTTCCGGACAAATATCCTTCATCAATCTTTTGATGATAGCCCGGGTAGCCGGGTCTTCTCCAGCAATAACGACTTCGACCATCACTATTCAAATAGGGATAATTGATTAATACGTTGAATATCTTTGGGGGCTGTATGCGGCGTAATAGCCTCTGCGGGGGTAAATCCGGCTTGGAGAAATTTCCGTACTTCATCGATATTGTCAGCTCTTTTAACATCAGTGCCTTCATTAGTAGGTTGAAGTACAAGGATCTCGGAAGGACTAATCGTATGGGTATTGAGCAGATCATAACTATGAGTAGTAAGAATAACCTGGCGAATGCGTCCTTTTCTGCGCTGCATTTTGCCAATAAACTCGGGCAATTGTTTCACTATTTCTGCATGCAAATACAATTCGGGTTCTTCCAAAAGAATAGTTTCCGTGCCATCGAGCAATGCCCACATAAACCCGATCAGCCGAAGCGTACCATCCGAAAATTGGTGTTCAGTTTGTTTGGCTCCCCGGGGTCTCCAGTGTTTATATTTAGCTTCAAGATGAGCTATACCACTGGGATCGTCTTTTTTGTCAATAAATGTAAGCTCGCTTAATTGAGGTACCGCAATTTGTAATACCTCATTGATCCGGCGCATATAAGCATCTCTTGTTTTTTTAGGTTGCTGGGCCATTCTGTCAAGCAGATTGCGGCCAAAAAAATCCTCTTTATTAGAGGAAAGATAAAACGAATCAGAATCGCGAACCAATTGGGGCACGACATGGAGGTATTGCACATCGCGAAAAAAATAGTATACTTCCCTAAAATCAGTATTGGAATTGATTTGCTCAAGGTAAGTAAATTTAAGCGTTTCATTATCGTCATTGGTATGTGTTGGCCGATCCAGCACCCAGTTCCCGGCATCTCGACTCCATACTTTCTCCTCAGTAACGAGCGCTTCATTTTTAAAAATACCGCCGCCTGTATGTTTGAAGGAAAGTCGGTATTTCCACTTGGGATTTCCCGGTTCATTGGCGTTTCCTATATGGGTTTCAATAGAAATATCTGTTTCCTGACGGGCGGATAAACAGCGGATTTTCGAAACGCCGCCTCTTTCCTGCACGGCAAATTGCAACCCTCCTGCTTGTTTGACGAGGTCGCGCATAAATCGCAAAACATCCAGCAGATTAGATTTGCCGGAAGCATTTGCCCCAACAATGAAAACTCTATCGGAAAGATCAACTTCAACCTTTTGAAAATTCTTCCAATTTTTCAATATTATTTTTTGAATGATCATTACTTATCTGTTTTAGAAAGCCACTCCTGCATGGGCAGGTAATACTGTACGCCTTTGGTACGAAGTTCAAAAGTAAGGTTTTTTACGGGATTCTGGATGCGAAAGAGTTGAGGTGTTGTGGCGCAATGGGTTACGATATACAGCCAGGCGGTGTCGCCAAGTTGTTCGAGGCGGTTCTTCTCATTTTCGGAGAGCATCACGCTGCCGTCGGCGCTACTGCGGCCTTTCACCTCGATATAGCGTTTGAGGCCATCGGGGCTGACGCTGCGGATATCGTAGCCCAGGTTGCGGCCACGTTTTCAGGCAGCCAGTCGGCGTCGATTTCGTGTTGTATCGCCACCGTCATGGCGATGGCTTCCACTTCGTCGTCGCGGCTCATGCCGTAGTGACTGCGGTAGGCTTGTTGGGTGAGGGGGAGCACATAGGCGCAGCCGATTACTTCCGGGGCTTTGGGCGACAGGCGGGTCATGCGCTCGAGTTGCTCGAGGCGGCGTTGTTTTCTGGTCCGCAGTTCACTGATGCGCTCTTGTTTGGCCTGTATTTTGTCTTGCACCCGTGCT
>DAINSQ010000271.1:0-4404 GCA_036741235.1 Saprospiraceae bacterium | reverse complement strand
ATTTAGTGCATTACAGGAAGACAGGATCCCCTTACTCACACCCCCGGCCCCTGAACTGAAGGGGAGTCTTCCCGCAATGGGGAAAACCCAGGTTGTGGGTGGGGTTCCCCTTTAGGGGTGTGGGTTCGCAATTCGCGAATAACACGGTCAACCTAAATAGATACTTTAAGCGTTTGTAGGTTTATCAATTATCAGCAAATCAGCACATCAACCGACAACCGCCCCAAAAACATGCTTTCATCCCAAACTCATTGGGAGACAAACAAAAAGCGCTTACATTCGTTTTCAGGAAAGACATCACCTTCATGGAGACAAGCGCAAAACAAAAACTACCGCTCCCCTACTGGCTAGCGATTGCAGGCGGCTTCCTGCTGGCAGTCGTGCTCACAATCAAGCGCTATCTGTTATTAAATTACAGACTGGCGCTCAAGGGGGCAGAACCTGATCAGCAATTCTGGGATCGCCTGCAGGAAGAATTCTGGATCAATGTCGTCAATTACGTATTGTGGGGAGTGCTCATGCCCCTGGTGTGGTATCTGGTCTTGCGCTTCAGGGTATATGCCTCTTCCAGCGCCAAAGAAAGACTAGCGGCTATTGCTGCCAGTGTGGGTATGGCTCTGTTTCACGAAACCATCTCCAACGTACTGTACTATCTGCCCATGCACATGCTGGGTGAAAAGCCGTTTTCCAGCGACATATTAAAAATCATCATCAATTTATACCCGGTAGCGATGATTGACAGGCTCATCGAATTCTGGATTATCTATGCCATATTTTCCGCTATCGATTACCAACGCAAATTCAGAGACCAGCAAATTGAACTGGCGCAGGTAGCCGGGCAGCTATACGGTTCGCAACTCAACGCCCTGCGATTACAGCTACAACCCCATTTTTTATTTAACACCCTCAACACCATTTCCTCGTTGATGGAATTCGACACCAAAGGCGCGCAAAAGATTGTATCCAAACTTGGCAGTTTGCTGCGGGGCGTACTCGATAAAGATAAGCGCAATTTTATTTCCCTTCGGGAAGAACTGGCATTTATAAAAAGTTACCTCGACATCGAACAAGTTCGTTTCAACGACCGCCTGGCATTGCGCTACGATATCGACGAGCAGGTACTGGATGCGCTGGTGCCCAGCCTCATCTTGCAGCCGCTCGTGGAAAACGCCATCAAACACGGATTCGCCCACAAAACCGGCAAAGGGCTCATAGAAGTGATCGCCTCCCGCTCCGGCGACCAGGCTCACCTGTGCATCCGCGACGACGGCGAAGGGAGTAGTTACAGCACCGCTCAATTGTTCAATTTGGGAATAGGCTTGAAAAATGTACAAGAACGACTTAACTTGCTGTACCAACAAACAAGCCGGCTGGATATTAAAACCGCACCCGGTAGCGGTTTCGAGGTAAATATCACCATACCGTATAAGCGCCAGGAAGGATGAAAAAAATCCGGACATTAGTTGTAGACGACGAACCGCTTGCCCGTTCCCGAATAATTCACTTGCTGCAACAGGTTGATTATATTGCGGTTGTCGGCGAATGCAAAAACGGCAAAGAAGCCCTTACGCAAATCGAACACTACCGCCCCGATCTGGTATTTCTCGATATCCAGATGCCCGACCTCAACGGTTTTGATGTGTTGGCCAAATCGGTAACTCCGCATCCGTTCATTATTTTTGTAACCGCCTACGATCAATACGCCCTGAAAGCATTTGACGTTCACGCCGTTGATTACCTTCTGAAACCTTACGACGACGAGCGCTTTATGACCGCGCTGGAACACGCGCGACGCCAAATCAACCTCCGGGAAAACGCCTTGTTGCATCAAAAAATGCTGCGCCTGCTCGACAACTACGGCCAAAACGAAGATTCCCCCATACAAAAGCTGGAAGTCAAAGACCGCGGGCGTACCCATCAAGTCAATGTTAACGATATCTGTTATATTGAAGCGGAGGGAAATTACCTCCATTTGCACCTGCAGCAACGCAGCCACCTGATCAGGCAAACCTTGCAGGCAGTAGAAGACGAACTCGACAACAGCCAGTTTTTGCGAATCCACCGCTCTATACTCGTCAATGTCAATTTTATAGAGCGTATCCGGTATGAAGGCAACAACCAGTTTTTGTTTATCATGAAAAATGACGTTCAGCTTACATCAGGCCGCAGTTATCGCGAAGCGATCGAAAATTATCTCCACGACCGCGAGTTGCGCCGGTTGTTAGACTAATCCCGAACCTCTGGCCACGCCGTTCATCCCATTTTTCACCGCTGGTCACAAATTAATTGCGGAAAGCAGGTATTAGCTATAATTTAGCTCTTGCAAGAGCGCTTTCGGCAAATATTAACCTGCAATTAGCCCTAACCACCTTTGCAGGCCCTTATTTTCCGAAAGGCACTTTCAAGCTTGCATGCTTGAAATCACCCGATAAAATAAATGATGATGTGGCACAAGGCGGTTTAACCGGTAAGCGGTTAAGCCGCTTTTTTATTAAACAAAAAATGCCACCCACCTGAGCGAGTGACATCTAAAACATAAGCCAGTACTTCTTATTTACCCTTCATTACATCAAGCTTTTGATTTTCAGGATATTTTGTTGGCGAGGTATACTTTTGAAGTTGGACCGCATATGCTGCGACGTTAGATTTGGTATATTGGGGCGCTTTTTCGATCTTACAAGATCACTTTATATACAGTAAGTCAAGTATCATGCCAAAAACGCAACAAGGGATATTTTTTTTACTGATACTTTTTATTTGTTATGGTTGCCAGCGAGGCATTCCAACCCCGACCGATTACACTGCCGTCAAAGCGGCGAAGGCGGATGAGGCTATGGTAGTAACTCCGCATCCGCTGTCTTCAGCAGTAGGGCTCAAAATATTGCGCCGGGGAGGCAACGCAGTTGACGCCGCCGTTGCCATTCAGTGGGCAATGGCCGTAGTATACCCACGCGCCGGCAATATCGGCGGCGGCGGGTTTATGCTTGTACGCCAGGCAAATGGAGAGACGGCAGCGCTCGACTACCGCGAAAAAGCGCCAACCCAAGCCTCCCGCGATATGTACCTCAACGCCGACGGCAATGTTGTGGATGGGCTAAGCATAAACGGTCACCTCGCCTCGGGCGTGCCCGGCACGGTTGCCGGCCTTTTCGAAGCGCACGCCCGCTATGGCAAATTGCCCATGCCCGATTTGATTAACCCCGCTATTGAACTAGCCCGGCGAGGCTTCGCCATTTCGCAAGGCGAAGCCGACCGCCTGAATGCCTACCAGGCCGATTTCAGGAAATTCAACGAAGCGCCTAATCCTTTTTTTAAAGATCATTGGAAGGCCGGCGACCTGCTGGCGCAAACCGAACTGGCCCGAACGCTCGAACTCATTCGCGATAACGGCCCCAGTGGCTTTTACAAAGGCGAAACCGCCCGGGAACTGGTAGCAGAAATGAAAAGCGCCAACGGCATTATCAGCCTGGAGGATTTGGCCGCCTACCAGGCCAAATGGAGAAAACCCATCGTGGGGCAATACAAACAATATCGCGTGGTATCCATGCCGCCACCTTCGAGCGGCGGCATTGCACTGGTACAAATGCTTGAAATGCTGGAGCCCTATCCGCTCAGCCAATGGGGGTTCCACACTCCGCAAACCGTTCATGCCATAGCCGAAGCAATGCGCCGCGCCTACGCCGACCGCGCCCAACACCTGGGCGATAGCGATTTTTACCCGGTCCCCGTCGATTCGCTTCTGGCCGCCCACTACCTGCAACAGCGCATGGCCGGCTTTTCACCCGATACGGCCACCCGCAGCAACAGCATCCTGGCAGGTCAGTTTAATATGATACTCGAAAGTTTTGAAACGGAACATACTTCCGTCGTTGACGCCCTGGGCAACGCCGTGTCGGTCACTACTACGCTCAATTCCAACTACGGCAGCAAAGTATGGGTGAGCGGCGCCGGCTTTTTTCTCAATAATGAAATGGATGACTTTAGCGTCAAACCAGGCGTACCCAACCAATTTGGACTGGTTGGCGCCGAGGCCAACGCCGTAGCCCCACACAAACGTATGCTTAGCTCTATGACCCCCACTATTATTGAAAAAGACGGCGCGCTTTTTATGGTGCTGGGCGCCCCCGGAGGCTCTACGATTATCACAGCTGTCTTACAGGTTTTTCTCAATGTCGCTGAATTCGGAATGCCCCTCGACCAGGCCGTCAGCTCAGGGCGCTTTCACCACCAATGGCTGCCCGATCAAATTCTGATGGAACAAAACGCGCTGCCCGATACTACCGTAGAGGCGTTGAAGGCTAAAGGCCATCAATTCCAATCCGCCAAAGCTATCGCTGTGGTTAAAGCAATTATGCGCCTGCCCGACGGCCGCCTCCACGGCGCCGCCGACCCCCGAAATCCCGA
>DAINSQ010000270.1:337-4420 GCA_036741235.1 Saprospiraceae bacterium | reverse complement strand
TCAGACAACCAGGCCACGTTGTCTGAATCACGGATTACTCGGATTAGCCGGATTTAACGGAAAGGAAAATACTGCGGAGAAAACTCAGGAGGTGATCTCAAATCACCTCCTGAACTACCAAGTCTGCTCTGCCGCAGATACGCGGAATTTAGCCTGATTGTGTTAAATTTGCTAAAATGACAAAATCACTAAAGGAAACATATATAATACCACCGCATGAAACCCGCCATCATTACCCAAATTGAAAAAATAACCGGTTTTGAATTACACGAGGCGCCTGTGCGCGGAGCTGATAAATTATCGGGGCTGATGCGCTTCAAAAATGACCCTGATGATGTTGAAAAACCGTGGTGTAAATATGCACTGGAAGGAAAAAACCTGATTGGGCTCAACCTGGCCAAGACGGGTTTAACCGATCAACAGTGGGATGATATTCGGGCTGCGGAGGGGTTTGACGCGGGGAAATTGCAGGCTTTGAACGTAGGGGAAAACCAACTTGGCGCTTTTCATATTGGGGCCGACTACGGCGCCCTGCGCTTTCTCGATTTGAGCGATAATAAGGAGCTGCGGGAACTCCGGCTGCCCGCGTCCGGGCTGGCTGGGTTGGATACTTTGCGACTGGATAGGTGCGGATTTGAAGCGTTAACCATACCCCGGGGTATGCTTTCGCTGCGGCTTTTATATCTGGGAAATGGGCAACTCAAGCAGATCAGGTTTTTGGAGGATTGCCCGGCTTTGGAGCAACTTCATTTGGAGAAAAATGCGCTGGGCAGTTTGCACTTGCCGGAGGGCTTTAGCCGCTTGTGGTATTTGAATGCGGATGATAACCAAATGGAGAAATTTACGCTGGCGGAGCGCCTGCCGGCCCTGCTGTCGCTATACCTTCGCAATAACCAACTGACCTCTTTTACCGGCGCCGATCTGGAATTGATGCCCGCCCTGGACAGCCTGTATCTATACGGCAACCCGCTGAAAAACGTGCTGGAGGAAATACTGGGAGGCGAGCACGACAACTGCTTCACCGACCTGCGCAATTTCTTTTATTCGCAGGAAAAAAGCGAAACTACCGAACTGCGCCAGGCCAAGATGGTGCTGGTGGGCAATGGCGAGACGGGTAAAACCTCGATCCGCCTTAAATTGCTGGACAAAAAGGCAAAATTACCCGCCAAAGAAGAGCGCACCCCGGGGCTCGATATCGCGAGTTATACCATAAAAAATCTGCCTTACGCCATCACCCAACTACCGCAGGAAATTGACTTCAACCTGCAAATCTGGGATTTCGGCGGACAGGGTAAATACCGCGAAGTCCAGCAACTGTTCTGCAGCCCGCGTTCGCTGTATCTCTTCGTAACCTCCCACGACGATCTGGAAGAAAAAGACGACTACATCGGCTTCGAATATTGGCTTTCAATGGTCAATGCCTATAGCTACGACAAAACAGAAAAGCGTCCGAGTCCGGTCATCCACGTCGTCAACAAAATTGACGAAAAAGAGCGCTTGATTGATGCAAAAGAGCTGCACGACTTGTTCGGCAACGTGGCCGGTTTTGTGAAGATCAGCTGCAAAGCGCTCACCGGCTTTGATCAATTTGAAACTACCATAAAAGAAACGCTGCCCCTGATCAGCAACGACATCTTCACCAGGCCGATTACCGTAGACTGGCTGTCAGTGAAAACAGCGCTGGAGCAGCGGCGCGCCGACAACCACATCAGCCGGGAGGAATACCTCGACATTTGCCGCAAATACAGGCTCGAAGAAGGCGAAGCCAACTCCTGGCTGCGCATCCTCGACCGCATAGGTACGGTGATCCACTTCGGCGAAAACCCCGATCTCAAAGACTGGATCGTTCTCAACCCCAACTGGATCAAAGAGGCCTTGTATGCCGTGCTCGATAGCAGGCAGTGTGTGGGCGGCGCTCTGCGCCCCGGCGACTTGCTCGATATCTGGGACAAAGACTCCGCCGGCAACACCTACAGCGCCGATGACAGAGAAAAACTGCTATCCGTTATGCAAGCCTACGAGCTTTGCTACGAGCGGCAAAACGCATTTGGCGAAACGGAATACGTGATACCCGCCCTGTTGCGCGATAAACGCCCTCCGTTGCCGCCGGCCCTTGAAAACCCTGCCTGTCGCCTGCGCATCAAATTTGACCCCTTCCTGCCTGCCGGCACAGTCAACAAACTCATGGTAAGGCTCAATAAATGGGTCTACAACAACTTGATGTGGAAAAACAACGCCGTTTTTCACGACGCCCAGTCTAATGTATTTGCACACATAGAAGAAGACTGGAAAAACCACGTCGTCCATCTGAGCTTGTCCAAAACCGGAGAAGGCGATTTATACGATGTCATCTTGCGCGAGCTGGCAGATTTAAACCAAAAACTCAAGGACACCAAATTCATGCACCGGCTCGGCTTTGAAATACAGGCAGAATACCATGGCAAGTGGGTTGATACAGAGATATGGGAGCAGCTTTGCAGAACCAGGCTCTCCGGCGCGCCGGGCAAAGACACAGGTCGCGCCGGCAGGGCGGAGGATGAACCACCCGCCAGGGACAGGCGCCCCATAACGCCATCGGGCATAGAACCGCCCTGGCCGCCGGCGGAGCGTCCGATACGGATTTTGTACGTAGCCGCCAACCCTTCCGATCAGGAGCGCATAGAAACGGATGTAGAATACCGCAAATTAAAAGCGCAATTGCAGCGAGGCAGGGCCCGCGACGAATTCAAATGGCTGGATGCGCTATTTGCAGCTACCATTGACGAATTGATCCGCGCCAAAAACGACAATCCGCATCTTTTACATTTTGCGGGCCACGGCGTGCATGAAGGCCTTGTCCTTGCCACCGAAAACAACAAATCCCAGCCTATACCGGATGCTGCATTAGAGCGCTTATTCAAACCCCTGAGCGGCATAACCGGCATCGTCGTATTAAACGCCTGCTATTCTGCCCTCCAGGCCCGGCTGATTTCCTCCTTTGGCATCTGGGTGGTAGGCCACAACCTGCCCATTAAAGATCCCGCAGCTATTGCTTTTTCTGAGGGTTTTTACAACGGACTGGGTGAAGGCAAAAACTTCGAAGCCGCTTTCAACGATGCCATGACCGTCATCGAAACCAAATACCCCGCAGCCGCATCGATAATTGAAGTCTGGAAAGATGGACAACAAATACAGCTCTAACCCCATGCAAGCAACATCATTTACCCAGCATCTTCCCAACGGCCCCTCATTTGATATGATCTATGTGGAAGGCGGCGAATTTCTCATGGGTGCGCAAGACAACGACCCGGATGCAACATCAGATGAACGCCCCCTTCACCGCGTGCAACTCGATGGGTTTTTTATGGGCAAATTTCCGGTAATACAATCCGTATGGGAAGCTGTTATGGGTTCCAATCCTTCTGTTTTTATCAGCCCCCGTCGTCCGGTCGAAAGTATATCCTGGCAAGATATAGTCGAACAATTCCTGCCCCGGCTTAACGAGCTCACCGGCAGGGCCTACCGCTTGCCAACAGAGGCGGAATGGGAATACGCCGCGCGCGGCGGTCAGGCCGGGGAGGGATACCGATATGCCGGCAGCGGTAAATTGGAGGAAGTCGGTTGGTTTGATGGGAACGAGAATAATAAAACGCGGGAAGTCGGCCTTCAATACCCCAATGAACTGGGCTTATATGACCTCAGTGGCAATGTGTGGGAGTGGTGCGCAGATTGGTATGATGGTGACTACTATAAGGCTTGCGCTGAGCGTGGGACTGTCGTTAACCCACTTGGGCCAAACGGGGGCGTTCACCGCGTGATGCGCGGCGGCAGCTACTTCAGCCGCCCGTTGCTTTGCCGCCCTGCCTACCGGGACTACCGCTCGCCGGACGACCGTGACAGCCTTTTCGGCCTCCGGCTTGTCCTCCCCCTCCAGTCAGGGGATAGGCTTTAGGGACTTTTGGACCGTGTGTGGGAGGGGCGTCCCTTTCAGGGGTCGGGAGTGTGGGAGAGCGACCGGGCATTCCTGGATAACAGGCTGCCCCGGAGTTTTTGAACCAGGATTTGGGCGATTTATAAGGATAGGAAAGTATGTTTGATGCTTGG
>DAINSQ010000270.1:0-327 GCA_036741235.1 Saprospiraceae bacterium | reverse complement strand
CGTGATGCGCGGCGGCGGCTGCTTCAGCAACCCGTTGCGTTGCCGCCCCGCCGACCGGGGCAACAGCTCGCCGGGCCGCCGTAACCTCTTTATCGGCCTCCGGCTTGTCCTCCCCTTCCAGTCAGTTGGCTAGCCGGGTTCGGCATCCTATGAGCAAAAAAACGATCTCTGTCCGGAGGGCAGAGGAGGGGGAAAAAGAAAAAGTACGGAGCAGACGAGCAAGCCGGTGAGGGACGAGCCGGCGGCGGGTCTGCTCCGTTGCTGGCGCTAAGTCAACATACCCCACAACCGGCAACAATCCAGCATGACCTTGAAGATTCCCTTCGG
>DAINSQ010000269.1:0-4436 GCA_036741235.1 Saprospiraceae bacterium | reverse complement strand
TAAATACCCAGTATTATCATTGTCGCATGGCGCTGGTAAAATCAAATAATTTATTTTTGAGCTTACAACTCCAGGCGTACAGTAGAGCCGCGATTAATTGCGGTTCTTCTATTTCACACCTTACAGTCTACTTGATTCAAAATCTGTAATAATAAGGAGTCGTTGCGTATTAATCTTTGAAAGTTGATTTACAAACCAAAAAACAAACAGCCATGCCAGTCTACATTGAAGAAATCAAAAAATACGACGTAGCGTATTACGGCGGCGGAAAAAACGCTAATAATTACCCTTATCGCGCCATTATCGGATTGAGGCGCGACGATGGCAGCCTGATCGGCGCCGCATATTTTCACCGCAAGCCGGATACTATGCCTAATACCGACAGCCGCGGGGCAAACGGTTACGTTTCTATTCATTACACTTGGGAAGACTACCCCCACGTGCTCGACATTTTGCGCAATGAAAAACCGACGATTTCGCGTTATGTCGACGGCTGGGAATTAACGTCAATCAATACTAATCTGGAACCCGCAGGCGAAGGAGAGATATAATTTATTATTTTGATGGGGGTGAGTTGGATTCTGCTGTTGATAATAACATATCTCCCTCTCACCCTCGCACCCTCTCCCACTCCCAGGCGCTTCGCATAATATCGTCGATATCATATTGGGGCGACCAGCCCAACCTCCGGGCAGCCAGGTCATTATTGGCATAAATAGCTATCACATCGCCGGGGCGGCGGGGGCCGATGCGGTAATTCAGGCGTTGTCCGCTCACGCGTTCAAAAGCGGCGATCGCCTCCAGGACGGTCACGCCTTGTCCAATGCCCAGGTTGTACACTTCGCAATTGCGCTCCTGGCGATAGTCGAGCAGGTATTGCAGCGCCCTGGTATGGGCGTTGGCCAGGTCCATAATATGGATATAATCGCGAACACAACTCCCGTCGCGGGTGGGATAATCGCTGCCGAAAACCTCCATATCAGAGCGTTTTCCTATGGCTGTTTCCGTAATTACCGGCACCAGATTAGAAGCCGGATTGCTGGGCGCCTCGCCTATCAGCGCGCTGGGATGGGCGCCGGCGGGGTTAAAATAACGCAGGATTACGGCATTAAAGCCGGAAAAAGAGCGGCAATAATCACGTATGATGGCTTCTCCCATTTGCTTGCTGCGGGCGTATGGCGACTCGGCTTCTTCCATGGGGGTATCTTCGGTGACGGGCAGCGACCTGGCGTTGCCGTACACTGAGCACGACGACGAGAAGATCAGATGCGGCACGCCGGCGCTCTCCATTGCCGCAATGATACTGAGCAGGCTATTGAGATTATTGAAGAAATAGCGCAACGGCTGTTGCACCGACTCACCCACTGATTTAAGGGCGGCAAAGTGAATAACGCCCGCAATATCGGGGTATTCCTTAAAAATGCGCATTGTCGCCTCGCGGTCGCACAAGTCGACCACATAATTGCGCACCCGTTTTCCGGTGATTGCAAAAACCCCGTCGAGGATTTCCTCGCTGCTATTGACCAGGTTATCTACGGAAACAACCTCGAAGCCGTTGTCTATCAGGTCGACAATAGTATGACTGCCGATATAACCGCAGCCGCCGGTAACTAAAATAGTTGGCATAATCGCTTATTTATCGAGTTGTTCACCCTTTTCATAACAAAACCGGCAGCGGGCCTCATAGCGGTCTTTTTCGCCCAATACCACCGTAGCGGCGCCGCCCGACAGCCGGTAGGAATGCGTCGCCAGGTTGCCGCAATGCTGGCAGATAGCGTGTACCTTAGTGATGTATTCGGCTACCGACAGCAGGTAAGGAATAGGCCCAAAGGGCCGCCCCATAAAATCCATATCGAGGCCGGCCACGATCACCCTGATACCCTTCAGCGCCAGTTGCTGGCAGTGGTAAGGCAATTCCTCGTCAAAAAACTGCGCTTCATCGATGCCCACCACCTCAACCTCATCGGCCAGCGTCAGGAGTTGGCTGGAATGAGCGATAGGCGTTGACATAATGGAGTTGGCATCGTGAGACACCACCTTCGACTCGTCGTACCGCGTATCGATTTGAGGTTTAAAGATTTCCACATGCTGGTTGGCAATTTTGGCTCTTTTCAGCCGACGGATCAGCTCTTCTGTTTTTCCGGAAAACATCGATCCGCAGATCACTTCGATCCACCCGTTGCGACGGCCCTTGTAGTATGGTTCTAAAAACATGAATAGCAGCTAATTAGAAATCAAAAGAATTGAAAAAAAATCCAATAACAATGAAAAAAAACACTTTTCTGCATACTAATGCAGCGAAAAGCTAAGTTAGTGCTTCAATTGGAATATCTCAAAGCATATCTTTGCGCAAGGTACAATTGATTTGACATGAATATACAGCAAGCTAAAATCCTGTTAGAAAAAATTAACGCATTGTATAAAAGCATCAGCATAGACGGCGACGGCCCTTCGGCTATTGAGCGCGACCTGATGTTAAGTTACTTGCGTCAGATGTACGACGCCTGTTTGCCAGGCAATAGCCTACAAGCCGCGCCTGAAAAAGATATCGCCCCGGCGGTAAAAACCCCTGCGCCCAAGCCGGAACCGGCGCCCAGGACTTATACGCCGCCCCGGGTGGTGGAAATCCCTGAATCGCTCAGAGAAAAACCAGCGCCCGAGCCCGTGGCCCAAACCCCGCCGCCGCCCAAACCCGCACCCGAGCCAAAACCTGAGCCCAGGCCCGAACCGGCGCCGCCAGCAGCGCCGGCAGTAGCTACAGCCGGCGGTAGCGATCGCCACAATCCCAAAATTGAAGCCCTCTTCCGCTTCGGCACAGCCAAAGAATTGTCGGAAAAATTGAGCGAACGGCCGGTTCCAGACCTCACCAGGGCCATGGCAATCAACGACAAACTATTGTATATCAACGATTTGTTTGGCAAAGATTCGAGCGCAATGGAGGAAACGCTCAAATTGCTCAACAAATTTGAAAATATGGATGAAGCCAAAAGCCTGCTGCGCAACCTCGCCGAGCAATACGACTGGAGCGACGAGGAGCGCGTTGAAAGCGCCCAGGCCTTCATCAAACTGGTGCGCAGGCGTTACGCTTGAACTCCCGCACCCCGGTTTTGAAAAACGCTTTAGAGAGAACTACACAACCTGATACATGCGAATAGCATTTATTACCGACCTGCACATCGGGTTGGAAGGTGAAGATACTTACGGAGTTGATGTTCGCGCCAATTTTCTGAATGCGCTCAACCACGCTTGTGAATTCCAACCTGAACTTATAGTGCTGGGCGGCGACCTGTGCTTTGATACGGGCAACGAAGCGATCTACCACTGGATAAAAGGCCGCATGGATGAGCGGGGGATTCCCTATGATGTCATAGGAGGCAATCACGATAATACCGACCTGCTGGCCGGCGTATTTTACCCTCAACTCCCGTTGCGCGACAACTGTCTTTTTTTTGCTTTTGAAAAAAATGGGCGCAAACTGCTCTTTCTGGATACTGTAGCCGGTTTTGTATCCCCTGTTCAGTGCCAATGGCTGAAGGAGCAACTGGCAACAACCACAGGCGAAATCCTGGTTTTTATGCACCATCCTCCCGTTCTTGCGGGCGTACCTTTTATGGACCAGCGTTATGCGCTGGCCAATTGGCAGGAAGTTTGGCAGTTATTTTTGACTTTTCCGTTTCCCATCCATATTTTTACAGGACATTACCACGTCGACAAGGTCATACGCCGGCAGTCGGTTTCGGTTTATATCACGCCTTCGTGTTTTTTTCAAATCGACCCGCACGCCGAGCCTTTCAAAGTTGACCATTATCGCATCGGCTACCGCGAAATAGAGTGGGATGCCGAAGGTATTATGACTGCTGTCAGATATTTATAAACATGGACAAACCGCAACAAAGCGACGCGCTACCTGCCATACCTAAAGAACTGGTTTGGCTGGATCACGCCGCCGATCTGCTCGACAACCGGTTCCGCATCCCCGGCACCAATATCCGCTTCGGCATTGATTTTCTGATCGGACTAATTCCCTACGTCGGCGATTTTTTTTCTTTCGGACTTTCCGCGCTTTTACTCATCGCTATGGCGCGCCGCGGCGCAAGCGGCATGGTGATGTTTAAAATGAGCGGCAATATTTTTCTGGATACCCTGGTCGGCTCTATTCCCATTCTGGGCGATATTTTCGACCTCAGGTATAAAGCCAATGTGCGCAATCTGCGACTGCTCCAGGAACACTATCGCGATGGAAAACACGACGGCAGCGCCTGGGGGCCGATCCTGCTGATGCTCGGAATTATCCTGGTTATGGCGTTTCTGCTGCTATTCCTTTGCTGGAAATTGGCGGCGTGGGTGGTGGGTTCTATGTCGTAGGTTGTAGGTTTCTGTGTGACTGTGCGACCCTTGTGCAGGAGGGGGCGACTTGGCGAGGGGGAGAGGGGGCG
>DAINSQ010000268.1:2954-4467 GCA_036741235.1 Saprospiraceae bacterium | reverse complement strand
AATTATCATTCACCACCTGCTGCATGATCCCAAACAGGGTAGCAAATTTCACTACCTGGTTTTTGGCCTCAGGTTCAACCTCCAGCAGGCCGGCGATCAGCCGGGCGGTGATTTTAAACAAAGCGGCATTGGTCAGGTAAATGCGCTGCAGATAGATGCGCAGGTAATCCTGTCGCTCAATGGGGTGCACGCGCTGCACGATATCAATTACCTCCTGCAAACACTCGCCATCGATGAAGGCGTCGAGTTGGTAATCGAAGGGGTGCGACCACTGCCCACTGCGGTAGGCTTCGAAGGTATTGCAGCTTTTTTCGATATACTGGCCGATGTCGACGTATTCGAAAATAGCGCGAACGCTTTTCCGAAGTTCGACGCGCCCGGCCTCATCCAAAGCCGTGTGTTCAATATACCGGTACAACTGATCCTTCAACAGATTCCCCATGATCAGGTTATCGTTGATGGCCGCATGGGTGGTCACGCCGCCCTTGCGGTCGAGGATCTGGTTGTGGTAATACTGCACGCTGATGATCACCTCCAGAATAAAGGGCAATTGCTGTTCAAAGAACTCGGGCGGCAGCTGCCTTTTGGGAGCGCCGTGCTGGGTCAACCAATGGTACAAGGCATAGGCGAAGCGCCCGCGAAGCGGGTTGCCGTATACTTTGTTGTGGAGGATTTGAAAAAGCGGAAGCGATTCGTTGTCTGCCCGGCTGAGCAGGAGAAAAGCCCGGTAGGCTTTAATGATCAGGCGTCGGAAGGACTTTCCATCGTCGTCAGAGTCGGTTGGCATAGGGTTAGACGTTTGAGCAAGGTAAAATTAACGGAATTTACCCCATATGCGCAAGCCCCTTTTGCCGCTCTTTTCGCTTTTTCAACAAATTAACATTTAGTTAACCTAAAAAAAACAAGTGTCGGCGAACTTTTCCGCCTGACCGTTATCGTCTATTTCCCAGATTTCATCGGCCATATAAGTGGCCGCCTGGGAGTTGTCGATGATCAATGTAGTCACGTTATCTCCGCCGGGGAAGCGAATATCGCCCTCGTCCCACTCTTGCCACTCGGTGGGGTTCCACAATGCAAAAAAACGCTCTCTACTGTTGTTGTTCAGTTGTTGTTCGTATGTAGTAAAACTATCGGCGGGAAAAATGCGTTTGTTATGGAGTTGTCCAATCAGTTGTTGTTCCATTTCAGCACTAAGCGTTTGAATGACGACAATGCGGTTCGCCGACCGGGGTTCGCCCAGGATTTCCGCCAATACGGGCAGCGGGTTTATGCTTGATGTGAAATGTGTCATGGTTGTGTGTTTGTCTTATGTCAAAACGATACCATAATTTATGCCGTAATACAAATTAATAAAATTAAAATTCATACAAATATATCAATCAATTAATTATAAATTTTATTATATCGTATCAATATTTCTGATACGTAAATATACGAAAAAAGTCCGGATTGATCCGGAAAAATTACGGGTAAATACGGATTTCAGCTTTCCACGTTAGCGGTCAGACCGTTA
>DAINSQ010000268.1:0-2854 GCA_036741235.1 Saprospiraceae bacterium | reverse complement strand
TCGGGGTGACTGGACTCGAACCAGCGACCTTCCCGACACCCTCGGTGTCGGGACGCGCTAACACCTGCGCTATGCCTCAGTTGGCAACTCTTCTTGTATTGTCGGGGTGACTGGACTCGAACCAGCGACCTCTACGTCCCGAACGTAGCGCGCTACCACCTGCGCTACACCCCGATGGCGCTTGCCTTGCGGCTAAAGCGACGCAAATATATAGGCTTTTTTTATAAATGCCAAGATTGGGCCCCAAGTCATTCCGATTTTTTTCGGAACGACTTGGGCCGGCTATTTTAGCGGGCTTTGGCGTGGCGCACCGTGAAGATGAAAATAGCGCCGTAGCCGATGGCCAACATCAGGTGGAAGATCATAAAAGTAGTATTCTGCATTACAATGCCGCCGATCACGGCGCCCAGGAAATACAGGGCCAGAATACCTTCCAGAATAGTCGTCCAGCTCAGTTTTTTGCTAATGTATTTGTGCTTCGTGAAGCTGTCGGTGATGGTCTTGATATTAAACTTCGGCGTGCGCACAAAGGCCGATTTTTTACCCAGGTAACCCTGGATGACGGCAATGGTGTTGTGCAGCGACAAGCCCATGGACAAGGCCAGGAACAGCGGGAACAGGAAAACGAATTTATAGATAGACTTGCTGAAGTCCTCCCGGTGTTGGTTGGCCGGGCTCTGAATGTTGGCTACGTAGTATACCGCAATGATCGACAACATACCGATAAGGAAGTAGGCGAAGAAATTGCGATTGAAGCCCATCTCGATAAGGTCGCCCAAAAGGAAGAGCAAGGGCACGCTGAATACGCCTGTGATAAACACGAATACGAATACCGAGCTGCCCAGCAGGTGCAGGGTAGCGTGGAATTTTTGTCCAAACGACATATTCGACTTCCACACCGTGGGCAACATCTTTTTGGCTGTTTCGGCGCCGCCTTTCATCCAGCGGAATTGCTGCGATTTGAGGCTGTTCATTTCCACGGGCAACTCGGCGGGGGCGCCGATTTCTTCCACGAATCTGATTTTCCAGCCTTTGAGCTGTGCGCGAATACTCAGGTCGAAGTCTTCGGTAAGCGTATCGGCCTCCCAGCCGCCGGCGTCTTCAATGGTCTGGCGGCGCCATACGCCGGCAGTGCCGTTGAACTGTAGCAGGTAATCGCCTTTCATACGGCCTACCTGTTCAACGGTGAAGTGAACGTTGAGCTGCAGGGCTTGCAATTTGGTGATCAGCGAGTAGTCTTCGTTGATGTGTTCCCAGCGGGTTTGCACGACGCCGATTTTGGGGTCTTGTGCAAAATAGGGAATCGTCTTTTTCAGGAAGTCGGGCCGCGGCAGGAAGTCGGCGTCAAAGATGGCCATGAACTCGCCTTTGGCGTAGGCCATGCCGTCTTTCAGAGCGCCTGCCTTGTAGCCTTTGCGCACCGGGCGGCGAATCTGCTCGATATTGTATCCCAGGGCCTTGTATTCGTCTACTTTGCGCCTGGTGATTTCTACCGTTTCGTCGGTAGAGTCGTCGAGCACATGGATTTCAAAGCGGTCGCGGGGATAATCGAATTGAACGATGTTGTCGATCAGCCTTTCTACCACGTACATCTCGTTGAAAATCGGGAGTTGCACCGTGACGAAAGGGTACTCTTTGAGTTCGGCTGTGGGGGTTGGGGCCTGGGGCTGCAACGGGACGGCGGCGGGCTGCGGCACATCGGCGGCAACGGCGTCGGCCTTGCGCTTGCCCTTCTTGTAATGGAAGAGCAAGTTGAACTGCATCACGCAATAAATCGTGATATACAAAAGTGCAGTGGTGTAAATACCCAATACGGCATAAGCAATAAAGGACATCTTGCGTAGGTTTTAGTTTTGAATTGATGATTTGTTAAACTTAGCCGTTGAACAGCAGCGCTTTAACAGCCTATCTAACGCATCATACAACCCGTTGATTGTTACAAAAGTTTGAAAATAGTCCACAATATTTTATGACCTGCCATCAGACTGCCTCCGACGGTGCCCGAGACTTTCGAGATGCCCACGCGGCGGCGGTAGCTGACCGGTACTTCTGTGCATTTCAGTTTTGCTTTGGCGGCTTTTACCTGCATCTCTACGGTCCAGCCAAAGTCGGGGTCTTCCATTTCCAATTGCAGCAATCGCGGAAAGCGAATGGCGCGAAACGGCCCCAGGTCGGTAAACTGGTAGTTGTAAAAAAAGCGGATCAGGTTCGTGGCCAGCCAGTTGCCGAAGATTTGTTGCGGCATCATCGAACCGCGCTCCAGGCTGCCCAGTACGCGCGAGCCGATGACAAGGTCGGCTTTGTCTTCAAGTATCGGCTGTATCAGGCGGCTCATTTCTTCGGGGCGGTCCGAGTAATCGGCATCCATAAACACCACAATGTCGGGCTGCTGATCAACCGGCTTTTGTTTAATATAGTCAATGCCTTTCAGGCAGGCGCTGCCATATCCCATGCGCGGCTCGTCGAGCACGGTAGCCCCCGCCGCCTGCGCTACTTGCATGGTGCGGTCGGTGCTGGCATTGCTGCACACGATTATTTCCCGCACAAGATCATTCGGTATCGCTGATAGTACCAGTCCGACAGATCGTTCTTCATTGTGCGCAGGTATGATGACGTCAATCACAGGTTTTTCCAAAAGTTATTCCCGTTTGTGATGAATGCAGGCATATTTGGCGCTGGGCGTCAGTGTGTTGCTATTGGGATTGTCCCCATCCAACTGCATTTGGACGGGCTAAGGGCTGTTTGGTAACACAAAGGTAGGAGTTTTCTTGCTATTGTATAGAGATGCGGGGTTTTTTATGTTGTAGGTTGTAGGTTGTAGGTTGTAGGTTGTAGGTTGTAGGTTGTAGGTTGT
>DAINSQ010000267.1:2687-4482 GCA_036741235.1 Saprospiraceae bacterium | reverse complement strand
TTCATCTCTGAAATCCGGAAAAAATCGAATAACCAGCGCATTTACCCCCAACATTACAAACGGATAAAATGTCAGAGCATTGTTAAGTACAAACTGATATATACCCAACTGGTCTTTTGAAAAAGACAAAGGATAGATATAGAGTATATTGAGCGCTCCAAGCGCTATACTCATATAGGTGATAAACGCATTTTTGATACTCTGCCGGATGATTACTCCCATATTAGCTGGACGATATAGGCAATCCAGGGCAAAGATGGCGTTTTTTCTTTGCCATCTCATGCTGTCTGTGCCGTCTTTATTGTTAAAAAAAGGAATATCTTTGCTTGCCTCAATGCGCTATATACAATGGCAAGAGATACAACATCCCGAAATTGGTCGGATGTAGAAGCCTTCTACGACAATTTTGTAGAGCGACTAGTCAAAGACTACCTTTTTGCCAATCGCCGGATTAAAGCTGCGATTCGCTTTGCACTCGGGCAGTTTCAACACCGCCCTCTGCAGATATTGGATATTGGATGCGGCTTAGGTTGGACCTCCTTTGAAATGGCCCGCCATTTTCCTCATGCAACAATCCTTGGCGTAGATTTAAGCGGTCAGCTTATTCACACTGCGCAGCAGTTGTTTGACAAGCGCAATCTTCAATATCAAAAAACCGATGTTACATCGGCTGATTTTGCGTTTGACCGGCAGTTTGACGCCGTCCTGCTGATCGATGTTTATGAGCATATTCCTGCCGAAGATCGAAAAGCTTTTCACCAGAGTCTGCGCAGATTGCTGGCGCCCAATGCCCGCATTATTGTTACCTGCCCTACCATTTACCATCAACAATGGCTTCGAGATCACCAACCGGAAGGGCTTCAGCCTGTTGACGAAGATTTGACCCTGGCTAATATGGTTCAAATGGCTGAGGAATTGGAAGGCCAGCTCAGCGTTTTTGCACTTCAATCTGTCTGGCATGGCAACGATTATTTTCACGCTATGATCGATTTGCAGCCCAAATGGGGAATAGCGCCCCCTACCCCGCTCAAAATCCATATTTCTCACAGATGGCAGCGATTACTGCGCGTTTTTTTGCGCCTGCCCTTGTCTGTCAATCCGCTTCGAAAACCAGCTAATTGGCCTTATTATTTGAAAACGTGGTTTAGCGGCATGTAAATAAATGATTATGCGTGTTTTACACTATGTGACCAATTTCCTCCACCTCACTGAAACGTTTATCTATAACGAAATTGCGGGGCTCAAGGCTTTGCAAGAGGTCCAGGTTGTATGTATTAACCGGCTCAATCCCGAGCGCTTTCCCTTCGGGAAAATCAGGCAAGTCCGGTATCCGCAGTTTCCGGGTAAAGGCATTTTGCGCCTGGCGCTGGAAAACCGCGATCTTATGCTCGTCAGTTATCGAAATAGCGCTTTTTCCAGAGAACTCGACGCGGCGATAAATGAATTTAAACCCGATATCATACACTGTCATTTCGGGTATGAGGCAGCCCGGTTTCTTGAAAATTATACCCGCACCGATATTCCGGTGTTTATTTCTTTTCACGGCAACGACGCGTCCGAGCGATTGCGATCCGGTGTGTATTGCCGCAGGCTTATGCCGCTCCTGGAAAGGCCGAATGTCTATGCTATTTTTGTTTCCAAATTTTTGCGCGATCAATTTGTTAAAAAGATACCCGCTCCCCGGCATTTTATTCTGTATTACGGCATTAACCTAAGTCAATTTGAAAGAAAACAATCCGCTCCGACAACTCCGCCGTTTATTTTTCTCCAAGTGTCGAGTTTTCGCGAAAAGAAA
>DAINSQ010000267.1:0-2677 GCA_036741235.1 Saprospiraceae bacterium | reverse complement strand
CATATTTATACGATTCAAGCTTTTAAGCGGATGCTTGACGAATACCCCGACTTACAATGCCGGCTCATATTAGCCGGCGACGGGCCGCTGCTGAATGAGATCAAACAAGCGTGCCGATCGCTCCAGATCGCTCACCTGGTGGATTTTCCCGGCTTCGTCAGCTCCAGCCAGGCGCGTGACCTGATGGAGCAAGCGCATGCTTTTTTACATCATAGCGTCACTGCTTCTAATGGGGATACGGAGGGAATGCCCAATGCTATCATGGAAGCTATGGCAATGGAACTGCCTGTAGTCAGCACGATTCACTCGGGTATTCCCGAATTGGTAGAGGATGGCGTTAACGGTTATCTGGTAGCAGAAAAAGACGTAACCGCCTATGCCCAAAAGCTTAAAGCTATTATGGATTGGCCCCTGCTTCCTGCCAATCGCGAGAAGATCATGTTGATGTGTGAAATTGAAGGGCACGCCCGACAATTGATCAACCTTTATCAATCGACACTCAAAACCTCCCCGCTTTAGCACTATTACCACCCCAACACCACCCCCAACAAAAAATTCGTGCCTGCCTGCGGATACAACCCGCGGTCTACCAGCGTTTCCTCACCCAGGATATAGCGATACGACCAGCCGTTGGTTTCGATACGCGCGTCAAACAGGTTTTGGACGAGCAGCGTAAAACCCAGTTCTTTTATCCACTTCGGCTGTAAGCGGTAGCGCAACCGCAGGTCGCTGATAAAATAGGGATCGAGGATATTCTGCCCGTCGGAAGCGTTGTCGAGGTATTGCCTGCCAACGTATTTTCCCGACATGGCCAAATGCAGGTCGTGGGTCTGGGCAGCGCGTCTGCCTGCAAAGGGTATCCAGGTCAGTTCGCCGCCGGCAACAAGGGCCGGCGAAAATGCCAGGTCGGTGCTGGAATACGCAACGGCGCGCTGCGATACCCAGTTGAAGTCGGCATCGTAAACGTCAACGTATTCCGTCAGCGATTCTACGATATTGCGGCTTACGGTTGCGTTGGCGTCGAGGCGGAGCTGCGGGATGAGCTGCCAGGCGGCGGCGAGTTCAAGCCCCAGGCGATACGAACGGTCGATGTTGATGCGCTTGTATTCGCCTACGTCGTTGAGTTGTCCGTTGAGGGCCAGCTGATCGCGGTAGTACATGTGGTAGCCGTTAATGCTCCAGGCGCCCCTGGCGCCGGTTCTGCGGTAGCCGATTTCGGTATTGTAGAGGCGTTCCGGACGGGGCCGGTTGGCGGGGGTGTTTTCAGTGTAGTCATTTCGGTTGGGCTCACGGTTGGCCACGGCAAACGACGCATAAGCCACGGCCTGCTCGTCAATACGCCAGTTGAGACCGGCTTTGGGGTTGAAAAAATGAAGGCGGTCGGTTTGGTCTACCACCTGCAATTCGTTGTTGATACCTTGAAATTCATAGCCCACCGTGCGGTATTGAGCGTCGAGAAAGGTCTCCAGACCGCCGGTCAGGCGGTAATTGGTTTTGTAATAAATATTAAAATCGCTTTTTACGGCGTCATTGTCGTAGTAACGGTGGCCGCTTTCGCTGAGCCCCGCAATCCTGGCCCAGATGACCTCGCCGAAATGCGCGCCCTCGTAAATGCTGTATCCGCCGCCCAGCGTACTACGCCAGCGGGGACGGCCCTCGTAGTTGAGGGCGTAGACTACTCCGTAAAAGTGATTGTCGAGCCAACGGCGGCGCACCAGGTCGGTAGCAGTGATGACAGAATCGCCCAGTACCACATCGGGCAACTGGTAGTCGGCGAAATCCTCCTCTGCTTTGTATTGCTCGTAATAACCGGCGCCGCGGGTGTAGTGCAGGGTAGCGTTGAAGGTCCAGTGGCGGCCTAATTCCTGGTTGTAAAGCCACTGGTAGTGGGTCTGCCGGTAGTTGTCTACTTCATTTTCGTAGGGCTCACCCGGTTTTTCCGTGCCTGCGGAGTTGAAAGTGCGCAGCGCGGGGTCATCGACATAGTCGGCAGGCACGCCGTTCCAGGCCTGGTAGGTCACCTCGTGGCCGGAAAACATATTAAATCGCAGGGAGGCCTTCGGCGCCAGGTATACGCCGGAGAAATAATACGACTGCAAGTCGGCGCTCGCCCGGTCGATATAGCCGTCGGAGGTAATACGCGACAAGCGCCCGTCGAAGGCGAAGCGGTTGTTGAGCAGCCCGCTGCCAAACTGGATGTTGCGCTTGAAGGTGTTGAAAGACCCCACAGTAGTGTTTAAGGTGGCGTAAGCCGATTTCTGAACGCTCGAGGTGTTGAGGTTGATGGTAGCCCCAAAAGCGCCGGCGCCGTTGGTAGAGGCCCCTACCCCGCGCTGAATCTGGACGTCCTGGGTTGAACTGGCAATATCCGGCAGATTGACCCAATAAACGCTTTGCGATTCGGCATCGTTGAGCGGAACGCCGTTGATGGTCACGTTGATTCGTGTGGGGTCGGTACCGCGAATGCGAATGCCGGTATACCCGATTCCCGTCCCCGCATCGGATGTAACAACGGCGGAAGGCGTGAGTTGAAGCAGATAGGGCACATCCTGACCGAGGTTATTGCGCTCCAGCACTTCCTTCGATATATTTGTATAGGTCATAGGGGTATTAGCCCCTGCTCTTGTGGCCGTCACCACCAGGTTGTCGATGCGGATAGCGCGGGATACGAGGGCAA
>DAINSQ010000266.1:2869-4485 GCA_036741235.1 Saprospiraceae bacterium | reverse complement strand
ATTGGAAAATATATCACATGCAAAAAGATGCCACATTGGTATAGCCTCTCAAAACTAGTCTTTGTATTGTATCGGAAAGCGGGGGAAATAGTTACACGAAATGGCGCATTTTTTTCAGGAATGCCATGTACCCCTAAGGCGTTTATGTATGCAGAAAAAGCTCGACGCAAAGTTAAAAAGAATAATAGGAATATGAATAATGATTTTTGTCAATTTTGCTGATGGCTGGAGCATATAGGCTGATATGAAAAAAATCTAATTGACTATATTAAACTATTCATTATCAGCCATCAATCGACAAAACGTCCTGATAGAGTTCGATCAGCCTGGTTTCTTCTATTTCCCAGTTCAACACCTCCCGGGCTATCAGGCAGTGATGGTGTAGCTGTTGGTAGACGGCTGAATCGTCTAGTAAACGTTGTATGGCAATGGCTATTGCTTCAGGAGTCAGTGTATCCAGAAGCAGAAAAACGTCGAATTGATCGTTGAGTGCGCGGTATTCCGGAAAGTTCATATGGATAGAAGGAATCCCTGCCTGTATATAGTCAAAAGCCTTGTTGGCCAGGGAGTAATAATAGCTCAAGCCTTTGTTTTCCAGTAAATTGAGGCCTATGGCAGCCTGGGAAGTGAGCTTTTTCAAATCGCCGGGTCTTATATATCCCAAAAACCGGACCTGCTCATCAAGTCCCAACCGGCGACTCAGCCCGCGCAGCGATTCGCTGAGGTCGCCCTCTCCTGCCAACCACAATTGTACATCGGGCAGCTGTTGCATGGCCTCGATTGCCTGCTCCAACCCCCGACCCTCGTTCAAAGCCCCCTGGTAAAGGATGATGCGACTCTCCCTCTCCCCCTCGCCCCCTCTCCCCCTCTCTGGAACATTGCGCACCACGGCAAACGGTATGCCGTAGCGTTCGGAAAGCAATCGGGCCAGGCCCTCTCCTACCGTATATGCAGCGTCGACACGGGGAATGAGCAATTGGGCCAGTAGCTCCCACGCGCGTTTTACCGCCGGACGGCGCACTACTTCCGGCACCTCCGTAAAATACTCATGGGCGTCGTAAATACAGGCTTTGCCTTTACACCTGGCGGCGATAAAACCTGGCAAAAGCGTATCGAGATCAACGGCGCTGACGGCGTCAAAGCGGTGAAAAAGCAGAAAAAAAAGAAGCCTCAGATTGTATTCTAGATAAAAAAGTTTGCCCCGCTCAAAAAAACAGCGGAGCCGCACCTGCCGCCAGGTGGTTGGAGAAAGCGGCGCGGAATCAGGCCTGAGCCGGCCCACCAGCCATACTTCATAACCTACGCGCGACAAGCTGCCGCATATGCGCTGCATGCGCTGGTCGTAGACCAGGTCGTTGGTGACGGTAAGGATGATGCGCGGTGGCATGTGGGAGTGTGGGAGTGTGGGAGTGTGGGAGTGTGGGAGTGTGGGAGTGTGAGAGGGAGGGAACCTGAAGTCTTATCTCACCCTCTCACCCTCTCACCCTCTCACCCTCCCACACTCAGTCTATGTATCCTCAAAATAAAAACCCGGCTGTCAGCCCGATGCCGCGGGTGCGCAGATAGGGTTTATCATCATTATTATTATTGGCGTCGTTATCGAGCAGGTTGTTGAA
>DAINSQ010000266.1:0-2769 GCA_036741235.1 Saprospiraceae bacterium | reverse complement strand
CAGTTTGATTTCTGCTACAATGCCGGCCTGGAGGCCCAAAATGGATTTACTGCTGTAGTCGCCGAGCGTATTTTCCTGCGGCGATTGGGAGAGGCTGGCGAAATTAACGCCTGCTTTGAGCCCGATTTGGGCCTGAATAGCGGATTGAAAAAAGAGAAAGCCCAGGGAGAGCCATACAATGGCGGTTAGTCTGTTCATTGGAGATCATTAAGTGATAAAAGCTTGCGTCTTCAAGTGGCTTTTGGGGTTGACTGCTAATAACAAATTGATTTTTATATTGAATAGTGGAATTATCGAATTCAAAACGAAACGGACGCAAAAAAAATTATGCCGGAAAAAGAAAACTGGGCAGCGGTTCTTTTACCACTACCCAGCCCGGAATAATAGCAACTATCTACTTATCTCCAATTGCCCTTCTGAAAAAAAAACACCCTTAGGTCTTTATCAGACAAGCTGACTGCGCGGTGCACAGGAGCTGAATCGATGTCAAATTGACGGGGGAAACGAAGGTTGTTTGCAAATAAGAAAGTGAACTTTCTCCCCTTTTGCCTTCGCTTCCACCCCACAGTCAATGAACTTTTTTGCGTCATGTTGAGCAAAAGTGCCCTGCATCTATTGATAGCAGGGCTTCCGAATTGCCCTATGAACATTAACGCTTTCTCATGGTATGCCCCCTTTCGGGAGTTTTAGAGCGGGGGGACCCTCGCTTCCCCGTCGCTCTCATGATTCATAGTGCGAACTCAGTTTTTGGCGTTATCCCGGTTTTTTCTGAAAAAGTTGGACAGTGGCGTTCACTCCACTGCCCAACTGTCGTAAGTGAGTCTTGTAATTAAGGACAGATAGATTGAGAAATAAACCAGGTTAAATTTTTCAACAACAACGATGTCGACTGTTTAAGTTGGGATGACGATTGAAGCCCTCGAGGCTTTCAGGGTTATACAATCACGTCGTTTTTCGTTGTTTGCTTTTGTATTCCTTTTGAATACGATACAAAGATACCCCCTCATCATACCCTTCTCAAACCAGCCTTTGCATTTGCTTTGAGTTTCTGATCTACATAAGTATAAACCCATAAACTTATAAACCCATAAACAATTTCCTAATTATCAATTAATTAAGACAATAGCTTTTGTAATTTTTTTTCACTCAACTTTAAATTCCTAAGCGCAATATTTTTTTTAACTTTACTATGTTTTTAAGTGTTTTTTAACAAAAAAAGCAAGATGAAGGGTCGGGAGGACTTATTTCAGCTCATCCGGGCGATGTCAAAATCGGAAAAGCGGTATTTCACCCTTGACGCGCAAAAGAGCGGCAGGAAGGGCGCCCGGTATCTGGAGTTATTCCAGGCGTTGAATGACCTGGAGGAATACAACGAAGCAGCGCTAAAAAAGCAATTCGGCAAAAACCTTCCATTTGACAAGACCTATTTATACGAGGCTATCCTGCGTAGCATGCGCGATTACCGCAGCGCCAATTCGTATGCCGCCACTATTAAAGAGATGATCCTCGATTCGAAATACCTGTATGAGCGGGGTTTGTACGAGCAGGCCGAAGAACGCCTGGAATCAGCCAAAAAACTGGCGTATGAGTTGGGCGATCAATTAGCTATCATCGAATTGAACAAGGAGCAACGCCGTTTGTGGAAAGACACCAAACGCAAGGGTTTTGAACAACAAATTGACATATTAATCGGTGAAAAAGACGATAACCTGCGCAAGCTACATGAAGAATTGCACTTCCTCGACACCCACGATCAACTGCTGGTAGAGATCCGCAAAAATCCGCGGCTTGCCGAGGGCAAACAGCGCGATTTGCTGAAAGCCCGATTTTCTACATTATTAAAAGCGCTAGACGAAGAGCCAACTTCGGTACAGGGACAGCTCCGTTTTTATCAGTGCATGGCCCTGTTTTCACAGCTCACCGGCGATGCCGACAAGGTGTTTGAATACTATAACAAAGTGGTCAGCTGCTGGAACGCCCGCCCCAAATACAAAGATGAAGAATTCTACCGCTACGTGCTGGATGTGTCTAACCTGTTGCACGCGGCATTCTCCAACGAAAGCAAGCGGCACCTGATACCCGGCTTGTTAGCCGAACTCGAACAGGAAACGCCTACCAGCCCGCACGACCAGCAGGTGTTATTTCAAAAAATAGCGGTTTACAAACTCGTATACCACATCAATATCGGCGATTTTTCGCAAACCGACGAGATCGTCAAAACTATTGATCAATGGTTGAAACAATACAATTTTTCTGCCGGCGGCGAGCTGGTCATATTGTTTAATGCGGCCTTGCTGTTGTTTATGGCTGAAAAATACGATACCTGCCGGCAATGGGCCGAGCGTATTATCAGCCGCCCCCGCACTACCCAGCGGCAGGATATACAAATGGGCATCCGCTTAATACATCTAATTGCTACTTACCAATGCGGTGAGGTTGAAGAAGTAGAGGCCTGCCTGCGCAGCACACAGCGCTATTACCACCGCGTGCTGACCGAAAAAGACGACTTTTTTTCGGATGTGGTGCATTGGCTGAAGCGATTTTACGGAGCGCCGCCCCGCGAACTGGTAGCCATGTACCGGGAAATGCGGCAAACCCTGCTGGATTGGAAAGCCCAAAAACGGGAAGTCCCCCTGGGGCTGGATGAATTATTGCTGTTGTGGCTGGAAAGCAGGATAAACAGGCAAAGTATTGCTGTGTTGATCCGGGGAAAGACGGGGTAGGGCGGTTCCAGGTTGTAGGTTCCAGGTTGTAGGTTCCAGGTTGTAG
>DAINSQ010000265.1:0-4541 GCA_036741235.1 Saprospiraceae bacterium | reverse complement strand
CAGATCCCAATGAAAATCTGGTATGATTGCGCTCCATTGTTGAGAGATATTGACATGGATGATTTGCCCTTTGTCGCCTTGGCCGTTTATCTTGATGGTCTGTTGTGGACAGGCGACTTAAGACTTAGAAACGGCCTGCTGTCAAAAGGATTCAATAGATGTATTCTGACTGAAGAATTGTTGGAAATACTACGATAGGGGTGGAGTGAGGTAATTTCTATAAATAAACCAACGATGAACAAATCATCATTGCATTTCATGGCTATTGCTCTTCTTTTATTGATACAGTTGAGTTGCAGCCGTCAAATAGTGCCCAGCAAAACCTACTCCCCCGAGCGCCTGGAAGTCTTCAACCAACTGCAAATCCGCGACAGCCTGCTCTTCGAATGGGGGTTTAACCAGTGCGATACAGCACGCGCCGGGCAACTGATCAGCGAAGACCTTGAATTTTACCACGATCAGGGCGGCATTACCCCCTCTAAAGAAGCCTTCCTTCGCAGCGTGACGGGATTGTGCAAACTGGATTATAAACCCTCCAGGGAACTCGATGCCAACAGCCTGGAAGTTCATTTATTGAAAAACAACGGCAAACTCTACGGCGCTATCCAATCGGGCACACACCGGTTTTTCGGCCAAAAAGGTAATGAACCCAAATATTTGACCAGCACCGCAAAATTTATCCACCTTTGGATACTGGAGGAAGGGGATTGGAAGTTGAAAAGGGTGTTGAGTTATGGTCACATCAGTCTTCCTTTCTCTAAATAATATGCACTAAGCGATATGGCTTTCAAAAACAAAATAATCTGCAACCCGATTACAGGGCAGGACATCAGATTTATACAAACGGCTCGCGACACTGGCGGGCAGCTCTTGGAAATGGAAACCACTTACAACGCCCACTCCACAGAACCGGCGCCTCATTATCACCCCTTTCAGGAAGAAGACTTTATGGTAATTGAAGGGGAAGTAACAGTAAGAATGGATGGGCAACTCACCATTCTCAAACCCGGCGATAAGCTCCACGTCCCCAAAAATAAAATTCACTCCATGTGGAATAACTCCGATCAAAAAACGGTGGTCAACTGGCAAGTTCGGCCGGCTATGGAGACCGAGTACCTCCTCGAAATGGGTATGGGCCTGGCCAACGACGGCAAAACCAACGCCAAGGGTATGCCTAATTTGTTGCAGGTGGCCCTGATGGCCAATAAATTTGCAGGCGTATTTCGATTGGCCAAGCCGTCGTTTGCTGTGCAAAAAATACTATTCGTTTTATTGACGCCATTAGCTTATTTATTCGGGTACAGGCCGACGTATCGGAAATATCTGGATTAAAACCAGATTTGACGCCGCAATATTGTAACTTTCGCAGACAATCATAAACCTCGCTGCCATGAGCCATCCCATCGAATCTGCCCAAACATTTCACCCCGCTGAAAGTATCGAATATGCCGGTCAATCCGTAGTGAGCAAAACCATTGTAAAAAAGCCAACCGGCAATATCACCTTGTTTGCTTTTGATCGGGGCGAAGGACTGGCAGAGCACAGCTCGCCCCATGAGGCGCTGGTACAAATACTGGACGGCAAAGCCGAGATTGTCATCGGCGGACAACCGCACCTGCTGGAAACCGGCCAGTGCATTATTTTGCCCGCCGATGTCCCCCATGGACTCAAAGCTGTTGAGCGGTTCAAGATGATGTTGGTGATGATAAAAAACAATTGAGATTGAAACCGACTGTTCCGCTCGACAATCTGCTATCACAGGACGGCCTGGCGTACTATTACGGCCCGGTTTTTTCTACTGACGAGGCTGATCGCTATTTCCACCGCTTGCTCGAAACCATCGATTGGAAAAACGACGAGGTCTTTATCTTCGGAAAAAAAATAATTACCAAACGCAAGGTAGGCTGGTACGGCGATGAGGGCATCAGCTATACCTACTCCAGGGTAACTAAAAAAGCCTTGCCCTGGACCCCGGAATTGCTCGAATTAAAGGCTGTTGCAGAAGAAATTACCGGGGAAACCTACAATAGTTGCCTGCTCAATCTATATCACAACGGCGAAGAAGGTATGGGCTGGCACGCTGACGACGAAAAAGAGCTCAAAAAAGACGGCGCAATTTGTTCCCTTAGCTTTGGCGCGCCCCGCAAATTCATTTTTAAAAATAAACAAACTAAAAATACACTTTCCATTTTGCTCGAACACGGCAGCCTGCTGCTCATGAAAGGCCCTACCCAAACGAATTGGCAACACCGGCTGCCACCGGTAAAATCGGTGACGGCGCCGAGAATCAATCTCACTTTCCGTACGATTGCCGAATACTAAAAGCGGGTTAACGCTTCAACTCACAAACTCCTGTCCAAATGCACATACCCCCCGTCCACGTGGATCAACTGCCCCGTGGTATGGCTGGAACAATCCGATAGCAAAAAGGCCACCATGTTGGCGATCTCTTCGGCAGTGGTCATGCGTTTTTCAAAGGGGATTTTGTCGGTGATGGATTTCAGTTTTTGTGCCGGGTCTGGGAAGGTGTTTATCCACTTATCGTAAAGCGGGGTGTAGCATTCCGCCACAATCACAGCATTTACTCTAATGCCATAAGGCAAAAGTTCCACTGCCCATTCGCGGGTGAGGGCGTTGCGGCCCCCGTTCGAGGCGGCGTAGGCCGAGGTATTGCCCTGGCCGGTCTCGGCGGTTTTCGAGCCGATATTGACAATGGCGCCTTTGCTCGCAATCAAGTCGGGCAAAGCATAATGCGCCATGAGGTAGTAGTGGATGAGGTTTTTGTGCAGTGAGGCGATAAAAGCCTCGTAGTTGCCGTTTTGCAAGCCCACCCCGTCGTTGACGCCGGCGTTGTTGACCAGGCCTTCTATGCGCCCAAATTCGTTTCTGACCGCAGCTACCGCCGCCCGGCAGTCCTCGTTGGAGGTCAACTCGGCCACTACCTGGAAGGCCTGGCCGCCCATCGCTTTGATTTTGCCAACGACGGCCAGGTTGTCGGCCTCGTTGCGGCCTATGATTACCGGGATTGCCTGCTCTTCGGCCAGCTTGAGCGCGATGCCTTCGCCGATGCCCTTGGCGCCGCCGGTGACGATGATAACTTTGTTTTCTAAATGTAATTCCATAAATTTTTTTTACCACAAAGTTAAACGGAGTAAAACGGAGTTTTGATGTCACTCTGTGGAGCTCCGTGAAACTCCGTTTTACTCTGTGGTGAAAAAAAAACTCAGCCCTACAGTTCACAAATCCGCTGCATCAACTGCCATTTTTCACCGGGATTAACCCCGGGCAGCGCCTGCTGGTAATTCCACATCAATTCCTCCCAGCGCTGGACGTGCGGATTGGACTCGTCCATTTGCCTTTTTCTTTCAAACGAAAAATCGTCTTCGGTTTCCAACAACATAAAAAGCCGATTTTCCCAGCGGTAAATATCCAGCGAAATAATGCCTGAATCTTTTATGCTTTTCACTATTTCATCCGGCACGTTTTGGTGGTATTTTTCGTATTCGGAAATCAATTGCGGGTCATCTTTTAAATCCAGTAGCAGTGCATATTTTTTAGCCATGACATCTAATTTGAAATATTATAAAACCGGCAGGCCGTTTTTCCCATGATTTGGTTTTGCTCGCTTTCGCTTAATGTTTGGATGTAATTAATGACCAAATCAATTGTATGCCTGTAATCGGCCGCCAGCAGGCACACCGGCCAATCGGAGCCGAACATCAACCTATCCGGGCCGAAGGCCTCCAGGACGGCATCCATATAGGGTACAATATGCGCTTCCTGCCAATTGGCGTGATCGGCTTCGGTGGCCATTCCCGACAATTTGCAATACACGTTGGGCAGGCTCGCCATGGCTTTTATTTGCTGCTTCCAGGGTTCTATTTCCTGCTTTTTGATAAATGGCTTGGCCAGGTGGTCGATCACAAAAGGCTGGTATGAAAAAGTTTTGGCCAAATCATAAGCTGCCGGCAGGTGCTGGGGGTAAATGAGGATATCGTAGGTGAATTTCAACCTGCACAGTGCGCCAATGCCGTTTCTGAATGCGCGGCTAGCCATTTTATCCGGCGGCTCCGCCTGCAGAATATGCCGGAAGCCCGCCAGTTTGGGCTGGTCTTGCCACTGTTCCAGCCGCCCGTCTACGTCGGGCGCCGCCAGATCGACCCAGCCCACCACCTTTTTGATAAAATCGTTTTGCGCTGCCAATTCCAGCAAAAAAGCGGTCTCCTGCTCCGATTGGTCGGCCTGCACGGCCACGCAGCCGTCCATTCCGGCTTGCTGCAATAGCGGCGCCAGGTCGGCAGGCAAAAAATCCCGCTGGAGCACAGCCATGCCGTCATCTATCCAAGCATCCCGCACCGGATCAAAAATCCAGAAATGTTGGTGGGCGTCGATTTTCATGTGTTTGTTATTTTACCGCCTATAATCCCTCCCTCTCACCCTCCCACCCTCTCACCCTCTCACCCTCTCACCCTCTCACCCTCCCACACTCTCCACCACATGTCCGCCGAAGCCGTGGCGCAGGGCGGCCACCACCTTTCCGG
>DAINSQ010000264.1:2119-4591 GCA_036741235.1 Saprospiraceae bacterium | reverse complement strand
ATAAACCCATGAGATTGGGTTGGGGTGTAGGTGTGAGGTGTGAAAGTGTGTAAATTAATAAAACTACAACCTACAACCCACAACCTAATTAATACTCTCCATATCGAAAATCAAAAAGGTTCGCTCACGCCAAAACCTGGATGTTCGGCATCTGTTTAAGAAAATAAATGCCGTACATTGCAATGAAAAAAATGAGCACTCACATAAGCCGGCTAATAGTGCCGGCCCTCTTGTTTTTTATAGCCTGGTCTTGTTCTGAAGACGCCAGGCAGGGCCTTCGACCCACTCCTTTGGCATTTGGCAGTGTCAACCAGATTCGCGTAGTAATGGATGAGGAACTATGGGAAAGCCCCCTGGGTGACACTCTGGGGTACTACTATGCCGCTGCCTACCCCATTCTCCCCCAACCCGAACCGATCTTCGACCTCTACCACTTGTCGCCCGATAAATTGATCAACCAGCAAGTACAGCGCGAATTTCGCACCATGCTGCTTATCGGAAATTTGAGCGATACCACCTCCAGCGCAACGCAATTGATACTCAAAGACATCGGCCCCGAAAAAGCGGCGGAAGCAAAAGCCGATCCCGAACTCAATTCATTTGTCGGCCGCAATAAATGGGCCAACGGCCAACTCATTATCTATATATTTGCCTACTCCCAGGATGCCCTGATGAAGGCCGTCAAAGAGAACTTCCCGGCTGTCGCCAAGAAAATTTACGACCACGACAAACCCAAAGTGGAAGCTACCCTTTTTGTGGGTGGCGAAAACAGAAAACTGATGGACGAGGTGAGGGGGCATCTGGGCGTGGATATCCGATTACCCAAGGAGTATTTCCTGGCCCAAAAGGAAGACAATATGATGTGGATCCGCCGCGAAACTGAAGCCATAAGCAGCAACCTGCTGATGTACAAAATTCCTTATACCAACCAATCGCAACTTACCAAAGCCGGCCTCAAGGCAATCAGAGATACGCTCGGCCGGAGATATATTGCTTCTACCCTGCCCAATACCTATATGCGTACCAACGACCAGGACTTGCCGATGTTTACCTCCGTCAAAACCGTCAATAGTAATTATACCCTCGAGGCCAAGGGCATTTGGGATATCGTCAACGACTATATGGGCGGCGCATTCGTAAGCTATCTCATCTACAATCCCAATAAGCGCGAACTGCTTTTTGTCGACGGCTTTCTGCATGCCCCAGGTAAAGATAAACGCAACCACATGCAACACCTGGAATACCTGCTGTCGAGTATAAGGTATTAAAAAAAATCGCCTCAAAAGGTAGGTCGTTTTAACAAAAACACCTACCTTTAGAAGTGATGTTTGTAAGGAAGTCGTTTAAACACAAATTGAAGGAGTGGAGCGCGGAGCAGCTAATTCGTGCATTCCAACACACTGGCGATCAGCAGTATTTCAATGCGCTGTTTTCGCGGTATCTTCATTTGGTGTACTACACCACGCGGAATTTCTTGAATGACCGCGAAGAGTGCCGCGATGTCGTTATGCAGGTTTTCGCCAAAATCTTCCAGCAACTGCAACATCAAGAGGTTCATTCTTTCGGCAATTGGCTCTATACGCTAACCCGAAACGAATGTATTTCCAAGAGGCGCAACAGCGATAAACTGTTGCTGCAGTATGAAGCAGAATTGCAACAATGGCAGGAAGAACAGGCAGATTACCCCGATGCAAACGCGCAACTGACGTCAACTACTGATTGTGAGCTGGAAACGCTCGTCCAGGCTGCTCTGTCACAACTGGATGAGGGACAACGCGTTTGCCTGGAGTTATTCTTTTTTGAAAAGAAAAGCTACCGGGAGATCGCTGAAATCACCTCTTTCACTGAAAATCAGGTTAAAAGCTTCCTGCAAAATGGCAAACGGCGCCTCAAGCAATTGTTGGCGCCCGCAATAGCGCGGGAAGGCAAAACTAGTACATGAAAGCCTTTTTCAGCCGCTCCTCCTGCCTCTCTAGGCAAAGTATTAGCGATTATGTAGATGGCCGTTTATCAGCCGAGGCCAGGTTTGAGGTGGAAAACCATTTACTCGATTGCGCGCTTTGCAGGGCTGCCGTAGACGGTTATGCCCTTACCCGGGAAGAGGCGCCCAACATCCCTGTCGGCTCGTTGCCGCGGAAGAAACCCCGCCGGCGAACTGTGTTGCTATTGCTTGTAATCATCGCCGGCATGGCTGCCGCGATCTGGTATGCCCAATATCAAAAAAATCAAGAAACCCAAACGTTGTACCTGCGCTATTTCGCTCCGCCTGCCAATGCCTACCTCGCCCAGCCTCCCCGCACCGGCGAAGAACTCGCCTTTCCCCAAAGGACAAGAGCAATGTCGTACTACGACGAGGGGCGCTACGCCGCCGCTTTGCCGCTCTTTGAAAGCTATCTGATACGGCAGCCCAGTGACGCAACAACCCGGTTTTACTTCGGCATCGCTCAATTGGCCCTGCATCAAACGCAGCAA
>DAINSQ010000264.1:0-2109 GCA_036741235.1 Saprospiraceae bacterium | reverse complement strand
TATCGAAACCTTGTCGACAGCGGCGGAACAACTCCCCGACAGACAAACGGAGATCAACTGGTATCTCGCCCTGGCTTTTTTGCAAAACGGCGATGTAGTCACAGCAAAAAAAATCCTCCGCCCTTTGCTGGAAACGCCAGGCGCCTATCAGCAAAGAACGGAGGATTTACTCCGCGATCTGGAGTCGTTGGATTAATCCATGAATCGCAGGCTCTTATTGATAAACGCCGTCAAATCGGCGCCCTTGAGCATCTGCTGACTCAGCAGCGCCAATTGGTAGAGGTATTCCGCCATTTGCTTGCGCCGGTCTTCTTCGTTTTCTTGCAGCAACCTGGTCGCAATGAGCGGGTGGTTGGTATTTACCACTACATTATATGAGTCGGGAAAGGCGTCAAACGACATGCCCTGCAGCGCCTGCATTTCTTTCATGCGCCGCATAAATTCAGGACGCGTGATGTGTACGGGCGCGTCTTCAGGCGAAAGCGGCTTTAACTCTACACTGCTCATATGGCGGCCGTCGCTGACCAGCGACTCAAATATCGATTTGATCTGCCCTTGCTCGGCTTCGCTGAGTACCGACTCCGGCTTGTCGTCTTTTTGCACCAGGTTGTCAATGGTATCGGCGTCAACCCGCACAAAGCTTACCCCGCCTACCTTGTATTCCAGGTGCTGCAGGAAATGGCTGTCGATGATATGATCAAATAACAGCACATCGTAGTTGCGATTGCGACAGGCCTGAATGAGGGCGTCGTGGTCGATGGCGTTATTCGTATAAATAAAGACGAGCCGGTTGTTCTTATCTGTCTGAAGGTCTTTTACCTTTTCTTTGTATTCCTCTATCGTGAAATACTGCCCGTCTACGTTTTTCAATAGCGCAAATTCGGTGGCGCGCTCCTGGAACTTCTCATCCGACAAAATACCGTATTTGATAAATACGCCCAGGTCTGACCACTTGGCCTCGAAATCCGTACGGTCTTTTTTGAACAACTCGCTAAGCTTGTCGGCCACCTTGCGGGTGATATACCCCGTGATCTTTTTCACGTTCTGATCGCTCTGCAAATAGCTGCGCGACACATTGAGCGGTATATCGGGCGAGTCGATCACGCCGTGGAGGAGCGTTAGGAATTCGGGCACAATCTCCTTTACGTCGTCGGTGACGTACACCTGGTTGCTGTACAACTGGATTTTATTGCGCTGTACCTCAAAGGCATTGCCCAGCTTGGGGAAATACAAAATACCCGTCAGGTTAAACGGATAATCGATATTGAGGTGTATCCAGAACATCGGCGCCGGGCTATAGGGGTGCAGTTCTTCGTAGAAAGCCCGGTAGTCTTCGTCGGTAAGCTCGGTTGGCTGCTTTTTCCAGATCGGCGCGGTATTGTTAATGATATTGTCGACCTCGGTTTCTATGCGTTGCTGCTCCTCGCCTTCTCCTTCGTAGGTAGTTTCGGTGCGCTTGCCGAAGCGGATGGAAACAGGCAGGAAGCGGCAGTATTTTTTCAGCAGGTTTTCGATGCGGGCTTCTTCCAGGAATTCCGCGTTTTCCTCGTTGATGTAGAGCACCACATCTGTGCCGCGCTCGGCCTTGTCGTTGGGGGTCAGGGTGTATTCGGGGTCGCCGAGGCAAGACCAGGTAACGCCCGGGGCGTCTTCCCGGTACGACTTGGTGACGGCCTCCACCTTATCTGCCACCATAAAAGCCGAATAAAAGCCGAGGCCGAAGTTGCCGATAATGCTGGCTTCGTTTTTAAACTTTTCCAGAAATTCCTGGGCGCTCGAAAAAGCCACCTGGTTGAGGTATTTGTTTACCTCTTCTTCCGACATGCCGATGCCGCGGTCGCGAATAGTCAGCGTTTTTTGTTCTTTGTCAATAATGACATCGATCGTCAGGTCGCCCAGTTCGCCTTTCACTTCGCCTCTGGAAGCCAGCGCTTTCAGCTTGGTCGTAGCATCCACCGCGTTGGAAATCAATTCGCGCAGGAAAATCTCGTGATCGGAGTACAAAAATTTCTTGATGATAGGGAAGATGTTTTCGGTTTGTACCGATATCGTACCTTTTTGCATAGCGCTATATTTTTTTGCTTATCTCGCCTCAAATGGCATGCCACG
>DAINSQ010000263.1:4281-4616 GCA_036741235.1 Saprospiraceae bacterium | reverse complement strand
TGTCAATATCTCTCAACAATGGAGCGCAATCATACCAGATTTTCATTGGGATCTGAGTTCAGGCCAGGAAAACATCCCTTGTTCTTTTTCCACCACCCCTTTTTAAGCTCATTTGCCAGCTCGTCAACCTGCGCTTGGGTAGCCTGGCTTCGTTGTATAGCTCGTCTATAGGACAGGTAATCTACAATCCTTTGAATATCAACCGCATTTAGGTCAGCCGAAAGCTTGATGATTATTTCACGATCAGTTCTCTCTATGTTAATCATGATGGAAGCAAATGTATTAGTTTAACAACAAAATACAGGCTTTCGTTTCTTGTAGATCCTTTCTATATT
>DAINSQ010000263.1:501-4271 GCA_036741235.1 Saprospiraceae bacterium | reverse complement strand
AATATACCAAAGATAAGTAATCTGCCTCACTCCACCACCACCTCATCCACAAAAATCCAGGCCTTGCCGCCGGCGCCGGGATGCCACTCGGGCAGGGGGCCGTGGTTGATGGCTTTGACCCTGACGTAGCGGGCGTTCACTTGCTTTTGCACTGAAAGCTCCGTGATTTGCAGCGTCATGTCAGTGTCGGGAACGGTGTTGTGGACGGTCTGGCTTTCGCCAAATGTTTTGCCGTCGGTGGAAAAGGAGACTTCGAGCTGTTGTGGATAGCAAATCCAGGATTTGACGTCTTGCAGGAAACCCACGCTGACTTTATTGACGGGCTGCGCTTTGCCCAGGTCGATCACGGCCTCAAAGTCGATGCCTTCGTAGCCCTGCCAGGCGCCCAGGCTGAAATGCTGGTTGCCCCGGATGCCGTCGATGAGGCCCTGGTCGCCGCCGCCGGTGTATTGGCGACTGTATTTGGCGTACAAGCTGACTTTGCGCTTGCCGTCGATTTTGAAAAATTGGCCGGTGACGACGCTGCTCTGCCCGCGGCCTGGCGCCACGGCTATGACTTTTACCGTGGTATTTTTGGTGAGCACGATGGTTTTTTTGTATACCGGCGACTGCTCGTTGGGGTCGCTGCCGTCGAGGGTGTAGTGCAGGCGGGCGGTGTTGTCGAGGCACCCCAGGCTGAGGCGGTTGCTTTTGGTGAAGGTGCGCCCCTGGCTTTCTATAAACGGCGCGGGTACGATGGGCTCGTCAGTAATTTGGGAAACGGGTTGGTTGCCCTCGCCGACGCCCCATTTTGTATTGGGCGTGTCGCTCATCGTCAATTCTAGCAAACCGCCGTTGGCGATTTCATCATGGCGCAGGAAGGACCGCGACAGCGGCCGGCCGTTGAGGCTGGCGCTTGCAATGTAGTAATGGGTATTGCTGACCCCGCGGGCAATAATTCGGAAGACCTTGCCCCTGCCGGTGTTGATCACCATGTCCGGAAACAGGGGCGTTCCGATGGCGTATTGGTCGGAGCCGGGAGTTACGGGGTAAAAACCGGCGGCGCTGAGTACCAGCCAGGCCGACATCTGTCCGCAGTCTTCGTTGCCGGCCAGGCCGTCGGGGCGGTTGCCGTACATTTCCCGGCAAATGCGGTGGATCATCTGTTGGGTTTTCCAGGGTTTGCCTACGTAGTTGTACAGGTAGGCCATGTGGTGACTGGGTTCGTTGCCATGGGCGTATTGGCCGATCAGGCCGGTGATGTCGGCCTGGTCGCGACCGGTCATGCCGGCAGTAGACTTGAAGAGCTCGTCGAGTTTGGCTTCGTATGCAGCCGGGCCGCCCAGCAGGGCGATGTGGGTGTTGACGTCCTGTGGCACGTAAAAGTTGTATTGCCAGCCGTTGGCTTCGGTGTAGTTGAAGTTGACCTCGGTGGGGTCGAAGGGGCTGTACCAGCCGCCGTTGGTGCGGGCGCGCAGGAATTTCGTAGCGGGGTCGAAGAGATGTTTGTAACCTTGCGCGCGGCGCAGGAAAGTTATGTGAACATCATCTTTGCCCAGCATGCGGGCCATCTCGGCAATACACCAGTCGTCGTAGGCGTATTCGAGGGTTTTGGATACCGATTCGGGTTCTTCGGAGGCGGGAATGTAGCCGTAGCGCTGCAGGGCCGACAAGCCGTGGTGGCTGCGCGTAGCGCTGTGCTGCATGGCCTTCAGGGCCAATTCGGCGTCAAAACCGCGGATGCCTTTGGCATAGGCGTCAACGATCACCGGCACGCTGTGGTAGCCGATCATGCAGAAGGTTTCGTTGGCCGATAGTTCCCACACGGGTAATAAGCCGCCTTTTTTATACAAAGACAAGAAGGTTTGTATGAAATCCAGGGTCTTTTTTTCATCGAGCAGGGTGAGCAGTGGGTGTTCGGCCCGGTGGGTATCCCACAGCGAAAAAACGGTGTAGTTGTCGTAATCGCGAGCGCGATGCACCTGCAAGTCGGCGCCACGGTACAGGCGGTCGACATCCATGTACAGGTTGGGTTGCAAAAAGGCGTGGTAGAGCGCGGTATAAAAAACGGTTAGTTGTTCAGCGGTGCCGCCCTTTGCCGCTATGCGGCCCAATTCGCGGTTCCATTCGGCGCGGGCATCGGCGGCGGTTTTGTCAAAATCCCAGTCGGGCGCTTCGGCCTGCATATTGCCGCGGGCGCCGTCGGGGCTCACTGCCGACAGGGCGACTTTGACCTGCAGGGGCGTTTCGGAGGTATTAAAGCGCAAGACTGCCTTGAGATGTTGGCCGCTGACTTTTGGCGTTTCAGGTTGTTGAATGTCTTTTTCATAAAATAAAATCTCCCGTACCGGCTGGTTGAATTCCATGTAAAAATACAAGCGCTGATCGGCGGCCCAGCTTTTGGAGCGGCGATAGCCCTGTATGGCGTATTCCCCCGCCAGTTCTATGTAGGAATCTATAACCTCATCGCGGTGCTCCAGGTCGAGGATCAACTGGCGGGCGGCCCCCGCCGGAAACGTATACCGGTGATGCCCCACGCGACTGGTGGCGGTTAATTCCGCCAATATGCTGTCTTTTTCAAGCAAAACGGCGTAGTAACCCGGCTTGGCCACTTCTTCTTCATGGCTGAAAGGCGAGCGATAATCCTTGCCGGAGATACCCGCAACCGCTACCGCCGGCATCAGCAAAATATCGCAATAATCCGGCACGCCGGTGCCGCTCAGGTGGGTATGGCTGAAGCCGTACACCAGCGAATCACTGTAGTGGTAGCCCGAGCAGCCGTCCCAGCCCTCCAGGCGGGTATCGGGACTCAACTGCACCATGCCGAAGGGGCGGCTGGCGCCGGGATAGGTATGGCCGTGGCCGCCGGCGCCGATAAACGGATTGACCAGGGCGGCGTAGTCGGGTTGGGCATAAGCACTGAAGGCGAGGGAAACGATGGCTGCCAGCGGCAGTATGGATTTGTAGAACATGCGCATTGGTTGGATTTGATGTCAAAGATAGGTGACAAGGTGACACGGTGACACAGTGACAGGGTGATTTATTGACCTTGTCACCTTGTCACCTTGTCACCTTGTCACCTTGTCACCTTGTCACCTTGTCACGATCCAACCGATACACGAAAGTATCGTCTTCGCCAAATGTGCGTCTTTCGGCAAATTGAAAGCCCAGCCGTTCGTAAAACCGGTGCGCCGCTGTATTGGAAGCCAGCGGGTCAATAAGCACGGCAGTGACGTTGGGGTTGGCGAAACATCGCTCCAACGCCAGGCGCATCATCCGGGTTCCGTAGCCCTTGTTAGTATCGGCTTCTTCACCGATCCAGATATCGATAGCGCGGAGGTTTTCGGGTACATCTTCGCCCCAGTAATGCGATTCTTCCAGCTTTGGATCGATGATCTGGATAAAGCCGATGGGCCGGCCCTCGAGTTCGGCGATGAGTTGTTCGCGCCAGTCGGGGTTACGCAGTAGTTCGGTTTCCCACTCCCAGTCATCATTGGGGTCGGATTCAATGACGTGCGGCTGCTCGTCCCAGTGGCGTAACAACGGCAAATCGGCGATGGTGGCGGTACGGAGGGTGATGGGCATGTTTGTATTAAGCTTCCTGCATTTTCATTTCAAAACTGAACACGATGAACTCAGCAGGCCTTGTTATTGCCACCATTACCATTACCCGCATGATGCCGTCGAGGATATCCTGGGACGTCATTGTGTTGCCCAGGCCGACTTGCACGGTGAAGGCATCATCAGGGGTGGCGCCCATCAATGCGCCTTGTGCCCATTGGTTGTGCAGG
>DAINSQ010000263.1:0-347 GCA_036741235.1 Saprospiraceae bacterium | reverse complement strand
CCCGTCGAGGGGCACGCTCAGGTCTTCCTGCATGTCATCTGTAATAGAGACACTCGGTTTGATAGCCAGATTAACGGAGACATTGGCGGGCGATTTGTATACGCCTATTTGCGAATCGACCATCACATAAATACCGGCTACGGCGCCGCTGGGAGGCAACAGGTTGAGTTTGGCCTGTACGTTTTCGATAATGGATTTATACGTAGGACTAATGGCCAGTAGCGATTGGTGGAGCTTCTTCACGTCGGGATCGCCGGCGGCGTGGGCCGCTTGTATGGCCGACTGTGCGCCTCCCATGATACCCCGGCTGCCCGAAGAGATTTGCTGTATTAGTTAACTGATTATCT
>DAINSQ010000262.1:0-4622 GCA_036741235.1 Saprospiraceae bacterium | reverse complement strand
GTTGTAAGTTGTAGGTTAGTTAACAAAATTGACCTACAACCTACAACCGACAACCTACAACTCCCTACCTTCGCCCCCGCAATAACAAAAATCAGACTATGTCGCAGCCAACCATTAACACCGTCGTCTTTGATTTAGGCGGCGTACTCATTGATTGGAATCCGGAATACGTGTACCGCCAGATTTTTGAAGACGAAGCCGAACGGCGTTATTTTCTGACGGAAGTGTGCAGCCCGCATTGGAACGAACAGCAGGACGCCGGGCGCTCGCTGCAGGAAGCCACCGAATGGCTGGTGGGCCAATTCCCCGACTACGAACCGCAAATCCGGGCCTACTATGGCCGCTGGCAGGAGATGCTCGGCGGGGCTATTCCCGAAACTGTCGATATTTTGAACCAACTGCGCGATCAAGCTTCCCACCGCCTGCTGGCGCTCACCAACTGGTCGGCGGAGACGTTCCCCACCGCACTGGAGCTGTTTGACTTTTTGCACTATTTCGAAGGCATATTGGTTTCAGGTGTGGAAAAACTCATCAAACCCGATCCGCGAATTTATCAATTGCTCATCTCGCGCTACGGCCTCAACCCCGGCGAGTCGCTGTTTATTGACGATAACCCCAAAAATGTGGAGGGGGCCCGGGCCGTGGGGCTGCATGCCGTCCATTTTCAGTCGCCCGGACAATTGCGTAAGGCCCTGGAGGAATGGGGGATTTTGTGACTTTGCATGCCGGGTTGGCCGGGTAGGCCGGGGCAGACTGAGTTTGAGGGAGGGAGGGTGAGAGGGTGGGAGGGTGGGAGAAGTCTAATAGTCGCCCCCTCGCCCCGTCTCTTCGTGTAATTTTTACAATAATCACAGTCGCCTATAAAGCGAAGAGTGCTATCTTTGCGCCCTGTTCAACAACAACCAAGACATGATCGGACAACTTCAGGATAGCAGCATCAAGCTCAAACGCATATTCATCGAATCGCGACTGCCGGAGGCGCTGGCGCCGCTCAAAACCCTGGCCCACAACATCTGGTGGTCGTGGAACATCGAAGCGACGGCTTTATTCAACACCATTGACGCCCAACGATTTAAAGAACTGAATTACAATCCCATAGCCCTGCTCGACGACCTCAGCGGCGAGCGCGTGCAGGAGCTCCTGGCCGATAAATCGTTTATGGAGCGCCTGGCGCGGGTTGAAAAAGCTTATGAGGCTTACCAGAAAGAAAAACCGGACGCCAAAAGCCCCAAAATCGCCTATTTCAGCATGGAATTCGGCCTGCACATATCGCTGCGGTTATACTCCGGCGGACTTGGCGTATTGGCCGGCGACTACCTCAAGGAGGCCAGCGACGACAACGCCAACCTGGTAGCGGTAGGTTTGCTGTATCGCTACGGTTACTTCCAGCAATCCATTTCGCTCAACGGCGACCAGATCAACAACTACCCGCCCCAGCAATTCACCAAAATGCCCATACATCCGGTGCGCGACGCTTCGGGCGAATGGCTGAAAATCAGCATTCAATTGCAAGACCGGCTGGTATTCGCAAAAATATGGGAGTTGAAAGTAGGGCGAATTCCCCTCTACCTGCTCGACACCGACATCGATGAAAACAGCTGGGAAGACCGCAGTCTGACCCACCAGCTCTACGGCGGCGACAACGAGCACCGCCTCAAGCAGGAAATCCTGCTGGGCATCGGCGGCATCCGGGCATTGGAGGTCCTGGGCGTAGAGGCCGATGTATACCACTGCAACGAAGGCCACGCTGCCTTCATGACCCTGGAGCGCCTGCGCAACTACGTCAACCGCGACCGCCTGCACATAGACGAAGCCATCGAACTGGTGCGGGCCTCCTCGCTGTTTACTACCCATACGCCCGTGCCGGCGGGCCACGACTACTTTCCTGAAAGCCTGTTGCGGACCTATTTTTATGAATACATACAAGACCTGGGCATCCACTGGGAGCGGCTGATGGCCTGGGGCAAAGTTGACCCCGCCAATCCCGGCGAGTTGTTTTCGATGAGCCACCTGGCCATCCGCATGTCGCAGGAAGTCAACGGCGTGAGCAAATTACACGGCGAGGTATCGCGCAAGATGTTCTGCAACCTGTTTCCTGGTTATATCCCCGAAGAACTCCACATCGGCCACGTAACCAACAGCGTGCACTATCCCACCTGGATAGCGCCGGAATGGCACGAATTGTATGTAGATACCTTTGGCAAGACCTTCCTGCGCGACCAGTACAACCGGAAACACTGGCGGCTGATCCACCAGGTGGCCGACGAGCGCATCATGGCCATCAGAAAAGGATTAAAGCAGAAGTTGCTGCGGTACGTCAAGCAAAAAATGCAGGACGACCTCACGCGTCGCGGCGAAAATCCCCGCGCCATTTTTGAGGTACTCAACCACATAGCAGAAGACGCGCTTATCATCGGTTTTGCGCGCCGATTTGCCACTTACAAGCGGGCGCAACTGTTGTTTACCAACACCGAACGACTGGCCGAAATTGTCAACGACGCCCAGCGCCCCGTGTTGTTCCTGTATGCCGGCAAAGCCCACCCCGCCGACAACGGCGGCAAGGAACTCATCCGTCAAATCGTAAATATCTCCAAACGCCCCGAATTTGCCGGCAAGGTGCTTTTCCTCGAAGATTACAACATGGAAATCGCCAAGTTGATGGTACAGGGCGTCGATATATGGCTCAATACGCCAACCAGGCCTATGGAAGCCTCCGGCACCAGCGGCATGAAAGCCGTGCTCAACGGCGTACTCAATTTCAGCGTACTCGACGGCTGGTGGGCCGAAGGCTATCGCCCCGACGCCGGCTGGGCCCTGCCGCTCAACGATACTTACACCGACCCCCACCTGCAAAACGAACTCGACGCCGAAACGCTTTACAATATTTTAGAAAATGAAATCATACCCACCTATTACGATACCGATGATAAGGGTATCTCAACGCGCTGGGTTCAATTTATTAAACATAATATCGCCGAAATTGCGCCCGAGTTTACCATGCAGCGCATGCTCGACGATTATTACGAGCGTTTTTACAACAAACTGGCAAAACGTTTCCAATTGCTGAAACAAAACAATAACAGCCGCGCTATCGAGATCAGCGCATGGAAACACGATTACCAGCGATTGTGGTCGCAGGTAGAACTCGCAGGCATCGACGCCTTTGATACTGATAATCATGCCTTACCCGTGGGCAAACCATTTTTCGCCAAATTGCATTTGCGCGTCAATGGGCTGAATCCACGGGAGATAGGCGTAGAGGTTGTCTTCTTTAAACGTTTGAATGACGACGAGTTGGAAATCAAAATGGTGCAGGAATTGACCCTCGCCGATTACGACAAGCGCGTCGCCGCGTATGTTTGCGAGGTTGATCCGCACATGACCGGCGTATACGAATACGGCTTCCGATTGTTCCCCAAAAAAGAATGGCTGGCACACCGGCAGGATTTTCTGCCGGTACAATGGCTTTAGTTGGCCGACAAGCCGTACCTTTATGGCAAAGCATTGACCTATGCCTGACTCAGGGGCTATAACTACCGTGGGTGTAATCGGCGCCGGCAGTTTCGGACTGGCGGTGTCTAACCTGCTGGCGCACAACGTAGATGTATTGCTGTTCAGCCGCAGGGAATCGCTGGTGGAGGACGTCAACCGCCGGCACAGCCTCATGAATGTGCAGCTCTCACCCCGCATTCAGGCCACTTCCGACATGCAGGAAATCGCCGAACGCTGTTTTTTGTTGTTCCCCGTTGTGCCTTCGGCCAGTTTCCGGCGTATGATGCACCACCTGGGGCCGTATATCCGTCCGCATCATATCCTTATACACGGTACAAAAGGTTTTGATGTACACGGTATGGAAGACGATGAAAAAACCCTTCGGGAGATCAACCGCCAGGACGTACACACCATGAGCGAAGTGATGCGACAGGAAAGCGTTGCGGTCAGGGTAGGCTGCCTGTCGGGGCCCAACCTGGCCAGCGAAATACTCGAGGGGCAACCCACGGCCACGCTCATTGCCAGTCAGTTTAAAGAGGTGATCGACCTGGGCAAAACCGTGCTCAATAGCAAACAATTTCACGTATTCGGCTCGCACGACCTCATTGGCGCCGAACTGGCCGGCGCGCTCAAAAATATCATCGCTATCGGCTCGGGTATTCTGGCGGGCAAGGGGATGGGCAAAAATATACAGGCAATGCTCATTACCCGCGGCCTCACGGAGATGGTGCACTTTGGCACAGCGATGGGCGCCGACAGTACCGCCTTTTTCGGCACCGCCGGCATCGGCGACCTGGTGGCTACGGCTACTTCCAATAACAGCCGCAATTTTACTTTCGGCTACCGCCTGGGCCGCGGCGAAACGCGCCAGGAAATCGCCCAAACCATGCCCGAAGTGGCCGAAGGCGTGCGAACGCTCCAAATTACCAGATACCTGGCCAAAAATGCCAAACTCCACCTGCCGATCATGGAGGTGCTGTATCGCATTGTTTTTGAAAATTATGATATCAACCGCGCCATAGAGTTCCTCATGACGTTCCCCTATGACGTGGATGTGGATTTTCTTTGAAAGTTGATGAGAGGTTATGAAAGTTGATGAGAGGTTATGAAAGTTGATGAGAGGTTATGAA
>DAINSQ010000261.1:0-4636 GCA_036741235.1 Saprospiraceae bacterium | reverse complement strand
GGTTAATGGGTGATTTGGTTTTTTGTTGTTAGGGTTATAGGGTGTTTGGTTGTTTTTGTGATATGGTTTAAGGGTTTAAATGGTGACAAGGGGACAGGGGGAGGGAGGCGTGTTTTGAAATATAATATTGACAATGAATTTATTTTTATAATAAAATTTTATCACTCTACTGATTATTATCATTGCTTTTTTTAGATAAAAAACTGACATTTAGCAGATTACTAAACATAGTTGGAAGTAGAGAGGAGGAGTTCAATTTGCTCATTGAATAAAAACTCCAAATCATGAAACCAACTTCATTTTTCTCATCTTTTCGATTCCTACTGTTTGCAATTAGTTGTGTTTTCGTAGTAATGACGAGTTCTTCGTGTGTTTACATGAAAATGTTACCGCCGGCAGATATTGACAAGCGATTGCCGGGCCCGCCGGGGGGAGGCGTTGACAACTCCTGCTGGATGGCTACCGCTTCTAATATGCTGGCCGGCGCAGGATACGGCGCAGGCGCCACGCTTGATGCAAGAGCTGAAGATATCTACGCTGATATGGTGGCCCACTACGGCAAAGGCGGCTCAGGGTGGATAGACAATGCCCTGGACTGGTGGCTGTCGTCGAGCAATAATACCTGGACTACCAACCCCTACAAAAATGTGACGGTATACGGCAATAAAACCAAAATACCATGGGCCAATACCGATGGCGCCATGTTTATTGCCAACGAGCTCAGAAGTTGCCACTTCGTGGGATTAAGCATTAGCTGGCCGGCTGTTGGCGGCGCCAGTGGCGGGCATGCCATTACTGCCTGGGGTGATAACATGGGCGAAAATGACCAACTCAAGGTTAATGCTGTTAATGTGAGAGTTACAGACTCCGACACGGATAATGGAGGCGACGTTCAGGCCTACAATTACGATCAATACACCAACCCCAACCCCGGCGGCGCCAACCAGGGCAACGGCTGGTATTTTAATTATGACGCTAACCACCCCTTTATCAAGCACATTTGCACCTTAAGCGCCATAGATGAATCGTCGGGCAATGACCTGATCCAGAAAGTGGTGGGTTCGTATAAAATCATGCAGGAAAACGAATATGCAGCCACTGGATTGGCGTACAAAGTGGGCACCGATGTCAACATTCTCAGTTATAGAACTTACCTCGACTGGGAAAAAGAAGCGGGGATTATTCCTGCAATAACAGAGGCTTCTCCGCGAACCAGTCTTGATGTTACATGGGATCTGAGCAGCAAGCCGGTTCCCGCAAAAACATGGGTTACCATTACTACCGAATTTATTTTGCCGAGCTGGAATGCGATGTACTACAACAATGTACATTTTACCTACCCACTTCAATACCAGATCGTGAAAAAGGAATTTCCGAAATTTAACTGGAAAATCACGACGCCTCCCGCCCCTCGAGAAGCGCTTGCCCAGGCCAATGCCACAGGCGGTTATGTAGTAGGCAGCGTCCAATTTACCGATCCGCAAGCCAACAATCGGGTAGTCGGTGAATACCGCTTTATCCACCAATACAGCTATACCCAATCTCCCGAATCTCATATCCTGAGTTTTACGGGACAGAATGGGTATGAAGTCCGCAATTTCCGGTTCGGACACAGCTACGGCTACCTGGATGCCGCCGAGTTGTGGAAATTCGAAAACTGGATGACGCAAACCGATAGGGTATACCGGCTCTCAGACAACGAAACGCGAGTTGAAATTGACTGGAGAGGAAAACTGCCTTATCCCGAAGGAGAAGATATCCGGGGCAGGATTCCTAAAAAGAATAGCACTGAAAAAGAGGTTATCAACTGGCAAAAAACGATAAAAAGGAAGGGAAATTGATTTTGGGGTGACAGGGTGAAAAGGTCTTCACTTTAAGCTTGTGACTCCAGAATCGGCCTTTTTTAAAAGATGACCGGCTACTCACTGCTCATGTGGGTAGCCGGTTTAATGTTACTTTGACCTGTCAACACAACTTCTTTTTTACCAAACATGGATAATACTGCTGTAGCGAACCAATCATTGTAGAAACATGTTGTTCTGACAAATATCCAATTTAACTTAAATACAACGTTTTAACGATGCAGTATATCAAACTCAAATCGGAGGGTACCATCATTGAGTTTCACAACAATTGGCTGGGAGAAGAAACCGTGGTAGTGGGCGGCAAAATAGTATCCCGAAAAAAATCCATTTACGGCGCCAATCATTACTTCACAGTCAATGAAAACGGCGCTCCTGTCAATTACGTGCTGACTTCCAAGATATTGGATTCATTTATGAATGTGGGGGTCGATTTAATAAAAAACGGCCAGATCATTTACGAAAATGTTCCTTTGAGTTTTGGAACCAAATCTCAATCGCCCCATGAAGAATTAAAATCAAAAGCAGTCGCAAAACTCATAGCATACGACATCGATGAAGCCCTTGATTTGCTCAAAAAAGCAAGGGAGTTGGATCCCGATGATTATGAAATATACTTCCATATGGCATGCGCTTATTCCAATCTGGAAGATGTGGAAAAAGGCTATGAGAACTTGAAACTGGCTGTTCAACATGGCATGAGCGACTTTGAAAAAATCCTCACCCACGATATGCTCGCCTATCTCAGAATGCAAGATCAATTTGAGCGCTTTCAAGAAAGCAACTTCACAACTTATTGAACCCCGCAGAAACGTTTACCCTTACTGCTTGTGCAGCTCCAAAACAACCGCCTGATAAGGTTCCAGCACAATCGCTCCGCCTTGTACCGGCGATTTTTCGAGGTTGTTGATCCTTATTTCTCCTGCCTTAAATCCATCGGGGATGATCGTGCGGCCACCCTCGGTGCTGAAACTTAGCGCAACCAGGAAGTCCTTTCCGTCCAAAGAACGCGTATAAGAATACACCTCCGGGTTTTCTGCGTCGATCAGTTCGTATTTTCCATACACGAGTGCCGGTTCGGCTTTGCGCAATTGAATCATGCGCCGGAAGTAGTGAAGTACCGAATTGGGATCTTTTTCCTGTGCTTCGGTATTGATGATTGTCAAGTTGGGATTGACCTTAATCCAGGGCGTGACGCTGGTAAAACCGGCGTTTGTCCCTGCATTCCATTGCATAGGCGTTCTGCCATTATCGCGGCTCACCTCGGCCTGGCCCTCCATAAACTCCTGTAAGTTGCCGCCTTCTTGTTTCAGGCGGTTATAGGTATTAATGGTTTGCAAGTCGCGGTAGTCGGCAATATCGGTGAAACGGATATTGGTCATGCCCAACTCATCGCCGTAGTAGATATAGGGCGTTGCGCGTTGTGTGAGCAGCAGGGTGTGCAACATTTTGGCCGAAGTTTCCCGGTAGGGAGGCGCATCGTTGCCGTAGCGGCTCACCATGCGACTTTGATCGTGGTTGCCCAGGTATACGGTGCCCCAACCCTTGTTTTCGAATACTTTATCCCATTTGGTGAAAATTGCCTTCAAATCGGGGAGGCGGCGGTTATGGGGGTCGGGCAACAGAAAGTTGTCGGCCCGGCGGCCCCAACCGGCGATGTCAAACTGGAAGAAGGTTTGCAACTCGCCACGGTTTTCGTCAACATACAACAAGGCATCTTCGATGCTGACACCTGCGCCTTCACCCACGGTCATCACGTCGTACCTGCTCAAGACCTCGCGATTCATCTCCTGCAAGTACTCATGCAAGCGGGGGCCTTTGGCATAATAGGCCACAAAGTTGCCATTATACTCGGCGGGCAGAGGCGGGAAAGCGGTATCTTTGGATATGAAAGGAATGACATCCATTCGGAAGCCATCTACGCCCTTGTCGAGCCAGAATTTCATCAAATCGTACACCTCCTGGCGCACTTTGGGGTTTTCCCAGTTCAGGTCGGGCTGTTTACGACTGAAGTAGTGAAGATAATAGGCGTTGGTGGTTGAATCGAAACGCCAGGCATTTTCTTCTTCGTCAAAGAAACTCCAGCGCTTGGGCGGGGCGCCTTTTTCGGCGGGCCACCAGTGAAAATAGTCTCGGTAGGGATTGTCGCGGCTGCTGCGACTTTGTTTAAACCATTCGTGCTCGTCGCTGCAGTGGTTCACCACCAAATCCATCACCAACTTGATGCCCCGCTGGTGCATACCGGCCAGGAGGGCGTCAAAATCTTCCATAGTGCCCATTTCGGGCATGATGGCGCGGTAGTCGCTGATGTCGTAACCGTTGTCATCGTTGGGCGATTGATAAATGGGGTTGAGCCACACTACGTCTACGCCCAGGCTTTTAATATAGTCTAGTCGTTGCAAAATACCCTGCAGGTCGCCTACACCGTCGCCGTTGGAATCCTGGAAACTGCGAGGGTATATTTGATAAACCACCGCTTCTTTCCACCAGGCTTTGCCGGGCTGTGGGGGTGAACCGGGAGAAGGATTGTTGCAATTTGAAGCGAGGAACATAGCTGAGATTAATATGAATAAGCGTGCCATGATAGTTAAGGTTTGATGTTGAATGTAAAGGCAGTGCGAGGACTATGTCTTTCTTGCGTGTACATCCGCCCCAATGACGTTCGGGGTCAACATCCCGGCGGTACGGGACTCCCCCGATTTTCAATCGGGACTCACTGCGTTAGCCTTCGGTCGAATCAGCATCCCGACCTCCTTCCAGTCGGTACGGGACTC
>DAINSQ010000260.1:0-4698 GCA_036741235.1 Saprospiraceae bacterium | reverse complement strand
TATCTTCGCGCCAAAGTTTTGCGATTTGAACTACCTTACATTAGAAAACGTCACCAAAACCTACGGCGAGAAGGTCTTATTCCGCAACATCTCCTTGCAGATCAGCAAAGGGCAGAAGGTGGCGCTCGTAGCCAAAAACGGTACGGGCAAAAGCACCCTGCTGCGCGTTATCGCCGGCATTGATGCGCCGGAAGGCGAAAATGCCAAAATCCTGTTGCGCCGCGATATTAAGGTAGGTTATCTCGAACAGGAGCCCGATCTCTACCACGACCACAGTGTACTGGAAGCCGTACTCGACTCTGACAACCCGGTTGTACAAGCCGTAAAAACCTACGAACGCGCCTTGTTGCTGGGCGCAGGCCCCGATGAAATGCAGGCTGCCATTACCCGCCTCGATGATCTCAAAGGCTGGGATTTCGAGGCGCGCGTGAAGGAATTAATCTCCAAATTCGGTATCGCCGATTTCAACCAGACCATCGGCAGCCTTTCCGGCGGCCAGCGCAAGCGCGTGGCCCTGGTGCGGCTCATCCTCGAAGAGCCCGAGTTTATCATTCTCGACGAGCCCACCAACCATCTCGACCTCGATATGATCGAGTGGCTGGAAGAGTACCTGCGCAATCCCAACATTACCGTGTTTATGGTGACGCACGACCGCTATTTCCTGGAGCGGGTGTGCAACCAGATCATCGAGCTCGACCGGGGGCAGTTATATCGTTATGCCGGCAATTACGCCGACTTTCTGGAGAAAAAATCCTTGCGTACAGAAACCGAGTCGGCGGAAATGGAAAAATTGCAAAAACTCTATAAGCGCGAACTCGACTGGGTGCACCGCTCGCCGCAGGCGCGCACTACCAAGGCCAAAGCCCGGGTAGACGGATTTTACGAAATAAAAGAAAAAGTGTCGCAGCGCGTCGACAATAGCGAGTTGCAGATAGATATCAAGGGCCAAAGACTGGGCAAAAAGGTGCTGGAGTGCTACAATGTGCGCAAGCGCTTTGGCGATACGCCGATTGCCGATGATTTTTCCTATAAATTCAAACCCGGCGAACGCGTAGGCATTGTGGGCCCCAACGGCGTAGGTAAAACCACTTTCCTAAAACTACTCACCGGCGAAATGCGCCCCGATAGCGGGCGCGTGGTAGTAGGGGGTAATACGGTATTCGGTTATTACAGCCAGGACGGCATGGACCTCAAGGAAGACAAACGCGTATTGGAAGTAGTGCAGGATATCGCCGAATTTATCCCGCTCGAAAAAGGGCAAAAACTAACCGCCCCGCAATTGCTCGAACGCTTTTTGTTCAGCCGGCCACAGCAGCAGGTATATGTGTCGCAACTCAGCGGCGGCGAGCGCCGGCGCCTCTATTTGCTCACCGTGCTGATGCAAAACCCCAACTTTCTCATTCTTGACGAGCCCACCAATGACCTCGATATCATTACGCTTAACGTATTGGAGGACTTCTTGCTCGACTTTCCAGGCTGCGTGCTCATCGTTACCCACGACCGCTATTTCATGGACAAACTCGTCGACCACCTGTTTGTCTTTGAAGGCAAAGGGCAAATCAAAGACTTCAACGGCGACTACACCGAATACCGCGAAGACTTTAAACTGCGTGAACGCGACCAGCGCCGGCAGGAGCGTGTTGAACAGCAACAGGTAAAACAACAGGCGACTGCCCAGCCCAGCGCGGGGCTCACCTACGAACAACGCAAAGAGCTCAACCGCCTGGAAAAAGAAATCAGTCGCCTGGAAGAACGCAAAAGCGAAATAGAACAACAATTCGCCACTCCCGACCTCAGTCCCGAGCGCATCACCGAACTCGCCAAACAACTCGCCGAAGTCAAGTCAAATATTGAGGAGAAGGAGATGCGCTGGATGGAACTGGCGGAAATAGGTTAATAGTGTTTATTCCAATACAAAAATATTTTGCTTCCTGCAAATATCCTTCAGCCTTTCGGGCCACACCGTTACGCTCACTTCGCCGATGTGGGCTTTTTTGAGCAGCAGCATGATCGTGCGCGATTGGCCGATGCCGCCGCCGATGCTCAGCGGCAACTCCTTATTAATAATAGCCTGGTGATAAGGCAGTTTGAGGAAATCGAGCTGACCTGTAATCTCCAGTTGTTGGCGCAGGGTTTCTGCGTTCACGCGAACGCCCATTGACGACAACTCGTGGCGGCGTTTGGTGATGGGGTTCCATACCAGGATATCGCCGTTGAGGCCGTGCATGGGCTTGCCTGTTTTGGATACGGTTGGCGTAACCCAGTCGTCGTAATCGGGCGCGCGCATCTCGTGCGGATAGCCGTCGTCGAGCGTCCAGCCGATGCCGTAGATAAACACAGCGGGATAATCCTGGAGTATGGCCGTTTCGCGTTGCTTGCGCGGCAGGTCGGGGTAGCGTTCCAGGATTTCTTCGGCGTGGATAAATACGAGTTCTTCGGGCAGGTCGGGATAACGGTCGTCTTTGAGTTGCGGAAATTCTTTTTGGATAAATAATTCAGCGCCTTTAATCACTTTCCAGATCTTGCGAACCACATCGGTCAGGAAGTCGAGGTTGCGTTGTTCGGCGGTGATAGCGCGCTCCCAGTCCCATTGATCCACATAAGCGCTGTGGTCGTGGTCGAGGAAATAATCCTTGCGGATAGCGCGCATATCGGTAAGTAGACCTTCGCCTGGTTTCATATTAAACTGGCGCAGGGCCATTCTTTTCCATTTTGTGGCGGCTTGTACCACTTGTGCGTGGACCGGATTTTTGCCGTAGTCGTTGTTGATCACAAATTCTACCGGCGTACGGGAGCCGTCGCGATCGAGGTAGTCGTTAACGCCGCTATCGCGATCTACGATGAGCGGTACGGTAACGGGAAGCAAGTTGAGTTCATCGCACAATCGATCTTCAATAAAACGCTTAACCGCCATGATGGCGCGTTGCGTTTCTTTAGGATTAAGCAAGGAGCGATAGTTTTTGGGTAAAATTTTCTCAACTTCTTCGTAGGTACCAATGCCTGGACCTACCAGGTCGGCTTTTTTATCGAGTGTCAGCATAATTTGTAGGTTTTGGTTAGTGTAATTGGCGGTCGGCAGCCCGCAGTCAAAATGATAAATTAGTACAAATAGAATAGTATCTGGGGGATAAGAGTCAGTTTGGCAATTGATTTTTATCAATCTTTGTAGTTGACTATCAAACGAAAATGCATGGACAAGCAGCAAGCGGGGGGAATTGGATTTTTGCCGGCGGCGGCGCTGGTAGCGGGCAACATGATCGGTTCAGGGATTTTTTTATTGCCGGCATCGCTATCGGCATTTGGGGGGTATAGTTTATCAGGTTGGTTATTATCTACTGTTGGCGCCATATTAATTGCAATGACCTTTGCGGCGTTGAGCCGGCGGCGTCCGCTCACGGGGGGGCCGTATGCCTATACGCGGGCTGCATTTGGTTCTTTCAGCGGTTTTTTGGTAGCCTGGGGGTACTGGATTGCCTTGTGGAGCGGCAATGCTGCCATTGCGGTAGCCTTCATCGCCAATCTCACGCCATTTTTTCCAGGATTAAACCAGGCGCCGGCATTGGCGGCGGCTTGTTGCGTAGTTTCGGTATGGTTGTGCACCTGGTTGAATTTGCGGGGCGTAAAAGAGGCTGCTCATTTCCAGTTGATCACAACGCTACTGCGGCTGGCGCCCATTCTGCTGGTGGCTACCGCAGGTTTTTTTCATTTTGATATGGACAACCTCGGAGTTGCGCATGTAGAAGTGGGTTGGTTGGATGCCGTATTGCAAACTGCGGCGCTCACGTTATGGTCTTTTTTAGGTATTGAATCGGCGACGGTGCCTGCTGCCGACATTCGCAACCCCGAAAAAAATATTGCGAGGGCTACTATGGCGGGTACTATTTTTTCCGCAATCATTTTTATTGCAGCCAGTACGGCGGTAATGGGGGCCATTGCGCCAGGTGAATTGGCAAAAGCGCCGGCGCCGTTTGCCCTGGCTGCCCGGCATATGTGGGGTGATGCCGGTTATTACCTGGTAGCGGCAGCGGCTGCCATTGCCTGTCTGGGGGCCCTCAATGGCTGGATATTATTACAGGGGCAGATACCCTGGGCGGCGTCTGCCGACGGCTTGTTCCCGAAATGGTTTGGGCATAAAAATCGCCGCGGCGCGCCTGATTCGGCGCTGATCATATCGAGTATACTCATCACCGTTATGGTTGTTTTTAATTATTCCAAATCGTTGCAACAGCAATTTCAGCAGATGATCTTGCTGGCTACGCTTTCATCCATTATTCCTTATCTTTTCTGCGCGTTGGCCACTCCGGTATTGGCAACAGGCGATGGCGGCAAAAGCCGGCGCAAGTCAATCTACGTTTTGGCTGCTTTGACGACCCTGTTTTCTATCGCCGCTATTATCGGCACGGGCTGGCAAACGGTGGCCTATGGGCTGGCATTGCTGGCGGCAGGAGTGCCGGTGTATCTGGCAATGAGGCGCCTCAGGTAGCACGGAACGCCTGAGCTGGTTTATCGCTTCGCTGTTTAGGTGTACCAGGGAACGCCTGAGTTGGTTTATCGCTTCGCTGTTTAGTTTTTTTGTGGTAAAAACTAAACCCAATCGCTAAACCAGCCAGGGGAGGATCGTTGTAAAGCTAAACGAACCGCAGGCGTACCTAAGTACAGCTAAACAAACCCGTGGCGTTCCTGAGTAAATAAACAAAC
>DAINSQ010000259.1:0-4798 GCA_036741235.1 Saprospiraceae bacterium | reverse complement strand
CCGCCCGCCACATCGGCTGGATGAGCCGCCACGGCGAACGCCTCCATTTCGACGCTGAAGGCAGCGCCACCTGCCCTGGCAGCGGGGAGCAATATTTGCTTCAAAACGGCCGGGTTATCCTTATCAGTCCTGTATAATTCAGTAGGTAATTTATCATCACCTACTGAATATGACATAAAGGAACATCATTGCCCCAAATTACCAATAAGGAAACTATGATCAGCGTCAAGCGTATCTTTGCCGATGACCAGCGTTGCAAAGCCATGACACTTGCCGCAAGAACCCATCGGGCTCAATTGTACAAAAGTTTCCAGGGTTGTATTGGCCAACTGCACGGGAACAAAATTAACCACATCAAACGGAGGGCCGTCGGGGGTTGTTCCCCACTGCGTACCCACCAACTGATAATTGGCCCATACTGTATTTTTCAGCATCGCCTGCCACTCCTTATTGACTAGCTGGGTGGTGTAATAAATAGGAAACTCCCTAACCGCTTGCGTGCCAAAACGATCCATGCCTTCCCCTTCTCCTTTTGGCGCCTGTGTGGCATAATGTGCGGCATAAGGCGGAGTTGGCGACCACTTAATGGTTGTTTTTCCATCGGTAGGCGCCTTGTTGGGTGGACAATTTACGCACAGTGGATTGTAAAACGAATAAGCCGACGGCCTCTCGCGCATCATTTGGGCTTCTTCCAGTGAAGCGGGAACGTTGTCTATATGCTCAAAAGTAGACCAAATCCAGGGATCGAGGTGATTAACCGAAGCAACCTTATAAGCGATGTGCATGCCCACAAGTCCCAAAGTGGCCTTGATGCATAAAGGCTGATTATTGAGGCTATTTTCTTTGGCCACGTAGATAACTGCCCGGCGATGGTAATAGCGATTCAGCTCCAATTGATTGGTCGTATCCAGTATTCGCCAACTTGTTTTGATCTCAATAGAACCTGTAGGGAAATCGACTTTGTCGATGCTGTCTAAGTGTGATTTTACAAATCGCACATATTCTGCCTCCGTGGGATTAGCCCGCACTTCGAAAACGGCAAAATTGAGGTTTTTATCAATGAGCGCATTCCCGTCAGCTTCTACGAAACTGCCATCGGGGTTCACCACAAAACGGCCTTTTGAAACGCGAGCCACCATCACATCGCAATCCGTTTGGCAAATTTCGCAACCCGTAGTGTCGCCCAACAGATCGTATTCCGTTTCAAAATATTCCCAAACCCGCTTATTTTTCGGCGCGCTACCTATAGGCGTACCCAGCGGTTTGCCGTCGGAATCAGCAGGCCAGTTCAGCGCTACAAAAGCTTGCCATGAAAATATATCGAACGGCGGCTGGTGAACCGAATCCAACGTTGCCTGATAGCCGTTGGGAAATAATTTGGGGTCTGACATATCAGGCCCCGTTGGCAATACGCTGCACAACCGGTCGCATTGGCTACTATCGGCGCAATAACATTGGGTAATCGGCTGCCTGCCCCCAAGTCCGCCCCCATCGGGTTTTTGTTTGCACCTTCCGGCAAGAACAACAATTGCAGATAATACAACGATCGCTACAATCAACTTTTTCATGTCAACAATTTTTAGGTGTTCTTAAACTATGATGGTAATGATAATCCAGGCGCCGACCCTTGCAAGCAATGCAGCGTAATGTATACCTCGTGCCGCCGGATGTCGCACATGGCCTGAGGTAAATTCCTTCCCTGATTGTGAAGCATGAAAAGCAAAATGGTAGTAACGACACCAACCAACACAGGCAATATATGCCCTTTCGACTTATTTTTCAAATAAACAGATGAAAAACTTCGCTCTCATCGGCGCCGCCGGCTTTGTAGCGCCCCGCCACATGCGCGCCATCAAAGACACCGGCAACAGGCTGCTCGCCGCCCACGACCGCAACGACTCGGTGGGCGTTATCGACAGCTATTTTCCAGATGCCGATTATTTTACCGAATTCGAGCGCTTCGACCGGCACCTCGAAAAACTCAAACGCCAGGGTACGCCCATCGACTTTGTGAGCGTTTGCTCGCCCAATTACCTGCACGACGCCCACATCCGCTTCGGTCTCCGCCTCGGCGCCGACGTTATCTGCGAAAAACCCCTCGTGCTCAACCCCTGGAATGTGGACGCGCTGCGCGAAATGGAACGCGAAACCGGCAAACGCATCTTTACGATACTCCAACTACGTCTGCACCCCGCTATTATCGCCCTGCGCGAACGCGTACAACAGGAAACCGCCGCCAAAAAACACGACGTCGATCTCACGTATATCACTTCCCGCGGCAAGTGGTATTACGCCAGTTGGAAAGGCGATATCAGCAAATCGGGCGGCATCGCCACCAATATCGGCATCCACTTTTTTGATATGCTGCACTGGATTTTCGGCGAACTGCAGTCGAATACGGTGCACCTCCACACCCACGACCGCGCCGCCGGATTGCTAGAATTCGAAAAAGCCCGCGTGCGCTGGTTCCTGAGTATAAATGCCGATACGCTGCCGCAAGCCGTACGCGAAAAAGGCGGCCGCACCTACCGCTCCCTGCAAATGGACGACCACGAGATTGAGTTTAGCGAAGGCTTTACCGACCTCCATACGCTGAGTTACCGCGATATCCTGGAAGGCCGCGGCTTCGGCCTCGACGATGCCGGCCACGCCATCCAAATCGTACACCATATCCGCGAGCAACAACCCCAGGGCCTCCAGGGCGATTATCATCCGCTGGCTACCTTACCATTAATCCCACACCCATTTAGTAAAAATGTTTAGCCATTTCTTAACCTTAAACCTTTTGAAGACAATGAAAACATTTAGTCCAATTCCTCCACATTTAGAAGAGATCGGAAAAAAAATCATTGATGCAGCATACGCTGTACATGTTAATCTTGGTCCTGGTCTACTTGAAAAAGTCTATGAGACTTGCTTTTGCTACGAACTTGAAAAAAGACGATTAACTATTACTCGTCAACAAGCTTTGCCAATTTATTACGATGGGATATATTTTGAAGAGGCACTTCGATTAGATGTATGTGTGGAGCAACAAGTGGTTTGTGAACTTAAGGCTGTTGATATAATTAACCCAGTTTGGGAAGCGCAAATTTTAAGTTATCTAAAATTGTCCAACAACAGACTTGGTTATTTAATAAATTTCAATGTGCCGTTAATTAAACAGGGCATTAAACGCTTTGTACTATAATAACGCAGTACAAATTTTTTTTTAACACAAAGGCACTAAGTACCACTAAGTACCACTAAGCATATATTTCTTATCGCTTTAATTATTATTTCCACTTTGTGGTACTTAGTGATCTTCGTGCCTTTGTGGTAACTAAAATCTCGTGAAAATCCTCATCTCTGGAACCGCAGGATTCATCGGCTTTCACCTGGTCAACAGGTTGATAGCCCGGGGAGACCACGTCATCGGCCTCGACAGCATCAACGACTACTACGACACCGGCCTCAAATACGCCCGGCTCGAATACGCCGGCATACCGCGCGGAGCCTTACAATACGGGCAACTCGTATCAAGTAGCAAGCACCCCAACTACCGGTTCATTCAATTGAATTTAGAAGACCGCGAGGCGCTGCACCGGCTTTTTGCGCAAGAACAATTTGACGCGGTAGTCAACCTGGCAGCCCAGGCCGGCGTGCGCTACAGCCTCGTCAACCCGCAAGCGTATATCGACAGCAATATCATCGGCTTTTTGAACATACTGGAAGGCTGCCGCCACTATGGCGTCAAACACCTGGCCTACGCCAGCAGCTCAAGTGTATACGGCCTCAACGAAAAAATGCCCTTCAGCACCCACGACAACGTAGACCACCCCATTTCCCTCTACGCCGCCTCCAAAAAGAGCAACGAGCTGATGGCCCATACCTACAGCCATTTGTTTGGATTGCCCACTACCGGACTGCGCTTTTTTACCGTCTACGGCCCCTGGGGGCGGCCCGATATGGCCTTGTTTCTGTTTACCAAGGCTATTTTGGAAAACAAACCCATACAGGTCTTCAACGAAGGCCGCATGATCCGCGATTTTACTTATATCGACGACATCGTAGAGGGCGTGGTGCGGGTCATAGACCATACGCCCGCCGGTAACCCCGGGTGGAGCGGCATGCAGCCCGATCCGGCATCGTCGAGGGCGCCGTATAAGGTGTACAATATTGGGAATCAAAACCCGGTGCAGTTGCTCGATTTTATAGCGGCTATCGAGAAAAAGCTGGGCCGCCGCGCGGTCATGGAGTTGCTGCCGATGCAGCCGGGCGATGTGGCGGCTACCTCGGCCGATGTGAGCGACCTGGCGGAGGAGCTGGGGTATCACCCGGCTACCCCGGTGGAGACGGGGATTGACAGGTTTGTTGAGTGGTATTTGGGGTATTACGAGTAGTTTTTTTTACCACAGAGTTAAACGGAGTAAAACGGAGTGACACAGAGTTTGAGTTGTAACCGTAAATGATTCGTTTTATGCCGTCTTTAAGACTCTTTACATTGAAATTGATCAGCAATCCCAACCTTTTGTTCGATAGTTTCAAGTAAGTTAGTACCTGAGCAGTGTGAATTGGATGTAATTCGTCTACAGACTTGAGTTCAACAATAACTTTGTCTTCGACAAATAAATCAATTCTGTAACCCACATCTTGCTCAACATTTTTGTATACAAGCGGTAATGGCATTTGCCGCTGAACATTGAGCCCCGATTCCACTAATTCATAATAAAGGCATGCTTCGTATGCACTTTCAAGCAAACCGGGGCCAAGTGCTGCATGTACCCGCATTGCACAGCCAATGATGATATGTGTTAAA
>DAINSQ010000258.1:0-4853 GCA_036741235.1 Saprospiraceae bacterium | reverse complement strand
GCGTACCTAAGTACAGCTAAACAAACCCGTGGCGTTCCTGAGTAAATAAACAAACCCGTGGCGCTCCTGAGTAACCGCAGGCGTACCGTGGTAAAAAAAATACCAGTAGCATGTAATACATTGTGCGTTCGGGTATTAACAATTGAAAAACAATGCATCACTTTTACGTTTTGCGCGCCGGCGCGCTTTTGAGATAAAAAAACTTATACGTAAAATGGTGTATGAGCCGTAGGTTTTGACTAATTTTCGTCAGTACGCCAAAAAATTGTATCATAAAAACCCAGTAAAAGTGAGCGGTTATCAAAACGACGAGAAAGACCACGAATTGATTTTGACCATTCAAGACAAAAGCAAGGCAAAATCGAACAAGTCGAAGTTTAATGCAAAGGCTATGGAGCTGGCATGGGATTACTATTTTCCCTTTTTTGCCGAAAGGCTGAAAGTTGAAAAAAACGATTTATCGGAGTGCCTGCTCGAAAAAGTATTTGCTGTCGCCTACGGCAAACTGGAAGATCATGTTGCGCTTGAGAAAATACAGGCTGACGGCAACGGCGGCGTGACGGGCCTGAGCAGCATACTGGGATTCCTGGTAGATCACGGCAAGCTGCGGCTCGAAGAATTGTCGAAACCCAAAGCCGGCAATGAAGACGATCATCAGCGCATCGATGATATCAAAAACAACCGCTCGCTGGCGTTGCGCAGGTTCGATCAGGAATTATTTTCGTACTACAACGACTACGCGCGCAAGCAGTACGGCGCCATTAGCCAGATGGACCGCGAGGATATTTACATGGAAAGCATGTATGCCCTGGTTAAAAATATCCTCGACGACTGCATAAAAATAACGAGTACGGCCATATTTGGTCTGACAAAGGCAGCCAAACTCAAAACCTACTTCATGTCGATTGCGATCAACTTGCTCAACAAGTGGGGCAAGCGCAAACAAACGACCGACCTGGACAGCATCAAAGAACTCGACGACGACCCTGATGGCAACTGGGGATTTACGGAAGACGACTTTGACAGACTGGAGCGGGCATTTGAAAAAATGGATGCCCGTTGCAGGCAAATGCTCGATTTGTGGAGCCAAGGCTTCAGCATGCGCGAAATAGCGGAAATCATGGGCCTGCCCGACCAAAACAACGCCAGCGTGCTGGCCTTTCGCTGTCGCGATAAACTCAGGAAGATTTTTAAGCAACTGTCATAATTAACTCCAATTAGTTAACCTAAACCACACCCTTGGTGAAAAAAAAATGTTACCATGAAAAGGCTCAATGATGTACAGGAAGATATACTGGAGCGGCTCTTCGCCAATGAGCTCGAGCCAGACGACCGCGCGAGAATCGGCAAGGAACTTGCCGATCCCGATTTCAAGGCGGAGCTCGGATTTCGGAATGCCCTGAAAAAGGTGGCGGAGAAACGCCGGATGGAAGACCCGCTGCGGCAAGAGTTACAGCGGATCAGGGCGGCCAACAAAGGCGGCAACGGGTCGCTGCGCAGGCTGTATTATAGCGCTGCAGCTGTTATTTTGCTATTAATTGCCGCAGCTATCGGCCTTCCCAGTATAGATATTCTCGGGATTTACAAAAAAGGCTCCCTCGCTGAGCTGCCCGACGAAGCAATTCCCGGCTTGATCAAGCTTCCCACCGACCTCACCCAGGCTTCCCAAACGCAAGACCCCGGCGAAGACAACTACAAAAACGGGCGAATTCAATTCCGCCAAGCCCAATACCAGGCCGCTATCGGTCCGCTCGAGCAAGTGCCTGCCGAAAGTAGATATTACCACGTATCACAGTTTTTGCTCGCCCACTGTTATTTGTATACAGGTTCGCAAGTCGATAAGGCGGTAAAAATATTCGAAACCTTCAAAATTGAAATGAATGCCCAGCAGAAGTTGATCGGCGAATACGACTACGATTCCGACAAAGTAAACTGGAATTTGATGCTGGCGTATAAAAGAGCCGGATTGCAGGATCAGTATACTAAGCTACTACAATTTTTAGCTAACGACCCCAATTATATCTTTCGGCAAGAAGCTATTCAATTGCGAATCAAAGAGTTGGGGAAATAAAGTATTCTGTATGCGTCTTGCCAATTCGACAGTAGCGAGCCGGTGAGGCGCATGCAGAATAGCGTTAAACTATTGCAAATCAATCATTTAGGCATAGTTGCTTTGTTTCGATGACGGCGCCAGGCCCGCAGAGCAAATAAAACAAGTAATAATCCCCACAGCCACTGCCGGTTTCCCCATTGCTGTTTCACCGGCGCCATATCGCCTATGGGAATAAAAGAAGCCCAGAAGTAAGGGGCTGCATCGCGATGGCCGGCGCTGTTGAAATAAGCCTTTTTAGCTTCATAAAGCGCTTCATCTTTAGCGCGGGTTTTATCCTCCAGCAAAGATTTATAAAACGACTCCACTACTGTATTCGCTTTTTGCTGGTTAATTTTCCACAAAGTTGTGACAATACTACCGGCGCCCGCATAAGAAAAGCCGCGCGCCAGACTCATAATACCCTCGCCTCGGTAAAGTTGTCCGATACCGGCTTCACAAGCGCTGGTGAACACCATATCGGCATTGAGCGCCATGCCGTATAATTCATAAAGGTACAGGCAACTATCCTGGTCTTTTTCTGCGGGGTTGCGCATAAGCAGGTAGGATAAATCGGGGTCGCGGTCGTTGACGCTGCCGTGGGTAGCCAGGTGGACAAAGCGGTAATGGCCTCCATCCTGTTTGAGCAAATTTTCGGCATCGTTGTCATTTACAACGGCAATGCGTTTTTCGCCCCATAACGTTTTCAACTGGTCGACCTGGGCTGTAAAAAAATCGAGTTCACCAGGGTAAGCAAAGGCAAATAACTTGTTGTGCTTGTGGCGGCGCTTCGACTGCTTCATTTCTTTGAGCAGTGCGGCGGAGTAGGAATAGCTGATGGAGTGAGAGAGGCCTAAAAACGGATATTGGCGATATTGCCCAAACGCTGTGCTCATGGGCGGATTGGTCAGCAGGGCATCAAAGGGCAGATAACCCAGCACATCATCGGGGATGATGAGCAGGCGCTGTGGCTTGTTGTCTTGTATGGCATTGGGCATCAATACGCTGTGCAATGCCGAACCGCTTTCAGCATACAAAGCAGTGTAGTCGTTATTAGGGGGTGTTGCCACCAACGCCTTTGCGCGGAGCGGGTCGTATTCGCCATAAATGCCGGCCAGGCAGGATTGCACCAGTTGGGTCATCATTAGTTGGCCTACGGCAATTTCGTATACTTTTGGTTCGCCTTTCGGCGGTATCACAAAAATGTAGGTTTTATTTTCCCCCACGAAATACTCGATCATCATCTGGTCGTCGTCGAGTAATTTGCGCCGTATTTCATCGACAGAGGGGGCTTCCATGCCCTCATTCAGTTGGCGGTAGCGTTCATTGGCGTTGAGCTTTTTGAGTAAGGTTGCTAACTCCGACTGGCGGCTCTTGAGTTGTTCAACGAGTTGAACTTTGCTATCGGGGTTGCTTTCGTTCATCAATTGGCGCTCCCGCCAGAGGATATCGGTTCGGAGCTCTTTTTCGCGTTTCAACAGTTCGGGGTCGATGCCGGCTACGATTTGTTGTTTTTTTATAGATTCCAGCAGAATAAAAGCTTTGCTTTGCTCGGAATACGATAGCAACTGAGAGAATTCAACGCCGGCTTTCAGTCCGGTGGCGATAGCCCCCTCAAATACTTTTTTAGTGATTTCTGCCAGTTTGGCTTTCGAGCCGGCATCGTCATAACTTTGCTTAAACCGGTTTATCAGCTCATTGGCCTGGTTGTAGGCCAACATGGCTTTGGCGTTGCTCCCGCCATATTTCAGCGCTTCGGCCTTGCCGGCGTAGGCTTCCACGAGGCCCGGTTTGTCATAGACCAGTGTGCTTGCATCGGGTTCATGCGAGTTGCCCTCGGCGTAATACAATGGGATAGATTTTTCATAATAAGCCTGCGCCTGGGCGTACTCGCCCTGATCCATGAATATATCTGCCTTGTTGCACAAATTGCCGGCCAGGTTGTTTTTATCGGCGGCGGTAGTTCCTTTTCCCTGCCAGTACGCGATGGCCTGATCGGCGTTTTGGTGGGCCTCGTCAAAACGCCGCATCAATCGCAGGGCCATGGCTTTGTTGTGGAGCGCCAGGGCTTTGTCATCCAACTCACCGGTCGCTTCAAAATAATCAATGGCCTTGTCCAGGTTTTGAACGGCTTGCGGATAGTCTTTTTTTAATATAAAAGCATAGCCCAGGTTATTATAGGAGTGGCCAATCTGAAATGAAATTTGATTATTGCCGGTGGCGAGGTTGATGGCCGCTTGTGCGAAGCGGATAATACTATCTGCGTCACGGCGCTGTATGTATGCGGCTGACATATCAGACAACCTGCTAAAAACACCCTCTCGTTTATACGAATCATCGTCGGGCATTTGGTCCCAATACGCCGATTCGTCGCGGAATGCGTTGAGGGCGGCTTGTACGTTGCCTTCCTGCAAATCGATAGTTCCCAAGTCATGGTATGCCCGTGCAATTCGCCGGGGGTTGCGATAACCTTCTTTTTCAAACTGACGGATTTGCTCCAGGCTTTTATTGATGTACAACCTGGCCTGTGCGTATTGATTGAGGCCTTTGTAACACAAGGCGATATTAAAATAACCTTTTACAATGCCGTCAAAAATGGCATATTGCTGTTCATCAGTAACCGGCTTTTCAGTGGGAATGTTATTTCGAATAGCGATGCTTTTTTTGAAATATTCAATAGCCTCAGCGGGTTTATCTTGGTGGAGGTCAATACCTTTTTCATTATTGGAATCGGCGGCGGATATGGCTTCGCTGACATCTGAAA
>DAINSQ010000257.1:0-4894 GCA_036741235.1 Saprospiraceae bacterium | reverse complement strand
GTAGGTTGTAGGTTGTGGGTTGTGGGTTGTAGGTTGTAGGTTGTAGGTTGTGGGTTGTGGGAGGGGTAAATGTTAAAGTCGATGAAAAAAATCGTCTTAACCGAAGCCTGTGTGGGATGGAATCACTTTTTCGCTATATTTGCTGGTCGTTTCTAAAAACAAATTATTGAAGTAATGAAAAATCTGTTGAAGTCAGGCGCCATCCTCGTTATCGTTGCGCTTATGCTCGGAGCTTGTAGCAGCAATGAGCGCTCCGCTACTACCGGCTGGAAGTACAACGATCAAAAATGGGGTGGCTTTGAAAAGCTGGATTATCAAGGCCAGGCGACAGGGCCCAATCTTGTGTTGATAGAGGGCGGTACTTTTACCATGGGTATCACCGATCAGGATGTCACCTACGATTGGAACAACGTGCCTCGCCGCGTAACGGTTTCCTCTTTTTACATAGATGAAACGGAGGTTACCAACCACAATTACCGCGAATATCTCTTCTGGATAGATCGCGTATTTGGCGAATCGTACCCTGAAGTACTCCTCAAGGCGCTGCCTGATACGCTGGTATGGCGCGAGGAACTGGCGTTCAACGAGCCGATGGTGGAGACTTATTTCCGTCACCCGTCTTATGACGATTACCCTGTGGTGGGCGTCAACTGGCTCCAGGCCAATGACTACTGCAAGTGGCGTACCGACCGCGTGAACGAAATGATCCTGATTGAAAAGGGTATTCTCAACACCAATCCGGAGCAAAAAGACGAAGACAACTTCAACTCTGAATCGTACCTGGTAGGTCAATACGAAGGTAATGTGCGCAAAAACCTGAAAGATATCCGCACCGGCGGCGAGCGTCGCGTGCGTTTCGAAGACGGTATTTTGCTGCCCGAATACCGCCTGCCAACCGAAGCAGAGTGGGAATACGCTGCCTGGGCGCTTCGCGGTAATCAGGTATCTGAAAAAGATGAATTGATCAGCGACCGCCGCGTATACGCATGGAATGGCAATACCGTTCGCTATCAAAAGCGCGACAAGCAGCAGGGCTTTATCCTTGCTAACTTCAAGCGTAGCGGTGGCGACTATATGGGTATGGCCGGCCGTCTGAATGACAACGCTTGTCCTACGGCCCAGGTAAGATCTTATCCGCCCAACGATTACGGTCTTTATGACATGGCCGGCAACGTGAATGAATGGACGCTCGACCTGTACCGCCCGCTCACCAGCACGACGCTGCGCGACGTTGAAAACCAGGATTTGAACCCTTTCCGGGGTAACAAATTCCAGCAAAAGCAACTCGACGAAGAAGGCAAACCTGTTGAAAAGGATAGCCTCGGCCGTTTGAAATACCGCTATGTTGAAGACGATGAAGTAGCCAACCGCGAGAACTATAAAGTGGGCCAGCCCTTCAACTTCCTCGACGGCGACCAACAGTCGCAGGCTTTCTACGACTATGGCCAGCATACGCTGGTAAGCGACAAGGCCCGCGTTTACAAAGGCGGCTCTTGGGCTGACCGCGCCTTCTGGCTCTCGCCGGGCACGCGCCGCTTTAAAGATGAAGATCGTGCCGACCGCACTATCGGCTTCCGCTGCGCCATGATTCGCGTGGGCGCCCCCACCGACGAACCCAGCGGCATCGCCTTTAAGTCTAAGAAAAAATCAAAACCCAAAAGATATAAGTAGGATTTTCCAATCCTGCATATCAAAAGCGAGGCGCCCGGGAGTAAACCGGGGCGCCTCGCGCTGTTTTTAGTGCCAAAGTTCTTACCTTTAGTCGCTCATTCAACTTGGATATGACATTAGATCATTTGTATGCGATCTTTCAGCAACATCCGCGTTGTTGCACCGATTCCAGGGCGATACAGCGGGGCGATATGTTTTTTGCGCTGCGAGGAGATAACTTTGACGGCAACCAATACGCGGCCAAAGCGCTGGAAGCCGGCGCCTCCTATGCGGTGATTGACGACCCGCTCGTATACCGGGATGGCGATGCCCGCTATTTATTGGTTGACAACGTACTGCTCACATTGCAGGACCTGGCGCGCCTTCATCGCCGCAAGTTTGATATACCTGTAATTGCCATTGGCGGAAGCAACGGCAAAACGACAACCAAAGAATTGGTGAGCGCCGTATTGCGTAGCCATTACCCCATGTATGCCACGCCCGGCAATTTGAACAACCATATCGGCGTACCGCTGACCTTGCTGCAACTGCCGCCGAAAACAGAAGTAGCCGTGGTGGAAATGGGGGCCAATCACTCGGGCGAAATGGCCTATTTGTGCAGGATGACAGAACCGACACACGGCCTGCTTACCAACATAGGCAAAGAACACCTGGAAGGCTTCGGCAGTCTCGACGGTGTGCGGCAGGCAGAGTCGGAGTTGTACCGCTATTTGGCGGCCGTCAACGGCATGGCATTTATCAATCGCGACGAAGCAGACTTGACGCCACTGGCCCGGCCTGTAGCTAAAAAACTGTTTTACGGACATACTCCCGTGCTCAACCCCGATCAAAAAAAACTGTATGAAGTCAACTTACAGGGGGCAGATCCATTTCTGAAGGTGGCCTTCTGGAGTGACGCCGGCGAGTTGATTACGGCCAATACCCGGTTGTTGGGGCATTACAACCTCGGCAATATCATGACTGCAATTGCCCTTGGGCAATATTTCAAGGTGCCGGCGTTAAAAATTAAAGCGGCCCTGGAACAGTACGTGCCGTCTAATAACCGCTCCCAACTATTGGAAAAGGACGGCAATACCTATATCATGGATGCCTATAATGCCAATCCCAGCAGTATGGAAAAGGCAATACTCAGCTTTTCCTCAATGGAGGGCCGCCGCAAAGTTGCCGTGTTGGGCGATATGCTCGAACTGGGAGAGGCCACCGAACACGAGCACGATTATATCGCCAACCTGGCGCTCAATCAACACTTTGATGAATTGTTGCTAGTGGGCAGGGCCTTTGACCCGGTCGCCGACCGGCTGGGTATCCGCCATTTTACCGATGCCGACGCGTTGGCCCACTGGTGGCGGGAAAATACCCCCAGCGGCGCTACGGTGCTGGTGAAGGGTTCGCGGGGCATCAGGCTGGAGCGCATAGTAGAATAGGGGCTATGGCGTCATTTATTTTTTATCCGGCAGTGAAGAAAAAATCTTCGGAATTTCATTTCGCGACGAGATATTCAATTTTTTAAAAATACTGCGCTGGTGATACTTCACGCCTTGAACTGAAAGCGACATCACCTCGGCGATTTCGGGATAAGTCATGCCCTCCATGAGGTAATGAATGATTTGGCGCTCGATGGGTTTGAGGTCAATTTCGGCGGGCATTGCCTGGATTTTCGATTTTGGCGAAAAATACTGCACGATGCGCCGGGCAACAGAGGAAGACAAGGCGCTGCCGCCTTCTTCCACCATAGCGACCAACTGGTCTTCCAGATTTTTCAACGGCTGATTTTTCAGCATATAACCGGTAGCGCCGGCACAAAGGGCTTTGAAGATATCATCGGGGTCGTTGAACACGGTATACATCACGATATCGGTATCATCGGGCAAGATCTTCTTGAGCCCGCCGATGGCATCGAGCCCTGAGATACCGGGCAAATTGATGTCGAGCAGCAGAATACGCGCTTCGATATCGGAGCGGTACAGGCGGGTAAATTTTTCCACGGAATCTACTGAAAAAACGCAACGGAGTCGATCGGACTGCTCACAATACGACTGAAAGCTTTGCCTGAATTCGGCGTTGTCTTCGATCATTGCAACATGGATCAGGGATTGGGAAGTCATAGCGAGAATCCTTTTTTTTCAAAAATATGAGGAACTTTTACCATGAGCCGAAAGGAATGTTCGGTATGATCAATGAGGATGTCGCCCCGCATGATATTGGCTCGGTTGGCCATACTTTCGAGTCCTTTGCCGGTGGAATAGGGGGATTGTTGGGTTATCTCAAAATAATTTTCAATTGTGAGCAATAATTCGCTGCGCAAATTGACGAGCTGAATTTGCACGGTATTTGATTTGGTGTGGCGGATAATATTATTAACGGCCTCCTTAAAAATCATTACCGTATGGTGGCGAACCGTAGAGGTTACATTGCGCTCGGGGTTGGCCAGTTCCGTTTGTACGCGCAGGCGAATATGGAGGGGGTGAAAGACGGACTCGGCGTAGTCCTGAAGGCGATTGGCCAGGTCGTCGAGGGTTTGGCGTTTATCGTCGATAGCCCATACTATATCGCTTAGTTTGCCGATACTTTGGTCGCTGAGGTTTTCAACCTGGTGGAGCGAGGGGTCGGGGTGTTGAGCTTTTATCGTTTTAACAAGCATGGAAATTTGCGACAAAGAGGTGGCCACATCGTCGTGGAGGTCGTCTGCAATTTGTTTTTTGACCTGGTAGATCTGCCTTATTTGCCTGACGCGGTATTGATAAGCGGCATAGGCGGTTGCAATCAACAGTAATAACATACATGAGATAAACCACCAGGTTTTGTAAAATACCTGTTTGACTAACAAGACGATTTGTTTTTCCGTACTGGGGTGGCCGTCGCGATTAACGGTTTTGTATTTAAAAATATATCTGCCGGCAGGGAGGCTGGTATACAATACGACGGGGTTGTTGCCGTGAGATACCCAGTTATCGTCAAAGCCTTCCAATTTGTGCAAAAACATGTTGAGGTCGGGGGCCATATAGTCGGTAGAGCCCAGCCTGAATTCGATAAATTGGGCGCCGGGGGTTAAAGTTACGATGTCCAGCTGATGGGGATAGATAACATCGCTGCGGCCCTCCTGTTGCCCGGGCACGATAATTTTAGAAATAAAAACTTCGGGTTGGACGGCTTTTTTTTTGATATTCCGGGGTTGAAAAAACGTAACGCCGTTGAGTCCGCCAAAGTAAATCATACCTGTAGC
>DAINSQ010000256.1:0-4927 GCA_036741235.1 Saprospiraceae bacterium | reverse complement strand
ATCAGCACATTAACTAATCAGCACATTAACTAATTAGCACATCAGCACATTAGCATATTAGCACATTAACTAATCATTGAATTACAGAGAAATGGAGTTCCTCCAGGTGGGTATCATTGTCGTCTTTGAGTTTGATTACCGTATTCGACTTTTCCACGATAAGCCAATCGTCGGTAAGGTCTTCGAGAGGTTTAGCCGTTCCGATCTGGATAATCAGTTTATTGCTGCTGGAATTGAGCTGCCAGGTTCCGGTGGTAGTAACGCCGTTTTTCAGGGCTTCCAAAACGCCATTGTCTTTAAACAGGAAAGAATAACCTGAGAAATTGTTGGTTTCCTCTTTGTCTTTATCCCAGTAATACGACACTTTCCAATCGCCGCTATTAGTCAATTGGCCGGTAACATCTGTGTTGGGGAGGTTGTCGTCATTGCTGTTGGAGCAGGCGTTGAGGGCCAATAATGTGAACAACGCGAGTGCGGGCAATAACAAGCTCGTCTTTTTCATATTGATTGATTTTTAGTTTGTTAAACCATTTAGTGAATCAATACGACAAAGGTAGGAGCAAGTGTTTCGTCCATCAAATAAATGGCGCTGAACGGGAAGAAAGGGAGGCTGAGCGGGAGGTTCTAGTAATGTTGAACATTGAGTATTGAGTGTTTAATCATTAAAAATCAAACAATTAAACACTCAACACTCAACATTCACTATACTCTTTCAGGCGCCAATCCCCAGTGCTCGGGAGAGCGCCAGAGGCTGGACAGCAAGAGTTCGCGCATGAAGAAATACTCCTTCGGGAGGTGGTCATAGAGTTGCGAGAACAACTCTTCGTGAGCGAGCAGCTCTTTTTTCCATGCTTCGCGGTCGACCGACATAATTTTGGCAAAATCCTCTTTAGAGAAATCGATGCCGTCCCAGTCCATATCGCGATAACGGGGCATCCAGCCGATTGGGCTTTCCACGGCAGAAGTTTTGCCTTTAACGCGTTCGATGATCCACTTCAGTACGCGCATGTTTTCACCGAAGCCAGGCCACATAAAGTTGCCGTTTTCATCTTTGCGGAACCAGTTGACGCCGAAAATACGGGGTGCATTGGGCAGGTCGCGGCCAAACTGGAGCCAGTGGTTGAAGTAGTCGGCCATGTGGTAGCCGGCGAAGGGCAACATAGCAAAGGGGTCGCGGCGAACTTTGCCCTGTTCGCCAAAGGCTGCGGCAGTGGTTTCGGAACCCATAGTGGAGGCCAGGTATACCCCGAAACTCCAGTTGAATGATTGATAAACGAGCGGCACGGTAGTGCTGCGGCGACCGCCGAAGATAAAGGCGCTGATGGGCACGCCGCGCGGGCTCTCCCATTCGCTGTCGATACAGGGGCATTGGCTAGCCGGCGCGGTAAAACGCGCGTTGGGATGCGCGGCGGGTTTACCGCTGCTGGGGTCGTAGGGCTTGCCGTGCCAGTCGATGATACCTTCGGGCGTTTCTTTAGTCATACCTTCCCACCAAACGTCGCCGTCGGGAGTAATCGCTACGTTGGTAAATATGGAGTTTTTACTAATCGACTCCATGGCGTTGGGGTTGGTCTTGTAGTTGGTGCCTGGGGCAACCCCGAAATACCCGGCTTCGGGGTTAATGGCGTAGAGGCGGCCGTCGTCGCCGCGGGTAATCCAGGCGATGTCGTCGCCGATAGTGGTCACTTTCCAGCCATCCATTTCTTTGGGCGGAATGAGCATGGCGAAGTTGGTTTTGCCGCACGCGCTGGGGAAAGCCGCCGCTACGTAGGTCTTCTCACCCTGGGGCGATTCTACGCCCAGGATCAACATGTGCTCGGCCAGCCAGTTTTCATCGCGGGCAATAACAGAGGCGATACGCAGGGCGAAACATTTTTTGCCCAATAATGCGTTGCCTCCATAACCGCTGCCGTACGATACGATGTAGCGCTCTTCCGGGAAGTGTACGATGTATTTGGTGTCTGGATTGCAAGGCCACTTGGCGTCGACGTCGCCGGGTTTGAGCGGCGCGCCTACTGAGTGCAGACATTTGACGAACGGGCCGTCGCCCAGCATTTCGAGCACTTTGCTGCCCATGCGGGTCATGATTTTCATATTGACGACTACGTACTCGGAATCCGTGAGCTCTACGCCGATGCGCGACAGGGGCGAGCCGATGGGGCCCATACAGAAGGGGATGACGTACATCGTGCGGCCGGCCATGCAGCCTTCCATGAGGTGCTCGAGCGTCTTTTTCATCTCCTTGGGCTCAACCCAGTTGTTGGTAGGGCCGGCGTCGTCTTTGCGAATACTGCAAATATAAGTGCGGTCTTCTACCCGCGCTACGTCGCTGGGATCACTGAAACAGGCAAAGCTATTGGGGCGCTTCTCAGGGTTGAGGCGGATAAAGGTGCCTTTTTCAACCAGTAAATTCGTCATTTGATTGTATTCCTCATCCGACCCGTCGCACCAGTGTATGTTATCCGGCTTGCAAAAGTCGGCGATGCGTTTTACCCATTTTAATAATTCGTAGTTGGAGGTTGGACCGGTGAAGTCTTTAATAACCGTTTTTTCCTTAAACATGGTATGTGGTGAATTGGTTAAACTTGATGATTTATGGCGATACGGTGAACTCAACTATTTTTTCACCGCTCTAGGCAAATTTACAACATTCTTTTCCCCTCGGCCAAACATATGTCTCCCTGCTTTGGTGATTTTCTTCAGTGCAATTTTACAAAAAACTTTTTTTAGATTAACCTAAATTATTATTTTTGCAAATAAAATTCAAACATTCAATTGACCAAATAATGACGAGATGGTATTTTATGTTGCTCTTATGGGGTTATCAAATGTTGTTGCCGGCACAGTCCGTAGTAAATGAACCCAATATAGACAGCCTGCCGGCGCCGGGAATGACGCTGGATTTGTCGGAGATAGTGGTAAAAGCCGAAAAAAGGGCGGTCTATACTGATCCTTCGCCCATCAAAACGCTGGTTATCGACGCCGATTATTTTCAAAAGCGCAGCTCGCCGGTCAACCTGATGGAGAGTATCAAATTGGTGAACGGCCTGCAGGAAGTAGTGGCCTGCGGCATTTGCCAAACCAACAGCATCAGCGTCAACGGCCTGCCGGGCGCCTATACCGCGGTGTTGATCGACGGCATGCCGATGTACGGCAACCTGGCCGCCGTTTATGGCCTCAACGGCATTTCGAGGCTGCTCGTTGAACGGCTGGAAGTGACCCGGGGCCCCGGACAGGCGGCCTATGGCTCGGAGGCCATGGCCGGCGTGATCAATGTGCGCACCAAACAGCCCGGAGAATTGCCGCCGCTGTCGTTTGACGTTACGGCTACTTCCTACGGCGAATTGTTTGCAGGCGCCATTTACAGTCATAAAGGCAAGCAATCGTCGGCGCTGCTGGGCTTCGACGCCGGCTATTTCAACCGCTTTGCCGACGACAACGGCGACAGCTTCGGCGATGCGGCAGCTTTTGACCGGCTGGCGCTGTTCGGCAAATGGACGGGCAAAGCCGGCGCCCTCCACAACTGGAGTTTGTTTGGCAAATATTACTACGAAGACCGCCGCAACGGCCTGGAAAACTTTCTCGACCGGCGCGCCTACCGCGAAATACGCGGCAACGACATCGTCTATGGCGAAAGTATTTACACCCGCCGCGCCGAAATGCTCGGCAATTGGGAGGGACAGGGTCCCCTACCCTTCCGCCTCGACGTGTCGCTGAGCTGGCACGACCAGGATAGCTACTACGGCGCCGACGCCTACCGCGCTACCCAGGGTATCGCTTTTGTGCAAAACACCTGGTCGCACCGCCTGGGTAAACACTACCTCTCCGGCGGCCTCAGCTCGCGTTTTCAATACTACGACGACAATACGTCAGCCACCAAGGCCCCCGAACGGCAATGGCTCCCCGGGCTGTTTGTACAAGACGAATGGCGCCCGTCGACCCGCTTTATCGCCCTGGGCGCCGCGCGGGTCGACTACCACGCGACTCATGGATTCATTTTTTCCCCGCGACTCCACCTCAAATACAAACCCGGCGAGTGGACGACCCTGCGGCTCAACTACGGAAAAGGCTTTCGCGTGGTGAACCTGTTTACTGAAGACCACGCCTTCGTCAGCGGCCAACGCGAGCTGGTTATCGCCGACCAACTCCAGCCGGAGCGCTCCTGGACCCTCACCGCCAGCCTCAGCCAGGTACTCAACATCGGCGCCGGCGCCGGCAATGTCGATATCGACCTGTTTTACACCTGGTTCGACAACAAAATCATACCCAGCTACGATATCCCCGGGCAAATTATTTACGCCAATACCGGCGGTCACGCCTTGTCGAAAGGCGTCAGCGCCAATCTGAACTACCAATGGGTTTTCCCCCTGAGCCTCAACCTCGGCGCTACCCTGCAATCGGCCACCCGCACCGAACCTGTCGACGGCGGCGCCATGCAGCGGCAGCAAGTGGAATACGCCCCCCGCTGGACCAGCCTGGCCTCGCTCAGCTACACCTGGAAAAAACCGTCGATATCGATGGCTTACACCGTTAATGTTACCGGCCCCATGGCCTTGCCCGCCGTGTACGACCTCGACGCCGCAGGCGCGCCCCTGCCTTCGCCGAGACCGCTGCAATCCAATACTTTTGCCTTGCACCAGTTTCAAATCCAGAAAGAAATCGAACCCATTCACCTGGATATTTATATCGGTGTGCGCAACCTGTTTAATTACCGCCAGCCCGGCAGCCCCCTGGCCGGCTTCGACGATCCCGCGCACGCCCCCGGCTTTAGCCCCCATTTTGATACGGCATACGCGTTTGCGCCACTGCAAGGCAGGGTGTGGTATGTGGGTTGCAGGTTGTGAGTTGTCGGTTCTCTGTTGTCCGTTGTCCGTTTGCTAATGCCCAAAAGTAGTTGACAAAAAATGAGTTTATGACAACTCAATCA
>DAINSQ010000255.1:0-4946 GCA_036741235.1 Saprospiraceae bacterium | reverse complement strand
GCATATATACCGCACATCGCCGCGTTTTGATTATGACTTATACCGCTCAATGCTATGGAATGAAACCCAACCCCGAAGGGGTGACAGGATTATAGCACAAAAAGCAGGGAAGAAAACCCAACCCCGAAGGGGTGACAGGATTATAGCACAAAAAGCAGAGAAGAAAACCCAACCCCGAAGGGGTGACAGGATTATAGCACAAAAAGCAGAGATGAAACCCAACCCCGAAGGGGTGGCATTATACGAGCATTCATGTCACCCCTTCGGGGTTTATGCCATATTATGCCTCGCGCCCGGGTTCAGGCTATGCCCAAAACCTGAGGTCGTGCGGTATCAATTCTAATAAACCAAATGCGCAGCGTTGATAACTTCTTGATTGCATTAATCCATCTATATCAACTTGGTCGAGCGAATGATGTGATGACTGCAAATGGCAATTGTTGGCAAATATTCTTGTTTTCAACGAACCTGGTTTTTCTTACGCGAAATGACCGTTACAACCTACAACCTACAAACCTACAACCTACAACCTACAACCTACAACCTACAACCTACAACCTACAACCTACAACCGATTTTGTAGTAATTCGCCTGCTTTTGGTAGTAAAAGGTCACTTTTTGTGAAAAACAAGCCTTTTCTTGCTTTTTATTGATGCAAATGGCGTTTGTACTTCCATAGATTGACAACCCCATAACACCGCTGCAATTTGTGTGAAAATTCAATAACCAACACAAAACATGCAGCCATGAAAAGCAATCAGCAAAACCGATTATTGACACTTTCAGGTATTACGTTTGCATTACTCGCCATTCTATTAACCATTGGATGCGAGGTGAGGATCTTGCCATCAGATGATGATTTGACAAGCGATAAAGAACTCGACGAACGTTTTTCTGAGTATACTACCTTCGAATTATTCCCTGCCGATATTTACGAACAGGCTCTCGCCGCCGGCCCGAATGGTTTCATTGAAATCAACCTGCCGAATAACAATGGTCAAATCTGGGTAGCCGAAGTTCGCCATGCCAACACGATCAACCGTAACGCGGGTGGCGAAACGGGGCTTGGGGCACATTCCATCACATTGGAGGGCGCTATTAAGGAAACCGGGTCCACCGCGCGATTTGTGGTCAGTTATTCGCATTTTGACGGCACTATCGCTGAAAACGGTCGGATCTGGTATGTGAATTCCCTATCCAAGCTTGTTACAGCCGTCCCGCAACAGCGCGATCAATACGTTTTATATCGCAAATAGGTTGTAGGTTGTAGGTTGTAGGTTTTTTTCTACAACCTACAATCTTCTCTTTTTTCAAAACTTATTATTAAATTGCATGGGTGATCAGTATTGCACAATACTATTCCGTCATCTCGTGCTAAAACCGAATAACCATGCGATTTCTACTATTCCTGTTCCTCTGTCTTATGACAATTTCTTCGTTAACGTCGCAAATATATGTGGGTGTCACGGTACTTAGTGGGAATACTACTACTACTTGTACTGACCCTTTTGACCCTCCTGACCCCGGTTGGAGTATCAGGGTAGAAAATGAAGACTGGGTGCCCTATTTTGGAACGGGCGCCTGTCCTTTCCCGGTTTTGCCCAATTTGCAATACCAGAAAACTTACGATTGGGAAGGGCTGATACCGCCTACGGTAAAAGTTTGTTTTGAGGCCTATGAGCACGATCCCAACCTCATTATCGTCGTTTGCAGCAATCGTCAATGTATTGCCCAGACTTGCCTCGACCTGCCCATACCCATCCTGGGGCAGAGCGCCGATTACACCATTGTATTGCCGGATGGATTGCCGTCGGCCGGTAGCGCCCAGGTACGGGTATCAACCGGCGGTACGCCTGTAGGGCCGAATGTCGGAACTTGTAGTTTTACCCTGGCCTACGGCGAAGCAGGTACAGATATTAACCGCGGATATACGATGCTGGAAACTGCCGAAGGCGACTTCGTGATTGCCGGCGAGTGGAACGGCGAAGCCTATCTGATGAAAACAGACGAGGAGGGCAATCAACTGGCTTACCGGGCATATGGAGCTGAAATTGGCGGTATCTCCAAATTCCTCGATATCGAAAACGCTCCGGGCGGCGGCTACGTAGTGGCCGGAGAATGCACCCACTGTATGGGCGCCGATACTACGTTAAAAGTGGTAGTAATGAAAATCAATGCCGACCTGGAGCCCGACACCTCGACGCCCGTCCTGAAATTCGGCAAAGCCGACGGTGGCCCATTTGCTACCAATGGCCAGCGCTATTCCCCGGCGCTGGCTGCCGCCCCCGACGGTTACCTGCTGGCAAGTACCGCCGGCGTGGGCGGGGCGCTCAATGCGGAAGACCTCGTACTGACAAAACTTTCATTTGCCCTGGACTCCCTTTGGTCGGAATTCCACCTGCTCGGCTTTTTTGAACGCGCCAGGGATATAACTTACACCGGCGACGGCTATGCGCTTGCTATCAACAGGGCTTTTTCAAACCAAATGATTGTATTGAAAACAGACCTCAACGGACAGGCTAATTGGTCGACAATCGTTGATGCCGTTGCTCTGCGATCGATTGCATACATTCCCGCTACACAGCAGGTGACCATAGCCGGTAGCCGCACTACCGCTACCCAGCAAAACGATGTATTGCTTTACCAACTCGATTCAAATACCGGCGCGGCAGTTGATTCCCTGATCTTTGGCGAATCGCTGAATGACCTGGGCATTGACCTGCACTTACTCGACGACGGCAACCTGCTGCTCGCCGTTCAATTGGCGCAGCCCAATGATTTTGGCAGCTACCTCACTTCCCGTATCTACCGTATTCAATCTGCTCCGCTACAAGTTTTGGATTACGATTTGATTCCCAATCCCGACGATATTACCAATATGGGTGTAGAAATCGCCCTGCCGCTGAGTTGCAATGGCGCTCGTTTTGCAGCAACAGGTATTCGCGGGTTTAATAATCGCACTTTTTTCCATGCGATCAGATCTTGCGGCAGCGCAGTAACATCCCAGGTTGAGGCCTTTTGTCAGGGGGAAAGCGTATTGCTGACGGCGCTGGAACAGGGCGATGCTTACCTGTGGTCAACCGGCGAAACAACTCAAAGCATTATGGCTAACGCCGCTGGAACCTACAGTGTCAGCGTCACTTTTGGTTGTTTGGTTGAAGCGGGCTCGATTACGCTGGCGCAAATTCCCATTCAACAAACCCACGTCACTGCTTCGATATGCGAAGGAGACTTCTACACGTTGCCCGACGGTTCTGCCGTATCGGCAGCCGGCTTTTATACCGTTACCTTGCCCGGCCAGGCAGGCTGCGACAGCATAATTACTACTGAATTGTCGGTTTTTGAAAATAATGTCGTTGAAATCGACACCATACTTTGTGCCGGACAAACCTATGAGTTGCCTGACGGCGAAATCACCGGCGAAACGGGTATTTATACATATGTTTATACCAATCAGTCGGGATGTGATAGCACCCTTAACGTTCTGGTGGCAGTGACCGGCCCCGTCGAAGTAACAGATGTAATCATTACCCCTGATACCGGCTCTGACAATGGCGCCATTTCGGTGTCGGTTAGCGGCGGATTGAACATATATCAATACCAATGGAGCAATGGCGCTACCGGCAGCTCTATTACCGGATTAACATCAGGCGATTACACGCTGACGGTTACGGAGGGCTACGGCTGTTCATGGGTTTTTTCCTTCAATGTGCCCTTTATGACCAATGTCGACGATGCGACCTTGTTGAATCGACTGCGGGTATATCCCAATCCTTTTACCGGGAGAATAACGGTAGAAACGATTGATTCGGTTATTGGCGACAGCGCCGAAATCCGTTTGCACGATTTGACCGGTAAAGTTCTGCTCAGGCAAACACTTACAGCCAGTCGCCAGACACTGGAAACCGGCGAATTGCCTGCGGGGTACTACGGGTTGGAATATTGGTCCGACGGCAGTCGGGTCGCTGTTCAAAAATTGTTGAAAATGAAGTAATGCGAGCAGATTTGCTCATTTCTTTTTTTCTTTGCTACATGCAACAGACAGATCAGGTTGTCCAGCAAATGGTAATATTGGCTCAAAGCTGGGAAACCGCGGGCGACAGACGTTATATTTTCTTGCGCTGTTACAGCATGATGAGCGCAAATATGGCGTTGGCCATCCAGGAGGGGCGTTTCGCCCATTCGTCCTGGGTGGCCGCGCTTATGTTGCGATTTGCCGATTACTACTTCGATGCGCTTGAACGATACGACCAAAACCCGGTACACGCGCCGGCGGTGTGGAAGCAGGTACATGATGCCGCACGGCTACCAGACACGCATGTCTTGCAAAACCTGCTGCTCGGCGTCAATGCGCATATCAATTACGACCTTCCACTGGCATTGTACGATTGCCTGCACAGCGAGTGGGCAGGATTGGACGAAACTCATAGGCGCTCGCGGCAAAATGACCACGAAACCGTCAACCGGATCATTGGCGATACCATCGATGCCGTGCAAGACACTGTAGTAGAACCTCTGTCGCCAACTATGGCTCTCGTCGACCGCCTGATGGGGCGCATGGATGAATGGCTGCTTTCCCAACTTATCACTGCCTGGCGCCAGGATGTGTGGCAAGTAGCCTTGCAATTGCTTTCCGCTCCTGATGAACGGCATCGGCAGTCTATTATCAAAGAACAGGAAGATCGTGTGATGGAGCGCGCCGGGAAGCTGCTGGAAAGCATATAGAATGACTATGCAACCTGAACCGCTGCTTTGTAATATACTACCACTTTCAAGTCGCTTAATACCTGACACACAATTCTGATAATTTTATGATCAAAATTGACAAATAGCCGTAAATTCGAACGCAATAACCTATTCCCATCCACATTTTTTGGTGACAAGGTGACAGGGTGACAGGGTGACAAGGTGACAAGGTGACAGGGTGACAGGGTGACAGGGTGACA
>DAINSQ010000254.1:287-5024 GCA_036741235.1 Saprospiraceae bacterium | reverse complement strand
CTCACTTCGTTAGCCTTCGGTCGAATTAGCAAATCAGCACATCAGCACATCAGCACATCAGCACATCAGCACATCAGCACATCAGCACATCAATAAACGATCCTCTCTGCCGTGTGCCATTTCCCGCTGTTCAGCACCAGCACGTAGCTGCCGCGGGGTAATTGACCCATGCGGAGGGCTATTTGATGCGAGCCGGCATCAAAGCGCTGCCGGCTCGCCAGTATACCTACCTTTTTGCCGGCCATATCGTACATCTCTACAGATAATGTTTCTGCTTCCCGGAGTTCAAACTCAATCATACTGGTATCGTTAACGGGGTTGGGATAAACCAGTAGTTGGGAAAGTATAGCCGGCGTTTTGATAGTACCTACGCTGATCGGACTGGCGTATTTGACCAACGCAGCATCGCCGTTAATAATGTAGCTAAGGAGTATGCTACCATCCGCCCGGAGATTAGCCCTTGTGGGAGGTGAATTCGATACGATGGTCTCGACACCGTTGTCGCCAAAGGTGCTATCCATGCTTCCATTGGCATTGATGAGGGCAAAACTCAGGGTATAGTTCTGATTGCCGGAATTATAGCGATAGGTTGCTATGGCCAGCTTTCCGTTTTCTGCCGGCTTGAAATCAAGGACATCGTAGGCCTCGATGGGGGTGATCAATATACCGCCGTCGCCAAAAGTATCGTCAGGACTACCGTTGGCGTTGAACCGGGAGACGATCACAATAGGCTCAAACCTGCCGCCGCTTGCTGCAATTTTCCCATCGGGCTGCAAGGCCAGCCAACGCACGAATAACCCGTTACCATTGGGACTGGTGGCGCTATACGTGGCTTTGCCATTGGATCCAAAGGTGTTGTCCGGACTCCCGTTGCCGGGGAGATATCTGGCCAGCACCAGCTTAGGGCCGCTATTGTCGTGATACCCGGCTACTAGAATTTTGCCGTCGGGTTGGATGAGCATGGCGCTTATTTGCGCGTAAGTAGTATTGCCAAAATATTCATAAATCCTGCTATTCACGCCGAAACTAGTATCGGGAAGCCCATTGGCGTCGAAGCGGGCCAGCAAAAAAGCAGGTGTTGACAATTCGGACGTAGTGCCGGCCAGGAGGATCTTACCGTCGGCCTGAAAAGCGATACATTGATAGTAATTGATTACACGCAACCCAAATTGCCGCAGCAGTCCGTTTTGGGCAAAAGTTTCGTCTACCTGGCCTGTTGAATCCAGGCGAAGCAGACCGGTATACTCCAATGCTGTATTCCCGCCTATCGCAATTATTTTGCCGTCGGGCTGAATGGCCAGTTGGCCTATTGTGAACGGAAGCTCGGCGACGCTGAAAATACCGCCCTCTCCAAAAGCGGTATCCAGGCTGCCATCGGCAAAGGTACGCATGATGACCTGCTTGGAAATCGTTACCAGCTGAATGACGCCAAAATTGTCAACATAGTATTGGTAATAAGCCTGGGCCGCCAATAATATCTTGCCGTCTGGTTGGACGGCGGTAGCCAGTATCCAGTCGTTAGAAAAAGGCGCCCGAATCGGGGTAAAAACCTTGCCGGCTATGCCGAAGGTCGCATCGGATTGGCCATCTGACGAATACTTATTCAGTGCCAAGCCATATACTTTTACGCCTATTGCTATTAAAGAACTGTTATGGGTTAGCAGTACGCCTGCCAGATGGCCCGGTTTGGTCTCGTGTAGCACCACCGTACCGCCCCAATCACCGAAAGTATTATCGATACTTCCATCGGGGTTTAACTGCAGCAGATAGGTATAAGCATCTGGGTCCAGGAGTCCGCTTATCGCAATTTTTCCATTAGGCAATACAAGCATCCCCCGGATATTGTTGGTAATGAAGTAAGGAAGTTCCCATCCATCTTGAACAATGCCGCCGTCGCCAAACGATTCGTCGAGGCTGCCGTCTGGATGCATGCGGGCCAGCGCAACAAGCCTGGATGAATTTTGGCCCAGGGCGACCACTTTGCCGTCCGGCTGTATTTCGATTTCATAGAACACAATATCTAAGGCGGGGAATGCAAAGCTATTTTCGAACTGGCCGTCCTGATCGAATCGATGCCAGTAGTAGGGACCGGCAATGACTACCTGGTCACTGTCGGTCCAGGTAACATCATGGATGTAGCTGATATCGTACTGGTTTAAATCTATAAATCCGGCATTTCCGTATGTTTCATCCGGGGCGCCGTCGGGAAGCAGCCGGGCCAGTCGCAGCGCGCAAGCGGTCCAATCCAGGCAAAAAGTAGCCACCGCAATCTTCCCATCAGTAGTCAGGTGCAGACGCGCTGTGTGGTTACTTGAAGGGAACCGTGCCTGACCGTCTGTTCCAAAGCTAAGATCGACGTCGCCATTAGGGTGATACCTTGCGATGACCAGCTCATTCATGCTAAATCCTGCAACCAGTATTTTTCCATCGGGAAGCGCCAGCAAATCGGCAGGTCGACTGTTGAGGCCCCAGCTGGTTGTCAGGATGCCATTATCACCAAAATCGACATCCAGGGCGCCATTGTTCAAATACCGGCATAAACCTATATCGGCTGCCGGCGAACCCGTATTGTTTTGCAATTCTGCAAGCGCCAGTATTTTACCGTCAAGTTGTACAACGGAAGCTTTAACCTGTGGAAAAGTATAACCCAGGTCGAAGGCGGCGACGCCCGCCGTCCCGAAGCTGGAATCGATAGTAATGTTTTGTGATTGGGCGGTAAATTGAAAGCTAATTAAGGCGGCTATCGTCAAAACGAGTGCTCTGGTCATGATATGGGTTTTTTATGGTTCATACCAGAACAGGGTAGTTTATTACCAAAGGTTGCTATTTTTTCATAGATCGCCCCTCGCCGGCGCGAGGTTCTCGTGCTGGTTAGCCTTGGTTTTTTTCGATTGTGCTGTGTCTGTCGGGTTTGACCGGCGGCGCCAGATTTGAATCTTGAGCCGGCGGCGGGATTCTGCTAGAATGGGGTAGAAGGAAACATTTCCGGTATATAAATACAACCGTCGAAATGCCGGCTCCATTTGGCGGTGCAAATAATATTTGTATAGAACATTTGTGATTTGTATTTATTCAGATTATATATAGTTTCAAACGATTTTAAATCAACAAAACAGGTCTTCCTCCCTTGCATTAAACCTTCAATTGAATTATTATTTGGGGTTTTCAAAATATTTTTCTTTGCAGGATTTGAAAAGTCAAGCGTTGCGCCTTTGCCTGATGTGATTGCAATTGAGTACAGTGAATCAGGATAGGCTTCGTACATGTAATCTCCTAATTTTTTTAACCCCAACAGATAAAACTGCTTACCTTGTTTTTCTAAAATATTGTCCTTCCTGATGATATGGGCATTCGCTGCCCAAATAATTAATTTTTCATTTGTATTTTCGCTTAACCAATAATTGACGTTTTTAAACATTTGTTCGTCCCTCATTTCAAAAGAAGAGCTGTTTCGCTCTCTTTTTATTTTACCCATTGTTTTCACATTATCCAAATACATTTTCCACAATGACAGGTTTATTGTTGACTGTTTGTTGTTATTGCTGATCGCTTCATATATTTTGTCGCAGTAGCTGGTAAATTCTTCTTCCGATAATTTATGTTGTTTTTTCTCAGGGTACGCCATCCATGTACTCATGATTTCTAATTCATGAATAAAATCAATAAACTGCGTACTTTCTATCATATCAGATGGAAGCGATTTTTTTAATAAATCGATAAATTCTCGTGCGTTATCTCTGCCTGAAAATTGTGGGTCGATTCCCACTATTTTCAATGGAGCGCCTTTTTGATACTGTTCTTGAATGTAATTAAATAAATCCGTTGTCTCTTTAACTTCACTCCAAATATGATAAATATTATTTTTTATTTGATTCTTGAACTTTGTGCTGTCGCCTATTGTACTCCAAAGGAAATTGCAATTGATAAAAGATGCTTCAAAAACCAATATATTGAAATCGTGTTTTTCATGAAGGTATTTTATCAAATCTGTTTTGACAATGAAAGAGGAACCGTCTCCGTGGTCTAATTCGCCCAATAATACGACCTTTTTTCTTCCCAACAGGGTATCAATTAAGTGATAACCTTCTCTGCTGTTGTTTATTTCTACGCTAAATTGGTTTTTATCCAATGATTGTGCAGGCAAAAAAGCGGCCCAGGAAAAAATGACAAAAACAATCAATATCTTACTCATTGTATTTGGCTTGTCAAATTGGCAATAACGAATGTGATGTCGAATATAGAGGATAAATAAGTGCAGCAGCGCTCGTGTATTTTGCTTTTCATTTTAGTGGAGGGGCAGCTTTGCGCGAGCGGGTGGTATTGCGGGAACGGTATTCTTCCCGGAATTCGGTTTTGATGAGCGCCTGACGGTTTTGCACGGCAAAGACCAAATGGGTGTAGAGTTGTGTATAGGTATTTGCCATATCCCATTGATTTTTGATGCATAGTAATGGCAAATGTACAATATTTCAAGTTGTGTGTCATTGTCATGCAGGAAGGGCATCGGAAGATGAAAGATGTCGTTCCGCTGGAACGGAAATTGGTGTCTGTGTTCGTTGCTTGATTTTATCGAAATAAATCCCGACCTTCGTAGATAAGAGGTTAGTGTGAATAGAACGAAAAGACCCTTAAAACCGTTAACAATAGATAAACCGTCTTACCATGGAAAATTCAGCTCGCTTAAGAGTCGAGAGTACAGATAATGACCTCATAATCACGATATCCCGCAAGATCATT
>DAINSQ010000254.1:0-277 GCA_036741235.1 Saprospiraceae bacterium | reverse complement strand
AGATAAGTTGAAAATTTACACCTCGATATAATTTATCTTTTTTCAAAAAGCATTAAAACCTCTCGGTGCTGTCTAACCTTTCCAGATCTTCCATGAGCCACAGTTGCTATAAAGATGCCGTTCCGCTGTAACATTGCGGGATTCTGATTTTGTAACCAGGCAGAATACCTATTTGGCACAGTGTAATAATGAGCGCAAGCGTCCCAGAGGGACGATATCTTGGTAGAAAAATGAATAAAAAGATCGTATGCGTTCCAGCGGAACGGTATCTAAAGAC
>DAINSQ010000253.1:0-5092 GCA_036741235.1 Saprospiraceae bacterium | reverse complement strand
TTGGTCAGTACGGGACTCCTTTCAGTCGCATAACCCCTCATAACCCCTCATAACCTTTCATAAACTTAAAAAACTATGATTCCAATAATAGCCTGGCGAAATATTTGGCGTAGCCGCACCCGCAGTTTGGTCGTCATTGGCGCGATAGCCATCGGCGTATGGGCGGCACTGTTCATGACCGGTTTTGCCACCGGCATGGCCAGAGGTTATGTACGCGCCGCCGTCGACAACATCGTATCGCACGTTCAGTTGCACCACCCTGAATTTAAAAAAGACTACGACGCCAAATTTATGATAGACAATACCTCAAGTGTTGTCGAGCAGCTTCGCCAATTGGATCAGATCAAAGCCCTGAGCGCCAGGGCAGTGGTCAACGGCATGGCCTCCACGCCCAAAGGCGCCAGAGGCGTTCAGATCAAAGGCGTTGACCCTGAGCAGGAAGCAAGCGTAACTACACTGCGCGAAAAAATCGTTGAAGGAAATTATTTTCAACCCGAACGCCGCAATGAAGTACTCGTCAGCTCGGCGCTGGCAGAACGCCTGCACGTTAAAATGCGCTCCAAAATAGTGCTTACTTTTCAAGAAATCAGTGGCGAACTCACCACCGGCGCTTTCAGAGTTGGCGGTATCTTTGACACCGGCAACAAACCCTTTGACGAAACCCATATTTTCGTAGAACACGCCGACCTGGCCGCCTTGTTAGCCCCTAATAGCCCCGCAGACGAAATAGCACAGGAGGTCGCCGTTTTACTCAACGACCCCCGAAGCGCTGACGCCGTGCGCGATACGCTGCGGCAGTTATTGCCCGGCGTAATGCCGGAAACCTACCACGAGATTTCGCCCGATCTGGAAATGTACGAATCACAGATCAATACCGTATCTTTTATCTACCTCGGCATCATTATGCTGGCGCTTGTCTTCGGTATTGTCAATACTATGCTCATGGCCGTATTGGAGCGCTACCGCGAAATAGGTATGCTCATGGCCATCGGCATGAACAAAACGCGCGTCTTTTTCATGATCGTTTTCGAAGCCCTCATGCTGGGGCTGGTAGCCGCGCCGCTGGGCATGCTGCTCGGCTGGGTCTCTATGCTTTACCTGGGTAGCAGGGGTATCAACCTCTCCGCATATTCCGAAAGTCTGCGACTTTATGGGCTAGAGCAGATTATTTATTTCGAATTACCCACTGAAGTATATTGGCAGGCGGGCACTTTTGTAATGATCACCGCACTGATAGCCTCGCTCTATCCAGCTTGGAAAGCTGTCAGTCTGCGACCGGTAGAAGCTATTCGCAAAATTTAATAATCACCATACTCATGAGTGTTATCAAAGCAAAAGGCATCAGCAAAACTTACGACCCTGAGGGAATGCCCGTACAGGCCCTTCAGCGCATCGACCTGGAAATCCTGGAAGGCGAATTCACCGCCATCGTTGGCCCTTCGGGTTCGGGCAAATCTACACTGCTCAATATACTGGGCGGGCTCGACCACCCCAGCGAAGGGCAGGTAGAAGTGGGCGGACATATGATCACCGAGCTAAGCGACAACGAACTCATCGATTTTCGCAAAGAACACATCGGCTTTGTGTTCCAGGCCTACAACCTCATCCCGGTGCTCACCGCCCGCGAAAACGTCGAATTTGTGATGCTGCTCCAGAAAAGGCCCAAAGCCGAACGCGAGGCCCGAACACTGGAATTGCTTCATGCCGTAGGTCTTGACGACAAACTCGACAAACGCCCCGGCGAACTCTCGGGCGGCCAACAACAACGCGTGGCAGTGGCAAGGGCGCTCGCCCCAAAACCCGCTTTCATCCTGGCCGACGAACCCACCGCCAACCTCGACTCCAAATCGACGGAAAATCTGCTCGACATCATGGCAGAACTCAACCGCGAGGAAAAAATTACTTTTATTTTCTCTACCCACGACCAACGCGTTATCAACCGCGCCAAACGAGTGATTACGCTGGTTGACGGTGCAATTGCCAGCGACGAAAGACGCGACTAAACAGCGAAATTTTCTACCTTTAGGCCACAAAAATCAGCGCTGATGTTGTTTACAGTCTATAAAACGGCAACAGGCCTTCAAACAACCGCCGAGTTGGAACAACTCGCGCTGACCGACCCCGACCGCGTGGTGTGGATCGATCTCTACAATACCGCCACGGATGAACGCGATCTCATTGAAGCCAAATTTAATATCGAGCTGTTTACCCGCCAGGAAGCCGAGGAAATTGAAAGCAGCTCCAAGTATTTCGAAAATGGCAACGAAATTAACGCCAACTCAACCTACATCTTTCACCGCGACGGCGTATATGCCACCGACCCGGTGTCGTTTATCCTGAAAGACAACCTGCTCGTCACCCAACGAAATATTGAACTGCGCTCTTTCGACGAGGTGATACGCTCTTTCCGGCTGGGCAAACGCCCCAATATCAACGGCTACCATATCTTCCTGCTGCTTTTCGAAACCCGCATCGATATAGAAGCCGACTTCCTCGAGGAACTCTCGCGCAAAATCCACGCCGCCAGCAAACGACTGACGCTCAGCCGGCGCATCGACCAGGATGTACTGATCGAAATCAACCAGCTTCAGGAACTTACAATCCTCTTCCGGCAGAGTACCAGCGAAATGCAACGCCTGATCTCCGCCTTGCTCAAAAGCGATATTTTTCCGCACGATGAACGCGAAAAACTCCGGGTAATTATCAAAGACGCCGGATCGCTGCTGGAGCATACTTCCTTTAATTTCGCCCGCCTCGAATCGCTGCAGAATACTTTCCTGGGTTTGGTGGATATGGAGCAAAACCGGATTATCAAGTTGTTCACCGTGGTGACGGTGGTGTTTATGCCCCCTACCCTTATCGCCAGCTTGTACGGTATGAATTTTCGCTTTATGCCCGAATTGCAATGGCCCTGGGGTTATCCCCTCGCCCTGTTGCTCATGGTGCTTTCGTCGGCAATGACGCTCCTGTTTTTCAAACGCCGCAATTGGCTCTGAATCCATAACCTCTAATCGCCATTCAACATGTTACGCATTTATATCTCCCTGGCTCTTGTTTTTATCGGCATTTCTTCCCTCTCCGCTATCAACGACATGGCGCCCCCTCCCCCTCTCCCCCTCTCCCCTCCTCCCCCCGACTCCACCCCTGCCCGCTGGGAAATCGGCGGATACGTCAAAAACCTGCAAACCCTGTTATTTTTTAATGAATCATACCCGGATTTCCAGCAATTCAAACTCGTAGATACATTTTTGCAGGACAATCTGATCCACAACCGCATTAATGTAAGATGGCTGCCCAGCTCGAAATTCACCATCGCCGCCGAATTTCGCAACCGCCTCTTTTTTGGCGATCTGGTGCGGGGTACGCCCGGATATGCCGCCAGGGTTGACAATGCCAACAACGATTATTTCGACTTATCCTGGGTGTTGCTCAACGACAACGGCTTTGTACTTCACACCATGCTCGACCGGCTTTACGCCGAATATACCGCCGGCAACTGGGAGATCCGACTGGGCCGGCAGCGCGTAAATTGGGGTATCGGTACCGTATGGAATCCCAACGACATCTTTAACGCTTTTGCTTTCACCGATTTCGACTACGAAGAACGCCCCGGCAGCGACGCCCTGCGCATACGCTATTTTACCGGCGTAGCCGCCGATATTGAAATAGCCGTCAAGGCATTTGACAACTGGGACGAGGCGGTGGCTGCAGGCCTGTGGAAATTCAATACCGGCGGTTACGACTTTCAGGTATTGGCGGGACTGAGCCGCGGCGACCTGGCGCTCGGCGGCGGCTGGGCCGGCAATATCAAAGATATGGGCTTTAAAGGCGAATTTACCTGGTTCGAACCCGTTCTCAACGACGGCCCCGACGCCCTGGCAGCTACCTGGAGCATCGATTATGCTTTCAATAATTCGCTGTACCTGCAAGGTGGCTATCTTTATAACAGCCTCGGCGCCAACAATGCTCCGATTGCCGGCCTGTTCAACTTCAACCTGTCGGCAAAAAACCTGTATCCCTATCGGCATGCAGTATTCGCACAAGCGGCGTATCCCTTTACTCCACTACTAAACGGCGGTATCGCGCTGATATACAGCCCGGTAGAAGTACACGCCCTCTTTGCCAACCCGACCCTTACTTTGTCTATTATGGACAATTGGACGCTCGATATGGTGGGACAACTCGTGTTTAGCAAACAGGAAAAAAACTTTACCAGCCCTATCCAGGCTGCTTTTTTGAGGCTTAAATTTAATTATTAATAAAATGTAGGGTGGGCAGAATACGCATCAAGAGAAAGTTTAGCGTTATATATTATATATTTGCCCTGCTTAATTAAAAAGTTGAATCACAAATGAAATCCAATTGTCTGCTTACGCTCGCCTTTTTGCTGGTGGGCAACGCGCTGTTTGCGCAATTCACTGCGCGCGGCAACTTCATCATGGGCGCTTCTATCGGTTTTTCGGCTGCCACCTCTAAAGTAACGGACGGCAGCAGCACGAGTAACCCCGAGAGCCCTGCATCCAGCCAATTCAATATCACGCCCAAAGTAGGTTATATGGTTATCGATAACCTGGCCCTGGGCATCGGCCTGGATTACACGTTTAGCCGTCAAAAATCGACGCAAAACGAAGAAACAGATGACAGCGACCTGCTTTTCGGCCCGTTTACCCGCTACTACGCTATGCTCGGAGAGGATAAAGCCTTCTTTTTTGAATTGAATTTCGGCTTTGGCAATTCTTCCAATAATTCGCCAACCCAAAATATTCAAACGAATATCTTTGCCGTCGGCGTAGGTCCGGGTTTTACCATCTTTTCCGACGATGCCATCGGCCTCGAAGCGCTGGTTAAATACAATTTCTCCCGCAGCAAGTTTAATACTGATATTATGGGCGTGCAGTCAAAAACGGTTACCCTCTCCAACCAATTTGACCTCTCCCTGGGTATCCAGTTTTATTTCGCAGGCGTGGCAAAAGCGTCTAAAGGAAGTGGGTCGAATCAACGATTGTATTAAATGGGGGATGAAAGGTTATGAGGGGGGATGAAAGGTTATGAGAGGTTATGAAAGGTTATGAAAGATTATGAAAGGTTATGA
>DAINSQ010000252.1:0-5152 GCA_036741235.1 Saprospiraceae bacterium | reverse complement strand
ACAACCTACAACCTACAACCTACAACCTACAACCTACAACCTACAACCTACAACTGCTAACCCACAACCGATAACCGACAACCCACAACATTCCCTTTTCTTCTCCTAAAAAAGTACCTCAGCTAAACAATTTTCCCTATTTTAGACTTTTAATTAGCACAACAATTAATCATTCACTTGTATTATGGATAACAGCAAAAATACGTCTAACCCGGCAAACGCCGCGAGCCACAACGGCAACGGCGAAAGCAAATGCCCTTTTACGGGCAAAGTGCTCAGGCAGGGCGCCGGCGGCGGTACATCCAACCGCGACTGGTGGCCCAACCAACTCAAACTCAATATCCTGCGCCAGCACTCCGCGCTCTCTAACCCGATGGGTGAAAACTTCAACTATGCAGAAGAGTTCAAAACCCTCGACCTGGAGGCTGTAAAAAAGGATATTTTCGAGTTGATGACCAACTCCCAGGATTGGTGGCCCGCAGATTACGGCCATTATGGACCGTTTTTTATCCGTATGGCCTGGCACAGCGCCGGTACCTATCGCATCTCCGACGGCCGCGGCGGCGCAGGCGCCGGCACTCAGCGTTTTGCCCCGCTCAACAGCTGGCCCGACAATGCCAACCTCGACAAAGCGCGCCTGTTGCTCTGGCCCGTCAAACAAAAATACGGCCGGAAAATCTCCTGGGCCGACCTGATGATCCTCGCCGGCAACTGCGCACTGGAGTCAATGGGCTTCAAAACTTTCGGCTTCGCCGGCGGACGCGAGGACGTGTGGGAACCTGAGGAGGATATCTATTGGGGCTCTGAATCGGAATGGCTGGGCGATAAGCGCTACAGCGGCGACCGCGACCTCGAAAATCCCCTCGCCGCTGTGCAAATGGGCCTGATTTACGTGAACCCGGAAGGCCCCAACGGCAATCCCGATCCCATCGCCGCCGCCCGCGATATCCGCGAAACGTTCGGCCGTATGGCAATGAATGACTACGAAACGGTTGCCCTGATTGCCGGCGGACACACCTTCGGCAAAACTCACGGCGCCGCCGACCCAGGCCAATACGTAGGCCGCGAACCCGCAGGCGCAAGTATCGAAGAACAAAGCATGGGCTGGAAAAATACCTTCGGCAAAGGCCGCGCCGAAGATACCATTACCAGCGGCCTCGAAGGCGCCTGGACTTCAACGCCCACAAAATGGAGTAATAACTTCTTCTGGAACCTGTTCGGCTACGAATGGGAACTGACGAAAAGCCCCGCAGGCGCCCACCAGTGGAAGCCTAAGCACGGCATGGGCGCCGATTCAGTGCCCGATGCCCACGATCCCAACAAGCGCCATGCACCTATCATGCTGACGACCGACCTGGCACTGCGCTTTGATCCCGCTTACGAGAAAATTTCCAGACACTTCTACGAAAACCCGGATGAATTCGCCGACGCTTTCGCAAAAGCCTGGTTTAAACTCACCCACCGCGATATGGGCCCCCGCGCCCGCTACCTCGGCCCCGAAGTACCGGCCGAAGAGCTGATCTGGCAGGATCCTGTCCCCGCAGTTAAGCATGAACTTATTAACGACAATGATATCGCAACGCTGAAGAGCAGAATACTCGCTTCCGGTCTTACCGTTTCTGAACTGGTATCCACTGCCTGGGCTTCCGCTTCTACTTTCCGCGGCTCCGACAAACGCGGCGGCGCCAACGGCGCGCGCATCCGCCTGAGCCCGCAGAAATACTGGACTGTGAACAATCCGGCGCAATTGTCAAAAGTGCTGGATAAACTGGAAGGCATCCAAAAAGCATTCAACAGCGAACAGTCGGGCAATAAGCAGGTTTCACTGGCTGATCTGATCGTGCTCGGCGGCTGTGCCGCTATCGAACAGGCCGCCAAAAACGCCGGCTTCGATGTTAAAGTTCCGTTTACCCCCGGCCGTGGCGATGCATCACAGGAGCAAACCGATGTAGAATCTTTCGCCGTACTCGAACCGGCTGCCGACGGATTCCGCAACTACAAAAATGCAAAATACACGGTGGCTGCAGAGGAAATGCTGGTCGATAAAGCGCAACTGCTGACGCTTACCGCTCCCGAAATGACGGCGCTCGTAGGCGGTATGCGCGTGCTCAATGCCAACTACGACGGCGCTCAACACGGCGTTTTTACCAAGCGCCCCGAAGCGCTTACCAATGACTTTTTTGTGAACCTGCTCGACCTGGGCACAACGTGGAAGGCCGCTTCCGACGCCCAGGATGTATTCGAAGGCCGCGACCGCAAAACCGGCGAACTCAAGTGGACCGGCACCCGCGTGGATCTTATCTTCGGTTCAAATACAGAGCTCAGGGCTATTGCAGAAGTCTACGGCTGCGAGGATGGCAAAGCGAAGTTCGTTAATGACTTTGTGGCCGCCTGGAATAAGGTCATGAACCTCGACCGTTTCGATTTGGCATAATATTATTGCGATAAATAAGCAAAATCAAAGAGGCGATCCGGCAACGGGTCGCCTCTTGTTGTTTGTAGATTGCTTTAAAGGGGGTAGCACCCCACAAAAACACAGACGGCCGGGCAGCGAACTGCCCAGCCGTCTGAATCAGAGAGATCGGATACTAATACAAAACAACTATTTTATTTCTCAATGCGCAGTTTCAGCGTTTTTACGCCGTTTTCTGCCATCAGGCGAACCATATAGATGCCGTTGGCCAAATTGCCCGTAGGCAGCGTGATCTGATTCTGACCAAGTTCAAACTGCTGATCGTGGCGGAATACCAGACGGCCTGTTACGTCGTAAAGCGCTACTTCGCCATACAGTTGTTGATCGAGGCGGAGGTCCAGCGTGGCGTCGCCCGAAGTGGGGTTCGGAAATACGCTGATGTAGCTGAGGCCTTCGATGTCTTTTACGCTAGTGGTAATGTTGAACGTTTCAGTAATTTCGGTCGCACAGCCGCGGGCATTGGTAACGATGAGCGTGACAGTGTATTCACCGGATGCCGGATATACAAATGTCGGATTGGCCGACGTAGAAACGTCACTGTCGCCGGGCAGGCCGAAATCCCAGTGGTAGTCAAAATCACCTGCAGGAGCGGCGAAGATAACCGTTGCCCCGTTTTGCGAATAGTTGAATGCATCGGGGCGATTGGCGAAGTAATTGAGCGGCGAAATGCTATAGTCGGCATTGTTGGGATCCCACTCTGTCCAGCACTTGTCCCAATCGCTATTGGAACCGAAAGCGCCGCGATAATCAACAGTTGTGAAGAAGTTGTCGCCATAAATGCTTGCATCAACGCCGCTGAGCAGCGGAGAGCCGGCCTGCGGGCGGAAATCAGGGTTGTCAATCGAATAGGGATCGCCTACCAATAGATCGGCCGGACCATTAACCAGCGTATTATTGTAAGTGGCAAGCTGTGTAAGTACAGCCTGGTAATTAGTACTGGTCGAGTCAATCGTGCCGCTCCAGATGTTGGCGGTCAATTCGAGGTCGCCGCCAAGGAAAGCGTTAATGCTGTTGCTGCTCTCCAAACGCAGCGCAGTGGGGAAACCTACGATAGCCGAGTTGTAGATATCGTGCGAAGAGCTGCGACGAATGTGTGCGCCGCGGCGGAAGTTGCTGTTGATGGTAGTAGCAGCCGTCTGCTTGGGACCAAAAATAGATACATTGACGAATTTCGGGTCAGTCAACGGGGTATTGGCAGTGCCCGATCCGTCGTTGTCCGACTCAAAACCGTTAGAGCCCGAGATGTCAGCGATATTGGGATCGCTGATGCCCAGTACAAACTGGTTTTTGCCATTGTAGCCGAAGTCGGTGTCGAACATATCGTCTACCGTCTTGTAAGCGATGAGGTATTTGCCGTTAACCGTACCGCCGAACCACTCCAGGGCGTCGTCGCCGCCGAAGCTCGATTGTACGTGTTCAATTACCGTTCCGGTACCTACGCCGCCAAAAGTAAACGAGTTCAACTCGTTGTTGGGCTGGAAGGCAATACCGGCAAATTCAACGCGCACGTAGCGCAAAATACCGGAGTTGTCGGCTGGGTCAGTGCCGCCGTAGGTAGCCAATACGGGGTCGCAACCGCCTTCAACAACCGACTGTCCGCCAGGCGTGTTGATGGGCGCGTTGCCCAGAATGATCAAACCGCCCCAGTCGCCGGCAGCACGCTCACCGGCAGGTTGTGCAGAAGTAAAGACGATAGGCTGCTCAGCCGTACCGTCGGCGATGATCCTGGAACCTCTGGTGATGACCAATGCCGATGGGTCGCCTTTGATGATAGTACCCGGCTCAATGGTCAGCGTAGCGCCGTTGCGCACATAAATGCAAGTAGAGCCGGTAAGGCGGTAAATGTTGTTGTTGTCCCAGGTCGTATTGGTAGTGATGTCGTTGTTTACAGCAATTTCGGGCGTGCCAGAGGTAATGTTAACAGTACCCGTAATTGTTTTGGTACAACCGCGAGCCGTGGTGATAAACAAGCTGACATTGTAAGTACCCAAAGCCTGGTATACATGGACGGGGTTGGCTTGAGTAGATGTAGTGAAATCGCCGAAATCCCAGGCATAAGTAAGGCCTGAACCCGCCGGAGCTGTGAATGCTACAATGTTGTTCGTGACCTGGCTGCCGAATGCGCTGAAGGCAGCTACATAGTCGATGGGCGCCGTGCTATAATCGGCATTTTCGGGATCCCATTCGGTCCAGCACTTGTCCCAGTCGCTATTAGCACCGAAAGCGCCGCGGAAAGTTACAGCAGTGTAGAACGGATCGGCATAGATACCCGCATCGGCGCCGCTGAGCAGTGGAGAGCCGGTCTGGGGACGGAAATCCGGGTTGACAATAGCATATGGGTTGGCGACCATTAAGTCGGCCGGGCCGTTGACTACAGTATTACCAGTAGCTGTCAATTGCGTAAGTACAGCCTGGTAATTGGTACTGGTAGAGTCAATAGAGCCACTCCAAATGTTGTTTTTCAGGTTGAGGTCGCCGTTGAGAAAAGCGTTAATACTATTGCTGCTTTCCAGGCGAAGCGCAGTGGGGAACCCCACAAGGGCCGAGTTGTAGATATCGTGCTGCGAGCTACGGCGAATGTGAGCTCCACGACGGAAGTTGGTGTAGATCGTAGTGTTGGGCGTATGCAACGGGCCGAAAAACGACAGGTTGACAAACTTTGGGTCGGTCAACGGCGTA
>DAINSQ010000251.1:0-5186 GCA_036741235.1 Saprospiraceae bacterium | reverse complement strand
CCTGGTTGGCATTGGATATGTTGGGACAGTTGTCGCACACATCGCCCTTGCCGTCATAATCTGTATCCGTCTGGCTAGCATTGGCTACGTTGGGACAGTTGTCGCAAACATCGCCTTTGCCGTCGTTATCGGCATCTTCCTGGTTGGGATTAACATTAAATGGACAATTATCGCATAAGTCGCCCTTACCGTCATGGTCTGAGTCTAACTGGTTTGGATTAGGCGTATAAGGACAGTTATCCACAGGATCGTAAATTCCATCACCATCGGAATCCACGGGACAAGTATATCCTTCGATAGCTATATTATCGAAGCGGAATACATTCTCATTGTCATTCTCATCTTCACTATCAAATCCATAAATCCTGAAAGTAATCTGAGTGAGATTAGAAAGATTTACCAGTTGATCGAATGTATACCAGTTTGTAATATCATTAAGAGACCCGTTGGCAAGAAGCGTGCTTGTATAAAAATCATCGGTAGAATAACGAACCTCGTACTTCCTTGGGCCCTCAGGGTCCCTCCTAAAATGCCAGGCAAAATATAACACCCTGAAACAAGAGCCGGTAATTTTAACCTGAATAAATTCATCGTTATCCCTGGTATTGCTTTCGGTCCATTCTTCTGCTTTATACGCGCGGCCTCCATTACCGCTGGTAAAACCGACATGACCCACGTCGGGGCCGAAGAAGGCATTTTGAGCAGTGATACCGCTTGCTACAGTGCTTGCGGAAGTAACGTCACCTTCAAAAGTCCATTTAGCGAGTATTGGGTCCTGCGCATTACTTACTTGCCATCCGGCCAGTAAGACAAGTAGAATCAGTTTTAAAGCATAATTTAAAGGTGAAACCATACGTCCCTGTCCCGGCAGTTGTCCACCGGGCGCGGTTGGACGTTTTTCCCCTCCCCCAAGGAAGGACATTGGCCTATCGGTCAATTTTGGAACAGTGAATAAAGTACACATGACCAGACATTTTAATTGTCAACATGCATAGAACAGGCTGTTTATGATCAAAAAGGAGTACGCGTTGATAAAAGGATTTCAGGCGTTTTGTGCCGCTCTTTAATGAAAGTAGGCAGGGCGCAAAAAGATAGGCTATGCAAAACCAAAAACATAATACCCATCATTCAACGGCATGCGGTATGCATAGAACACGGGGGAAAAGGCAATATCTCATTGCCGCTGTAATAAAACGAAATGTACAAAATAAATGTTAAAAAGTCAATATTTATCTATAAATAAGATTGTTGATTTTCTACATATCCGTTTGATGTTATCCTAAGAACAACGAATCTCAAAATAATCCCTTTTAAAAGCGCACGTCGCAAGCCGGCAGCGAACCTTATGGCTTCCAAGTGCAGCCATGATCATGCTATCGCCGTCGGACTACGGCTCCGCCATTTGCAAAAACTGCATTTCGTACAAGTCGCGGTAGCGTCCATTGGGTATTTTGAGCAATTCTTCGTGGGGGCCGAATTCGAGTACCTCTCCTTTTTCGAGCACCAGGATATTGCGAGCGTTGCGCACGGTAGCCAGGCGGTGAGCAATGATAATAGACGTGCGGCGAGCTATGAGCTTTTCGGTGGCGTATTGAATTACCGCCTCCGTTTCGGGGTCGATAGAGGAGGTGGCTTCGTCGAGGATGAGGATGTCGGGATCAAAAACCAGGGCCCTGACGAATGATATGAGCTGCCGCTGCCCCATCGACAGGGTGGCGCCCCGCTCCATGACCTGATAGTCGTAGCCGCCGGGTAGCCTGGCAATAAAATCGTGGGCGCCGATCATACGCGCTGCGGCCTCTACCTGTTCGCGGCTGATATCGGGGTCGCGCAGGGTGATATTTTCATAAACGGAACCCGAAAATAAAAACACATCCTGCAAAACTATGGCAATGCGCCTGCGCAGCGCCTGCAACTGGTAGTCGCGCAAATCAACGCCGTCTACCAAAACGTGGCCCCGCTGGATATCGTAAAACCGGTTGAGGAGGTTGATGATGGTTGATTTGCCCGACCCCGTGCTGCCCACGATAGCCAGCGTTTCGCCGGGGTTGATTTTGAAATTGACATCGCGCAGTACATAGTCTTCGTTGTTGTATGCAAAATAGACGTGGTCGAAGGCCACTTCGCCGCGCAGTTTGGCCGGCGCCAAATGGCCGGTATCTTCTATTTTATCAGTTTTGTCGAGCAGGGCGAAAACACGTTCGGCAGCTACCAGGCCCATTTGCAGGGTGTTGAACTTGTCGGCGAGCATGCGGATGGGCCTGAACAGCATATTGATGTATATCGGAAACGCCACCAGTACGCCCAGCGTAATACCGCCTTCTACCAGCGTATTGCGGGCGCCCCACCACACCATAAGGCCCAGCGAGGCGGCGGCAATGATGTCGACAACGGGAAAAAATACGGCGTAATATAATATGGCGTCGAGGTTGGCCTGGGTATATTCCCGGTTGATGGCCCTGAATTTGTCGAGTTCCTGCTTCTCCGCATTGAAAATCTGCACAATGCGCATACCGGTGATCCGCTCTTGCAAAAAGGCGTTCATCCTGGCAATTTGCGTACGCACTATTTGAAAAGAGGCTTTTACTTTTTCTTTAAAAATATAACTGGCTACCACCAGAATCGGCAGCACGGTCATACATACCAGCGTGAGTTTCCAACTGGTGTAAAACATGATGCCCAATACAACGATCAAGGTAAGCAAATCGGCAACGATGGTAATGATGCCCTCCGAAAAAACGGTGTTGATAGTTTCAATGTCGTTGATGGTGCGCGTGGTAGAGGTGCCAATGGGCGTAGTATCGAAATAACGCAGTCGCAGACTGGTGAGGTGCTTGAATACGCGAACCCGCAGATCGCGGATTACCGATTGTCCGAGCCAGCTTGAAGTGTAGTTGAAAACATATCGCATAGCGGCTTCCAGGAACAAAAGGCCGGTTACAATGATGGCCAGCCGGGTGAGCCCGGGGATATCGCCGGTAAAAACATGCTCATCAACCATCACCTGAATCAAATATGGCTTCAAAATGCCCAGCGGCGCCATTACCACGGCCAATACTGCAGTAAGTATCATAAACCGCCGGTATGGCAGGGCCAGGCGCAGTACTTTTACCAGTAGCGTCCAATCCAGTTTGCTCTTGTCTTGTTCAGCCATAATAAGTATGGTAAGCGGGTGTTTGCGGGTAATAATACAAAAAACGCACTTTTAACAAGATAGTTTTATTTTACCTTTAGGAAAAAAATCAGGTCATGCGTATTCTGAACACCCTGCTGTTGGCCTTTTTTACGGCCTTTATTGTAGCCGCGCATGCTCAAACCGCGGCAGAAGACTCTGTTTACATTCGCGCACATTATACCAAAACAGAACAATACATCACTATGCGCGATGGCGTGCGGCTGTTTACCTCGATTTACACCCCCAAAGATAAATCAAAATCTTATCCCATCCTGCTCAATCGCACCCCCTATTCGGTAGCGCCCTACGGCGCCGAAACCTACCGCACCGCCCATCGCCCAAGTATGGTATTGGCCCGCGAAGGTTATATTTTCGTATACCAGGACGTGCGCGGCCGCTGGATGAGCGAGGGCGAATTCGAGGATGTGCGCCCGCATAATCCCAATAAAAAAACAAAAAAAGACACTGATGAGAGCAGCGATACCTGGGACACCATCGACTGGCTGATCAAAAATGTGCCCGGCAACAATGGCCGCGTTGGCGTTAGCGGTATCTCGTATCCCGGCTTTTACTCCACTATGAGTCTGATTGACGCGCACCCCGCACTCAAAGCGGTATCGCCGCAAGCGCCGGTGACAGACTGGTTTATCGGCGACGATTTTCACCACAACGGCGCTTTTTTTCTGCTCGACGGATTTTCATTTTATTCCAGTTTTGGGCTGCCGCGCCCCAAACCTACTACCGTCGGCCCCAAGCGCTTTGATTGGCCGGTGGAGGACAACTACAAGTTTTTCCTCGAACTCGGCCCGCTTCGCAATGCCAAAGACCGTTATTTCGGCGATTCGTTGAAATTCTGGAACGACCTCATGGCCCATCCCAACCTCGACGATTTCTGGAAGGCTCGCAATCCGCGGCCCCATCTCAAAAATATCAAACCTGCCGTACTGACCGTAGGCGGATTATTTGACGCTGAAGACTGCTTCGGCGCCTGGCGCACTTACGAAGCCATCGAAAAACAAAATCCGGCAAGCCACAGCAACCGCATCGTCATGGGGCCCTGGTCGCACGGCCAATGGGCGCGCAACAGCGGAGAATCGTTGGGCAATATCCACTTTGGAGCGCCCACATCTTATTACTTCCGCGAATCGGTAGAAAAGGTATTTTTTAACTATTATCTCAAAGACGAAGGCGCCATGACGCTGCCGGAAGCTACCATATTTATCACCGGGGCCAACGAGTGGCGCGCTTTCGACCAATGGCCGCCGAAAAATACAACCATGACGCGCTGGTATTTTCAACCCGGGCAGGGGCTGTCGAATGCTATGCCATCGGCCGGGGCCGGCTTTTCAGAATATATCAGCGACCCCGCCAAACCCGTTCCTTATGCCGAATACGTACACCTGGACCGCACCGCCGAATATATGCTCGACGATCAGCGTTTTGCCGCACGCAGGCCCGATGTGCTGGTATTCGAAACGGCGCCGCTACAGGAAGATTTCACCGCTACCGGCCCTGTTACCGCCGAAATCTACGTTACCACCACCGGTACCGATGCCGATTTTATCGTCAAAGTAATTGATGTTTTTCCAGATAATACCCCCAATATTCACGATAACGAAAAAACACCGATGGGCGGTTACCAGATGTTGGTGCGCGGTGAAGTAATGCGCGGACGATTCCGCAACAGTTTTGAAAAACCCGAGCCTTTTGCGCCGGGAGAAGTCGCCAAAGTCCGCTTTGAATTGCCCGACATTGCCCATACTTTCAAAAAAGGCCACCGGCTGATGATACAAGTGCAGAGCTCCTGGTTCCCACTCGTTGATCGCAATCCGCAGACTTTCGTAGATATCTACCATTGCGGCGAGGAGGCCTTTCAGAAGGCTACACACCGGCTATTTCACGATGCGCGGCACGCCTCTTTTGTGGAAATGCCGGGTTTATCCGAGGAGTGATTCTAGGTGACAAGGTGACAAGGTGACAAGGTGACAAGGTGACATGGTGACATGGTGAC
>DAINSQ010000250.1:0-5201 GCA_036741235.1 Saprospiraceae bacterium | reverse complement strand
GCGTACCTAAGTACAGCTAAACAAACCCGTGGCGTTCCTGAGTAAATAAACAAACGGCGGGCGTATCTGAGTAAATAAACGACCCCGTGGCGTTCCTCAGTAAAGCAAAACGAACCGTGGCGTTACGTGGAAATAATTCACGGCTCCATCATTTTGCCCGCAAACAACACGCCGTTGCTCTTATTCTCTCTGATCAGGAAAACAAACGGGCGGTTAAAAGTCACACTAACGTATTGCGGCACGGAGGTAACCTCAATACCGACAATAGTCACCGCGGCGGCTTCGGCGCCCTTTTCGTTAACTTCTACGAAAGATTTGTGCTTGACCAGGCTGATATAGAGGTTGGCGTCGGCAATATTGCTGAAATCGGCGGCATCGGAGCGGAAAGCCAGGTCCATGCCCATAGCAATCATATGATCGTTGAGCACCTTTTCGTATTCCATTTTAAAGCGGGGCATATGCAGCACTACCTGCTGGTTGTTGAAATCGTCCTGCCAGTCATTCCAGGCGCCGGCTTTCAGGTCGTTGATAAGTTGGTCGAGCGAATAATTTTCTTTGGGTAACAACAGCGACATAGAAAACACCGAATCGCCATAGGGCAGGTCGACGGCCTGGATTTTGTCGTTTTCAAAATAGCGCATATCGGTTTCGCCGCCGTAGTTCATCAATTTTACAGGCACGGTAGTTCCGTCGGCTTTGTAAAAATCGCCGGTGATAGTTTTGTCTTCGTCAAATTGCTTGCGCCAGTCGCCTTTAAAATAGATGGCGTTAATGAGGTACATGATAGCATCGGGTGAAATCTCGTCGATAATTGTCGGGATTTTGCCCTTGGTTTTGTCGTTTACCCAGCCGTTGAGGATATCAACGGAGTTAGGGTCTTTAAAATCAAGCGGATTGATTTCGCTGTCGAAGTACGTCTGGTTGGTATTTAAAAAAGGAACCTTTACCGGAAACGTTTTTTCATACCAAATAGAATTGGCGGGATACATCTGTACGTGGTTGTCGAGCAGTGGCAACGCAGTTAATACGTATTGATAGGCATTGTTGATGTCGTCGATACTCAGATCGTTGTACGCCAGTGTGTTTTTCATACCTTCGCGGGTTTCGCCCGCCGCTCCATTGAGCGTCATCGACAAGGCAGTGCTGATGCTCAGCGGCGAGATGAAAATGTTGTCATTGGGGGATTCCTCGTGAAGCCGCTGAAACAGGTTAAAGCCAAACTCATTGTTGGCCGATACAAGTTCGCAAGCTACTGGGTTTTCCACGCAACCGTAATTGACAGGCGCTTGCGGATTGGGCAGATCGCTGGTCTGGCAGTGTGTAAAGAACAACACGGCCATTAATCCAATAATTGGTAATGTGCGCATGACGGGATGTTTTTTTATAGGTAAGACAGCCCCGGTGGGGGAAAGGGTTGGGGTTGTAGGTTGTTGTAGGTTGTAGGTTGTAGGTTGTTGTAGGTTGTAGGTTCGTTTATAAGTTTAATAGTTTAAAAGTTTATGAATAAGAGTAAACCTGTAAACCTATAAACAAACTTACAACCTAAAACGGACAACCGAGAACAGCCTATCCTCGCTTAAACTCCTTCAAATTCGTAGCAATACTGAGGTGGTTCAACCCGCCGCCCAGGTGATAATTAGTGCGCCCATAGTCGATGCGGAAGCGATTAATCTTGATACCTGCGCCGAACGTGAAGCCGCTGAGGCTTCTGAAATTATCCAGTGATAATTCCTTGCGCATCAAGTGGTTGTACCCAATTCGCAGGCGCAGATTTTCTTTTTTCCCCAACAAAAATTCGCCATTAAAAATAAAATGACGGAACAGGTTATCAAAAAATACAGCTGCTTCGCTCTCCGACGGTGGGTTTTCGCCAAAAAAGAAGGGGTCTTCTTCTTTAGTATTGGGATCGTCGTAGGTAATATTCCAGCGCTGTAAATGTTGATAAATCACAGAAAACCGGAAAGGCAGGTAGCGCAATCGCCTCGAAAAACCCAGTTGCACCTCAAAGGGCAGCGCCTCCCTGTTGTCGGGGCGATAGCTCGACAATTGGCTGCCAATATTTTTAAAAACAATTGACACTGTAGTTCGACCGGAGGTATCGTTGTAAGCGGCAGCAAGGTCGGTAGCCAGTGCATTGGAAGTATAAGAAGCCAGATTGGAAGTAATAAATTTGAGGTTAGCGCCCAGGGTGAGGCGGTCGTAAGCCTGATAGCCGATTCCGGCCACAATAGCGTATTCGGCGGCTTTAAAACTACCCTCTACCTCGTTGAGTTCATTGCGGGCTTCCAGGTCGCCGTAGCGCACGTATTGTACGCCGCCGTGAAGCGTAGCTTTAATCTTGGGCAGGTGCTGTCCGTATGCCGCATAGCCGTATTGGATACCCGCTGGCAGAAAGCCGTGGCTAAATCCGATTTGTTGGTGCATATCGGCGTTGAGCAGCGACGGGTTGGCATATGCCAGGTTGACATCGTCATCGCTCACTGCTATCATACTGCCGCCCAGGGCCGAAATTCGCGCCGAAGGTGATAGAGTGAGAAAAGAGTAAGTATACTGGCCGCCGATCTGTCCGTGCAGGCTCAATCCGGCTCCGAGCGCCAGAAAAAAAACGAGTAGTTGTTTTTGCATGCCTTATTCTTTTTTCCAAATGGTGCGGCAAACGCCCATCTCACAATTCATGGTTCGGATCAATGTGCCCGACTCGTCGTATAACTTGAGCAAACCGTTTTCGTTATCGCCGTCTTTGTAATTGCCTTCTGCCTTGAGGTTGCCATTTTTATAATATTCCTTAAAAGGCCCGTTTTCCATATTCTCTCGCAGGGTGACCACTTCCATCAATTCGCCGGTATCGTAGTAGCGCTTCCACTCTCCATCCATAGCGTTGGCGGCGTATTGGCCGAGCAGTTCCAACTGCCCATTGGGATAAAAGGCTTTGTAAACCCCTTCGAAATTGCCGTTTTTATAAGTCTCCACAATTTGCGTATCGCCGGTTTCGTAAAAGAGGATGCGCAAGCCATCAAGCGTATCATTGGCGTAGTGGGCTACTTCTAACAGCTTGCCATTGGGAGCGCTGCGCGTATATTCGCCTTCGCGGGCATAGTCGAAAGCGCGCCGGGTATACTTGATAACATAACCGGTGCTGTCTGTAATTTCAACGGGTTGCAATTGAGGTTTGGCAGAGGAACCCGTTGCGCCTTCGTTTTTACAGCTGCTAAAAAAAAACGGCAGCAACAAAGCTATGAACAAATACCGCATGGAAATTGAGTTTTCGTTGTTGTTTTAATTTAGGATACCTCATCCTGCACATCCTGCAAATCACAGTAATTCGTGTATAGTAACGCAAGAAAGTGCCGGCGCGTATATTGCGGAGCGATAATAGCATTTTTAAGCGGCTTGGCGACATAAAACAGTTTATACCTTTGCGCGGTTTAAGTACGGTAACAAAACCACACAATGGATTCCATCACCCAATTGACGCTGGGCGCTGCCGTAGGGGAAGCTGTGCTGGGCAGGAAAGTAGGCAACAGGGCAATGTTATGGGGCGCCATCGGCGGCACCCTGCCCGACCTCGACGTGTTTTCAAGTCTCGTAGCCGATCCGATGAGCGGGTTGGCTTTTCACCGCGCCATTACCCATTCTTTTACTTATGCCGTGGTCACTCCACTGTTGCTGGGCTGGTTGTTGTCGCGTATTTACGACCCCGACCGGCGAAAGTACTGGCCGCGTGATTTTCTACTAGCCGGGGCGGGGTTGATGGCTTTGCTGATCATCGGAGCGGCGGTAATGCCTATGCCGGCGCCCACCGCTATAAAAATAGCATTGACCGTTGGCGCCGTTATGCTCTTTTTCCCGCTGGCAGCGGGCTTGCGCGAACAATGGCGAAGGCGCCCCAGCACCAACGGCACTGTGGCCTGGCAGGGTTGGGCCTGGTTGTTGTTTTGGGCTATTCTCACCCATCCGCTGCTAGACGCCTGCACTACCTACGGCACCCAACTATTCCAGCCGTTTGCCGATACCCGCGTTTCGCTCAATAATATTTCTGTAGCCGACCCTTTTTATACCCTGCCTTTTTTATTGTGCGTACTTATCGCTATGGTGATGACCCGGCGCACGCCGCGCCGGCGGCTGGTCAATTGGATAGGCATCGGCATTAGCAGCGCATATATGCTGTTTACTTTTTACAACAAATGGCGGGTAGATCAGATTTTCGAGAAATCGCTGCAAGAACAGGGTATTACCTACCATCGGATGATGACCATGCCCACCATCCTCAATAATATCCTGTGGCAAGGTATAGCGGAAGGCGATACCGCCTACTACCGCGGGCTGTATTCGCTACTCGACAGCCGGCCCCGCGTACTCGAATTTGACGTAATACCCAAAGGCCACCATCTCCTGGCCGGCCACGAAACCGATCGCGCCATGCGCATCATCCGGTGGTTTTCAGACGAGTACTACAATGTCTTGCGCCGAAAAGACGGCGCCCTACAGATCAACGACCTGCGTTTCGGCGGCATTTCCGACAAGCTGCGCGACGAGTCCGATTATGTCTTCAAATTTATTGTAGAACAAAACCAGGAGGAATGGGACGCCCGCGAAAGCCGCGAACAACCCCGCGATTTCAACAAAGCCTGGCATGATTTCTGGCAACGCGTGGGCGGGATTTAAAGATCATCCATAAATGCTCCCCTGGCGTTCGCGAAGAAAGCCCCCCTGCCGACCGGAGAAAACAGCGGTAATCTCAGCTGTAATACCGCGTCAAAAAAACAGCAGCCGGGTACGGAAAAAAAAGTATCCGGGCTTGCCATCAGTTACAACTGTGCAGGCAACGAACCTTTCTGGAATGTGCGCATTGACAGCAACGCGATAATGTTTAATCACATGGATTTGGGCAAAACTGCCTACCCCTGTCAGTCGCCCGTTCAGCAAGGCAACGTACTCACCTTCGAATCGAGCGCCGGCGATAGCAGAATAGTGGTAAAACTCGAAGAAAAAACCTGTTTTGACTCCATGTCGGGCTTTGAAGCGCCCTACACCGTAACTGTGCTTCGCGACGGTGAGACCTATACCGGCTGTGGCGATTCGAGCCTCAACCCGAGGAAAGGCGGAGAACGCTGAGGAGCCTGCGGGGGGTAAGCATTTTGCAGCCTTGAAAAACGGCGAAGGCCCAATCCTTTAGGGACCGGGCCTTCTGATGAGTTGGC
>DAINSQ010000249.1:0-5237 GCA_036741235.1 Saprospiraceae bacterium | reverse complement strand
ACGAATTCTGAATTAAATCTGAGATACTGAAAATAATTATCCGCCAATTCATTTAATCTCTCGTTATTCAATGGAACATGGTCATATCCAAATTTGCTTCTTAATTTTTTTACGAATTGAATGTCTGCGTCATTTTGATAATCTTCCTCCATGTTTTCCTTAGAATAGAAATCAATTGCCCATTCATTATCATAGCATAGTTGCTCGATTGGAAACCAACCGTTAAAATATCCGATTGAAAGAAATTCGTTTAAATTTTCGCCGATTATCCAGTTGTAATCTCTCATTGAATCTCCAAAATTCATTGGAACTGTCATTACGACTGGTTGTATTTTTTCTGATATTTCCAAAATACTATAATGAACCCCATCCCCTCCTGTTGTCGCAAAAACTTCTGTATTTATTGGCGAGCTATCGTATCTGAATGTTTTGTCATTTATCGGAATCATTCCCGCGTAATCAAAGTAGAGACTTGGAAACTCACTTTTTGTCTCAGTTGCCAATTCTTCGACAACTTTTCTAAATTCTTTTAATCCGATTATTCGTTTGCCGTTCATTTTATTTTTTTCTTAGTTACCACCAACTTCTGTGTTATCGAACCTTGAGTACGTATAAGCGCTCCATCTGGTTGTGTATATGTACTTTTATTGCGTGTAAATCCGCTATGGGCGAGATACAAATTTTCATTCGGAGTATGGGTTTGTTACAAAAATAAGCGCTGCCTGGTTGCTTTGCAAGTTTTGAGTACCGCAAAATTACGGTTACACAAAGCAGTTACATTGGTTAGCATAGATCGCACAATCTCACAGTCCAATAAAAAGGGCTAAACTTTAGTGCCTTTGTGTGGTTTTTGAGCCTTTTGGTTAAAGAATTAGCTTATGCCCTTGTTTTTCACCACGAAGGCTCAAAGGGCACTAAGTACCACAAAGGTGTATGGTCGTACAGCCTAAAAGTCCAGGGGGAGTCGATTATCCTTTTGTATCATTCTGACATCACACCTATCTTAGTTCAAACACGCCAGGGCAGCCGCCTGCCCGGTATCACTCATTTCGACTCCGCTCAATGACCGGCATAGATATCACAGTCGCAAAGTTGCCCATAGAGCATGTTTCAGGTTAGGGGGTAAAACAAAATCAGGGAGTATACGTACAATAAAACGATCATCTGCAATACTTTTCAAACTTATAGTATATTTGGATGATCTTAGCCCAAATTTTGTTAACCGCCTACAAACCCGTTTTATGCCAACCGACAACGAAAGATTCAAGGTCATTTTGCACGATGCCAAAGTGATCAGTTTGAACAAATTCCAGATGGTACAGGGCCGGTTTGGCGCCAATAACGCCGATCTGGTTGCCTTGGGGAAAGAACTCGACAATGTCATCGCTTTGTTTAACGACCCTGCCATATGGGTCAGCCCCATTTCTTTTTCAGAGGAAGACATCACCAATTTCATGTTGGAGATTGACCAGTGCGACCCCGGCGATTTGCCCAAGTTCCTCAAAATTTCCCGCGACTTTATCGCCTATCTCAAAAATAAAGTATTAAAGCCCTCCAGCGATGAGCGCCGTAGCGCTGCCATTACGGATTTTAACCTCAAAGTATTGGATGCCCTGCTGATCGCTCAGCGAAATATTACGGGCCGCAAGGCGTTTTTTAAAAATCAGGGTACCGATCTGGATACCAATTCCCAGTTTATTCCCAAACAGCAGGCGCAGGTACCGGTATTGGCCGCCTATCGCAGCGCGTTGAACAACAACCAGGTACAATCAACCGAATCGGATGTCATCATTTTCAAGCGGATAGGGGAGGGTATCAAGCAGGCTACCGTATTGACCAAGTTTTTTGCATTTTACGACATGCTGACCAACACTATGAAATCAAAATTGCCGCAGGTTTAACTCACCAAAAACACATCATCCATGGCAACCATAAAGAAAACACTGCAAACCTGCCTTATCCTTTTTCTTGCCGCCATACCCGGTTTTAGCCAAAGTCTGTTACAAGACGCCAACGCCCTGGCCGAGTGTATTGAAATACTGGAAAACAGCGCGTCGCCCGACGATACCGCCGCTGTCCGCGCCAAGGCAGATTTGATAGCCATTTTGCACCACTATGATAAATCGTACGCCGGCGAAGCCATCGTTGCCGGCTCCTGGGAAGAACTCAAGCTCCGGTACGCCTCGAATCCGTTGATTAGCGGTTTGTTCGGCGATAGCGTATCGCTGAAGTTGAATGACGAGGCGACCTTTTCCATCGCCCAGGCGCGCCAGTTTGAATCTACAGTCGACAAAGGCGCCCGGGAGATGATCATGGAAAAGTTGTATGCCAAAGAAGTCGTTTCTCCCGCCGACTATCTGTCGGTGAACAATGTCATACAACGTTATCGGACGCCGGTTTTTCCGCCTATCGAAGCCCTGCAGATCACCGCCGGCAACAGCAACCGCAACGCGCCCAAGGGCATTCTCAACTCTGAAGCCGCCATCATCGAAGGGCTGGCCTTGTTTATCCTCGACCGCGCCAGAGACGAAGTGATCATCAACTACTTCGACCGCCTGCTCAAGGAAGAGACCCCCGATTTGCTGATGTTATTCCCTACTGTAACAACCGAATTCGGCAATGCCGATTTTTCGTATTCCGATTCGTTTGTAGCGCGGCTGCGGCAGGCATTTTACGAAGACCTCCAAAAGATGAGCGTCAGGCTGCCGCTCCTGTTGGTACAAGACGAATACTTCGAGTCGCTGCAAGCCGACCCCGTGGCCTACAACCTGCTGGCCCTGTACAGCCTCGTCAGCCTGGTGCAGTTTGACATGCCCATAGAAGAAGCAGTGCCGGCTACCAACCGTTATTTGTACGAGAGTTTTGCCGAAAAAACAAAAGAAGTCAACTTGAAACTGGCCGAAACGGCCTTCGAATCGCTGGAATACCAGGAATTGATCCGCTTGTCAAAAGAAGCGGTTGACCAAATGAAGGAGATCTACCTGGCGCTCAACAACGGCGAAGCCGATCTGCTGGCCAGCGCGGAAGATTTCCCCAACTCCTTCCCCAATGCCGCTCCGGCGCCGTTTTTGAACGAATACCTCGACAAGCCCAACTACAACCTCGATGTCTTGCTGGGCGAAGGCAATGAATTCGGCCTCAACCTGCTGCCGCAGTTGCTCCAGGGCGAACTCGATTCGGCCTATATGGACCAATACAATACCCTGGAGAGCTACGACAAATTTTTCGGCGTAGAGCGCACGGCCCAGCAATGGCGGGGCGCCGGTATCGAACTGGCCCAACGCATCAATGGCGCCTGGTTTAACGACCAGAGCATCGCCGATGTGTTATACGAATGGCAGAGCGACCTGGTGCGCTACCAAGCCGCAGTCGACCGCTGGATGCAGGAATCGGACCCGGAGGGGACTTTGGCCAGGGCGCAGGAGAAATTTGCCGCCGATGTGGCCGCCTTGCGACAGGCCATCGCCGACGACAAAGATTTTTGGATGAATAATGCCAGTCCCACTCGCGATCAGCGCCTGGCTTTTAACGCGTTAGGTAATTTATTAACGGACAACAAGTTCCAAAATATTGAAGCTGAGGTAGATTTGGACGTGCTCGACGAATTGATCGCCCCCGACGAAAACCTGGACGTGATCAAACTTCAGCGAAAAATGGCGCATTTCGATGCGGTGGAACTACGTTTTTTCACCCTCGACACATTACTTTATGCCCGGCATCCCGACCTTTACCTGGCCAGTCCTTCGCGCAAATACCTGCTGGGCAAGCAACAAGCCGCGCCATTTTCCTATATCAGGGCTCAAATCTACGAACTTGAAAATACGTTGGGCGCCATACAAGAACAGTTGGGGATGCTGGAAAAACAGTTTGCGGAAAAAACCGTCAAAGGCCGCGACAATGCCAGGCCCATCCTGCAGACTACCGAGTTGGCCTCCAACATCATGTATTGTCTGCACAGCGGCGACCCTGCGCAAAAATGGATCACCCACGAGCAACTGGACGGTATGCTCGACGGCGGTCGCAAAGAGGCGGCATTCCTCGGCTTGATGCAGCAGCGCCTGAGCCGCACCAACGGCGTAGGCTTGTTGTCCGCCAGTGGATTGGCCGATTTTGCCCGGCAAACGGTCAAAGAAATACCGACCCTGCCCGACCCGGCAGCGCCCGATTCTATCAAAGCGCTGGATACGCTGGCTTTTTTCCGCAAGGCGTCTTTCGCCCTCAATATGCTCAACCGTTTGCTCGAAATACCGTTGGTAGCCGATGCGAGCAAACCCGGCAAGTTCGTGGCCCTCAATAAAAAGATCAAGGGGCTGGAGCAAATTCCGGCCGTTTCCGAGCAGACGCTCAACTTTATCTACAACCTCAATATCAAAGACCACGGCAGGGCCATCAGTTCGCTGATCAGGGTATTTACCAGTCTGGACCTGAGCGAAATTGAAAGCAAGGGCGGCGAGATGCGCAAGCCGGCGATCCACTATTTGCAGAAATACGGCGATTTTATTGCCGGGCTCATTGACGCCCGCACCAGTTATGCGGTAGAAAGCCTGATGCACCAGATCGCCGATCCGCCGGGCAGCTCGCGCGTAAAACGCGCCGGCACGTTGAGTGTGAGTATAAATGCTTACCTGGGCGGCAATTTCGGGCAGGAGACCTGGAGCGGCGAAACGCTTGGCAAAGACGAGGAATTCGTGAGTCTGGCGCCAACCATGCCCATCGGCATCTCGATCAGCCGTTTATTCGGGCAGAAGCGCCGCTCGTATTCGTTGTTTATCTCCTTCCTCGACATCGGCTCGATACTCACTTACCAGCCGCAGTCGGTCAAGTCGATAGATACCGATCTGACCTTCAAAAATATGTTCAAACCCGGCCTGCAATTGCACAACAACATCCGCAAATCGCCCTTCTATTGGGGCGTCGGCTGGCAATACGGCCCGCAATTCGTTGAGATCAACAAACAGGAAGAAAGGATCGGCGCCAACCGGTTTTTTATTGGATTCGGCGTAGATGTGCCGGTGAAGACGTTGTATCAGAAATGATGTGCTGATGTGCTGATGGGTTGATGTGCTGATGCGAACGAAGTGAGTCCCGTACCGACTGCAAGGAGGTCGGGATGCTGATGTTCTGATTATTAATTATTTAATTACCAGCAAATCAGCAAATCAGCAAATCAGCAAATTAGCAAATCAGCAAATTACCCCTCCCCTTTCGCGGCCTCATCTTGCAGTTTCTCCAGGTCG
>DAINSQ010000248.1:2997-5252 GCA_036741235.1 Saprospiraceae bacterium | reverse complement strand
AAATCAGCAAATCAGCAAATCAGCAAATCAGCAAATCAGCAAATCAGCACATTAACGACAACAAAGAAAAGACATAGTGGGGTGACAAAACTCATTGCCACATGTGATGCGAATCACAATAGGATATAGTGCAGGTGGGCTAATTTTGTCCTATCAAATTGGAAAATTACTTCCAGGGACAAAATAATCATTCACAAAAAAAGCACACCACCTATGAAAGTTGAACAAATCTATACGGGCTGTCTGGCTGAAGCCGCTTACTACATTGAGAGCAAGGGCGAAGCGGTAGTAATCGACCCATTGAGAGAACCGGAACCCTACCTGGAGCGGGCGAAGGCAGACGGTGCGAAGATTAAGTATATTCTGGAGACCCACTTTCACGCCGATTTTGTTTCGGGCCACCTCGACCTGGCCAAGCACACCGGCGCTACAATAGTATATGGTCCTACTGCCGTTCCTCAATTCAAGGCTCACGTAGCAGCCGACGGCGAGGTGCTTAAAGTTGGCGACGTTACCATCACGGTATTGCATACGCCGGGTCACACCATGGAATCGAGCACCTATTTGTTGCGCGATGAAAACGGCAAGGACTACGCAATTTTCACCGGTGACACTCTGTTTTTGGGCGACGTAGGCCGTCCCGACCTGGCGGTTAAAACCGACTTGTCGCGCGAAGACCTGGCTGGTTTTCTTTTTGACAGCCTGCGCAACAAAATCATGCCTCTTGGCGACGAAGTTATCGTTTATCCTGGCCACGGCGCCGGTTCGGCATGCGGCAAAAAAATGAGCAGTGACACCTCCGGCAAATTGGGCGATCAGAAAAAGCTGAACTACGCTTTGCGCCCCGATATGACCAGGGCCGAATTCGTGAAAGAAGTAACGACAGGCCTGGTTGATCCGCCGCAGTACTTCCCGAAAAATGCCATGCTCAACAAAATGGGCTACGACAGTATCACGGAAGTGCGTCAGCGCGGTCTGCAGCCCCTGAGCGTACGCGCATTCAAAGCCGTATGGGAATCGCAGGAAGCGCTGATACTTGACACGCGCAGCAAAGAAGACTTTGTGAAAGGTTTTATTCCCGGCGCTATCTTCATCGGTATTGACGGCAGCTTTGCCAGCTGGGTAGGCGCGCTGATCCCCGATTTGCAGCAGCCGATCCTGTTCCTTGCCGACCCGGGCCGCGAAGAAGAAGTAGTGGATCGCCTGGCCCGCGTAGGCTACGACAACGCCATGGGCTACCTCGACGGCGGCATGAAAGCCTGGAAAACAGCAGGAGAAGAAGTCGACACCCTCGACGAAGTTACGCCGAAGGAATTATTGCCGCTATACGAAAAAGGCGCCGCGCTGCTGGATGTTCGCAAGACCAGCGAATTTGAAGCTCAACACGTGAAAAACGCACAGAATTTCCCGCTCGACTTCATCAACAGAAATATGAGCCAGGTGCAGCACAATACCCGCTATTACCTCACCTGCGCCACCGGCTATCGCTCAGTGATCGCCGCTTCTATCCTCAAGGCAAGAGGTTATGACAATGTGGTGAACGTGATCGATGGCTTTAAAGGCATACTGGAGGAAAAATTCCCGACAACGGAATTCGTAGAACAGTCTACTGAACTCTAATCTATACTGTGCTAATGCTGAGCCTTCCCGGGTTGATTCCGGGAAGGCTTGGTTTTTTGAGGATATGCCAACCGAATGTTCAAATAAGCTGAAAAATCTCACCTGTCGCCTTTGCATTTTAGAGAGATTGTTGTAAATTTGCACCCCGTAAAAACAGTTAATTCAAAAAAATCGTTATGCTGATTATTGAAGTAAAAGACGGCGAGGGCATTGACAAGGCGTTGAAGCGCTACAAGCGCAAATTTCAGGATGCCGGCATTATGACCCAGTTGCGCACGCGCAAAGAGTTCAAAAAGCCTTCTGTTATACGCCGCAACGAGATCATCAAGGCGGTGTACAAGGAGCAGATGAAGAATAAAGCTGAAGAATAAAGGTTATGAGGGGTTATGAGGGGTTATGAGAGGTTATGAGGGGTTATGAGAGGTTATGAGGGGTTATGAAAGGTTATGAAAGGTTATGAAAGGTTATGAGGGATAGAATATATACCCCCTCAAGAACCTTCATCAGCGCTCATCACCCCTCATCAACCCTCATAACCCCTCATCAACCCTCATCAACCCTCAAATCACCTCAAAACCCATCAAAAACACACAAAAACCAAAATAAAAAAAAAAAAACCAAAAAACAACAAAAAA
>DAINSQ010000248.1:0-2987 GCA_036741235.1 Saprospiraceae bacterium | reverse complement strand
CTCATAACCCCTCATCCCCCTTCATAACCCTTTATCACCCCTTCACCTTAAACGACCACGTAACCCGTATGCTGGTCACCTCTTGTCCATCTCTCTGTTGAATTCCTACTGAAGTTGCCGTATACGTTTGAGCTTCCCCTGTATTTACGGCACGTTCTACCGCCTCGGCAATCTGTTTTCCCTCATAACATGTAAAAACGACAAGGCTGGTTGCTTTTTTAGCAAACTGGGCCTCGATATTGGTCACCAGCATGGATACCTTGCCCGCTCCCCTGATGGCAGCCATGGCCAACAAACCCGTCGACATCTCACCTGCGCCGCATTGGGCGGCAAAATAAGTGGAACGAAACGGATTTTGGGTAAACCAGCTAAACGGTATACCTACCGCCGCTTTTTCCGTATCGCAATAGTGGACCCGTAGCCCCCAGAACGCGGCAGAAGGCAGCTTAAGCCACATATATAGCCACATTTTCCATGGCGTATTGACTTGCCGCAGGAAATGCCGAACCCGGGTGTGGTTGTTGAAATTCATAGCTGATAATTTTGTGATTGGCGGAAGCTTCTTGTCACCCTGTCACCCTGTCACCCTGTCACCCTGTCACCCTGTCACCCTGTCACCTTGTCACCTTGTCACCTTGTCACCTTGTCACCTTGTCACCTTGTCACCTAGTCACCTTGTCACCTTGTCACCTTGTCACCTCCTCTAATCTGCTCGCTGGTTTGGCGGGAGCCGTCGTGGCTCCAGCCGGGAGGGCCGAAAAGGTAACCCAGGGCATGCCGCAGGTTGCGCGAGTGGAACACATCTTTAAACATAGCGATCCACTCGTGGGTTGCAATCAGCAGCGGGTTGAAGGTGTGGATATTCTTGGTCAAACCGTAGGTCGGATGTTCCTCTTCTACCTGGAAAGTTCCAAACAAACGATCCCAGATGATCAAAACGCCGCCGTGGTTGCGGTCCAGGTATTTGGGATCGCTGGAGTGGTGCACGCGGTGGTGAGAGGGGGTATTCCAGAAAAACTCCAGCCAGCGGGGCAATTTGCCTATGGCTTCGGTATGTATCCAGAACTGGTACAACAGGCTGGTAGCTTTCAAGGTAAAAATCATGGCCGGATGAAAACCCGCCAGGGGCAGCCACAGCCAGAAGACAAAGCCGCCGCTGAGCTCGCCGGTCCAGGTTTGGCGCAGAGCCGTAGCCAGATTATAGCGCTGCGAAGAATGATGAATCACGTGCGAGGCCCAGAAATAGCGACAGGTATGACTAATGCGGTGATACCAATAATAAGTAAAATCTTCGGCAAAAAAAGCGATTACCCAGGCCCACCACACAAAACCCCATTCGAACAGGCGGTATTGATACAATACGACCATTGAGCCCAGCACAATGGATTTTGTTACCAGCCCGATCAATACGTTGCCAATGCCCATAGCCAGGCTGCTGAAGGTATCTTTCACTTCATACCAATCAGCCTTCTGATGCCGCGCCCAGGCTACCTCAACTATTAAGAACAGGATGAACGCGGGAATGGAGTAGTAGATGATATTGTTCATATTTGAAAAAAGGTAACAAAGGCAAATATAAGGATATCCCCTGATCCGGTTATTCGGTTATCTGGTTATTTGGTTATTTAAAGACATGATATCGAATAACCGAATAGCCAATCTCCTTTGGATATTAACTACAAAGCTGTACTTTTGGGGCGATTTCAAACCAATCTTGATTCCATACCATGAATCTTCACGAATATCAAGGGAAAGCACTGTTGAAAAGCTACGGCGTAGCTATCCAGGAAGGCATATTGGCGCAATCGGTTGACGAGGCCGTGGCGGCTTACGAGCAAATGCGCGGGCGCACCGGATCCGATATTGCTATTGTAAAAGCCCAAATACATGCCGGCGGCCGCGGCAAAGGCGGCGGTATCAAACTGGCCAAAAATCTGGACGAGGTAAAAACCTATTCCGACAATATATTGGGCATGATGTTGAAAACGCCTCAGACGCCCGGCGGACTCACCGGCCCCGGCAAACTGGTGCGTAAAGTGCTTATCGCAGAAGATGCCTATGCCCCTGATTTCAATGCCTGTAAAGAGTTTTATGTGTCCATTCTCATGGACCGCCAGCGCAAGTGCAATGTGATCGTGTATTCTACTGAGGGCGGTATGGATATCGAAGAAGTGGCAGAACACACCCCGCATCTCGTCCACAAGGAATATATCGACCCAACGCTCGGCCTGCAGGCATTCCAGGCCCGCAAGGTGGCTTTTAATCTGGGATTGGAAGGACAGGCCCACAAGGAAATGGTGAAATTTATCACCTCGCTCTACAGCGCTTTTGTAGGCGCCGACGCCTCTTTGTTTGAGATCAACCCCTGCCTCAAAACCGGCGACGGCCGCATTATCGCCGTCGATTGCAAGGTGGTGCTTGACGACAATGCCTTGTACCGCCATCCCGACCTGGCCGCCCAGCGCGATACCGATGAAGAAGATCCTACCGAGGTGGAAGCCAAATCGTACGGCCTCAACTACGTACAACTCAGCGGCAACGTGGGCTGTATGGTGAACGGCGCCGGCCTCGCTATGGCTACTATGGATATTATCAAACTTTCGGGCGGCGAACCCGCCAACTTCCTCGACGTGGGCGGCACCGCCGATGCCAAACGCGTGGAAAACGCCTTCCGCATTATCCTTCGCGACGACCGCGTGAAGGCTATCCTGATCAATATCTTCGGCGGTATTGTGCGCTGCGACCGCGTGGCACAAGGCGTAGTGGATGCCTATAACAATATCGGCAATATCCACGTGCCTATCATCGTGCGCCTGCAAGGCACCAATGCCGACCTGGCCAAAAAGATAATCGACGAATCCGGCCTCCAGGTTTATTCGGCTATCGCCCTCCAGGAAGCGGCTGATTTGGTGAAGAAAGTACTGAGTTGATGTGCTGATTAGTTGATGTGCTGATTAGTTGATGTGCTGATTAGTTGATGTGCTGAT
>DAINSQ010000247.1:2881-5275 GCA_036741235.1 Saprospiraceae bacterium | reverse complement strand
TAGGTTGTAGGTTGTAGGTTGTAGGTTGTAGGTTGTAGGTTGTAGGTTTGTTTATCTTATTCATAAACTTATAAACTTATAAACGAACCGACAACCCACAACTGACAACCGAGAACTGCCAACCGCCCTACCCCAAATACGACTTCAGCGTATTGCGACTGTAAGACTTGCGCAGCCGGCGGATAGCGCGTTCCTTAATTTGGCGGACGCGTTCGCGGGTCAGGTTATACAGTTCGCCGATTTCTTCCAGGGTAAGCGCTTTTTGGCCGTTTAGGCCGTAGTATGCCGAGAGCACCTCGATTTCGCGAGGCGACAGGATGGACAATCCTTGTTGGACTTCTTCTTTGAGCGACTGCTCCATCAGGAAATTATCGGGGCTCATCTCGATATCGCCGGAGACGAGGTCGAGCATCGTGGCATCGCCGTCTTCGCCGCTCAGTGGGGCGTCAAACGACACGTGGCGGGTGCCGCCTTTGAGCATATTCGACACCTCCTTGGGCGTCATATCGAGCAGTTCGGCAAGTTCCTCCTCGGAGGGTTCGCGTTCGAATTCCTGGACAAAAGAGATAAAAGCCTCGTTCACTTTATTATAAGATCCTACCTTATTGAGCGGCAGGCGTACAATACGCGAGTGCTCCACGATAGCCTGGAGGATCGACTGGCGGATCCACCACACGGCGTAGGAAATAAACTTAAAGCCCTTGGTTTCATCGAAGCGTTTGGCGGCCTTCATCAGGCCCACATTGCCTTCGTTGATCAGGTCGCTGAGTGAAAGCCCCTGGTTTTGGTATTGTTTGGCTACCGAAACCACAAAACGCAGGTTGGCCTGCGTAAGCCTGTCGAGAGCCTCCTGGTCGCCGTTGCGAATGCGGCGGGCCAGTTCAGCTTCTTCGTCAGCGCTGAGCATCGCAATCTTGCCGATGTCGTTGAGGTACTTGTCTAGTGCGAGACTTTCCCGCGTGGTAATTTTATTTGTAATCTTCAGTTGCCGCATCTCCAGGGAATTTGGGAGGTAAACTTGTGTAATAAATACGTAAAAGAAAGAAAAAAAGTTGCCTCTTAAAAGAAGAAAACTTGACTTTTTAGTAAAAAAAACTTAAATGCGGCGCTTTTGCCGTAATACAGTTATATACAATAAAACGAACAAAAAAGTTTCACAGCCGGCATAAAATGACAAAGGCGTTCCACAACCAAGCTGTGGAACGCCTCTCTCTCTCTCACCCTCTCACCCTCTATCTTCTGGGCCCGCGATCTCTGCGGTCGCCGCGGTCGCCGCCGCGATGGCCCCGATCGCCGCCTCCGCCGCGGTGGCCTCTATCGCCGCGATCGCCGCGATGGCCGCGGTCATCGCCGCCGCCGTCGCCCTCGTTGCCGTTATCTGGCATGCCGTCGGGTCTGGGGATCAGCGCTTTGCGGGAGAGGCGCAATTTGCCGGTTTTATTATCTACCTCGATAAGTTTCACCTTCACCTCATCGCCTTCTTTGAGATAATCCTCTACGTTGTCGATACGGGTATGCGAGATTTCAGAAACGTGGAGCAAGCCGCTTTTGCCGCTAAATTCCACAAAAACGCCGTAAGGCATTACGGTTTTGACTACCGCGGTATAGACATCGCCGATTTTAGGCGTAAACGTAATTCGCTGGATGCGTTCAACGGCTGCGTCGATAGACGCTTTGTTGGAGCTCGCGATCGAAACGATACCCTTGTCGTCCACCTCTTCGATATTAATAGTGGTGCCGGTGAGTTGTTGAATTTCCTGAACCACCTTGCCGCCCGGGCCGATAACGGCGCCGATATAGCTTTTCTCGATAACAATTTGAACGATACGGGGAGCGTGGGGTTTGTAATCTTCGCGCGGTTCGGCGATCACCTCGTTCATTTTCGACAGGATATGCAAACGGCCGCGGCGCGCTTGATCGAGGGCTTGAGAGAGCACCTCGTAGGGCATACCGTCAATTTTGATATCCATTTGGCAGCCGGTGATACCTTTTTCGGTGCCGGTCACCTTAAAGTCCATATCGCCCAGGGCATCTTCGTCACCGAGGATATCGGAGAGGATAGCCGTACGGCCTCCTTCGGCGATAAGTCCCATAGCGATACCCGACACAGCCGCTTTGATTTTGATACCCGAATCCATGAGGGCCAGCGAACCGGCGCACACAGTAGCCATCGACGATGAGCCGTTGGATTCGAGGATATCGGAAACCACGCGCACCGTGTAAGAATTCTCATCGGGTAATACCTGGCGCAGCGAGCGGGCTGCGAGGTTGGCGTGGCCTATTTCGCGGCGGCCGGGGCCGCGCTGGGGTTTGATTTCGCCCACCGAATAAGCGGGGAAATTATAGTGAAGGAGAAACTTGTCGTAATGCTGATCGAGGGCATTGTCGATCATC
>DAINSQ010000247.1:0-2871 GCA_036741235.1 Saprospiraceae bacterium | reverse complement strand
AGGGTAACCGAGGTAAGGCTTTGCGTTTCGCCGCGTGTAAACAGGGAAGAGCCGTGAGCGGCGGGCAGGTAATCAATTTCGCACCAGATGGGGCGGATTTCGTCGAGTTTGCGGCCGTCGAGGCGCACGCTTTCGTCGAGCACCATATGGCGAATCACCTGCTTTTTGAGTTTATCGAGGTAGCCGGCGGCCAGATCGCCGTTGGCGTCCATGTATTCTTCGCCCTTTTCCTGGGTCAGGGTCTCGATCGTTTGTTTTTTGATCTCTTCGAAGCGGCTTCTGCGCTCCTGCTTGGGCAGGAATCCCTTGGCTACTTCGTAGATAGGCTGGCGCGCCAGGGCTTCAATACGCGCTTTGAGCTCTTCATCCTGGGGCAGCGGAGTTACAGGGCGTTTGTTGAGCGCCTTGTCGCCCACCAGTCTGGCCAGTTCGAGCTGGGCGTTGCACTGCACCTTGATGGCTTCGTGGGCTATTTTGATAGCCTCTACGAGGTCTTGCTCCAGGCACTCCTTTGCTTCGCCCTCCACCATGTTGATATCGTGAATTGAACCAGCGACGATAATGTCGATATCGGCTTTGCCGAGGTCGGATTTTGACGGATTGACAATAAATTGACCGTCAATACGGGCAACGCGCACCTCGGAGATAGGGCCCAGGAAGGGGATATCCGATACGGCCAATGCAGAAGAGGCGGCCAGCGCCACCAGCGCATCGGGAGGCGTATCTTTATCGCCCGAAACCAGGTTAATGATTACCTGGGTTTCATTCATGAAGTCGTCGGGGAAAAGTGGTCGAATCGCGCGGTCTACGAGGCGGGAAATAAGCACCTCGTAATCAGAGAGTTTGGTTTCCCGGCGAAAGAAATTGCCGGGGATGCGGCCGGCTGCGGCAAATTTTTCCTGGTAGTCGACCGAAAGCGGGAAGAAATCCTGGCCTTCTTTCATCTCTTTGGCTGCCACTACCGTGGCGAGAATCATCGTATTGCCCATTCTGACGAGGGCTGATCCGTCGGCCTGAGTGGCCAATTTGCCGGTTTCGAGGGTGATCGTTCTTCCGTCCGGTAAGTTAAAGGAAGTAGAAATAGGAATCTGATGTCCCATTGTGCATTACTGAATTAAAAGTTGTCGCAAAAAAATATTTGTCTCTTGTTTGTCCACATTTGCAGGCCCTGGCGGGCGGTGATTGCCGCTGTTGTTGAGATGAGAAATGGCGTAAAGCTCAGTCAGCAAAGAGGCAAGAATTTGGCCGGTTAAAAGCATGATAGTGCTGGAAAACGCGCCTTTGTTGTGTTAAACCTGTTGAAGCACCAACGGTGCGATAGAAAAGCGACGGGAAGTACCCCCTGAAGAATACTTCCCGTCGTCTTACTTGCGGATGCCGAGTTTCTCGATCAACTCGCGATATTTTTGAAGGTCTTTTTTCGACAGATACTGAAGCAATTGCTTGCGCTTACCAACCAATGCCAGAAGCGAACGCCGGCAAGAGTGGTCTTTGCGATTGGTCTTCAAGTGTTCCGACAGCTGTTGAATTCTGTAGGTAAACAGTGCGATTTGTCCTTCGGTAGAGCCGGTGTTGGTTTCCGAACCGCCGTACTCTTTAAAAATTTCCGCTTGCTTTTCTTTTGTCAGATAAATAGCCATTGTTGTTTGTTTTATACCGTTAGTGATCTCAAGAATCAGTTACAGCGCCGCAAAAATACGTATTTCCCGGAAATTTGTAAAGTATTGGGTAATATTTAATGTGAAAGAAAACCTAAGGCGCTGCGTAGTATAGTTAAATGAATCAGTTTTCACTAACTAAAAACCACAGCCATGAAAAATCTGGTAATTCGAGTAGGGTTTAGCCTGGCGCTGCTGATGGGCTTTGCCGCGCTTTTTGCCGGCTGCGAATCGGAAATGAACGATATCCAGGCCAGTACCATTGACATGAGAGGCCCCAGCGATTATAACCCGGCTTCCGTGTGCAAATGCATCAACAATTATTACCCCGTAGAGGCGCTTTCCGCCGAAGAAACCGACGCCATCCTCTTTATGCGGGAAGAAGAAAAACTGGCGCGCGATTTTTACGAAACCATGTACGCCAAATGGGAAGCAAGGGTGTTTTATAATATTTCAAAAAGCGAGCAACGACACATGGACGCCATGCTCTGCCTGATCAATAAATACAACCTCGCCGATCCTGTCGGCAGCAATCCTGTCGGCGTTTTTGACAACCCGACGCTTCAACACCTGTATGACGAACTGAAAGCGCAAGGCGACCAAAGCTATGAAATGGCTTTGAAAGCAGGCGCCAACATCGAAGATGTGGATATTTTTGACCTGCTCAAAGCCGTCCCGCAAATGGACAATGAAGATATCCTCGCCGTATTTAAAGAATTGACCAAAGGCTCTCGCAACCACTTGCGCGCTATTGTCGCCAACCTCAACGTCATCGGCGCCGGCTATACGCCCCGGTTTATTTCGCAGGAGTTGTTCGATAAAATTCTGAACACTCCCAAAGAAAAAGGCAGCGAACTCTGCGGCAACGACCTGAACGGACAAGGCCTCGGATTGAACTGTATCGGAACCGGCCAGGGCGGCAATGGCAACTGCAATCCAGCCAACTGCAACGGAACCGGACAAGGCGGCAACGGCAATCCAGCCAACTGCAACGGAACCGGCCAGGGCGGCAATGGTAACGGAAACGGCAACGGCAACGGCCATGGAAACGGCGGCAATTAATAGCTTGCCCGCTCATCTTAAAGACTTGCCTGGCTGTTTAACATAGAAAACAGGCAAAGACGCGGGGAGCAATCCCTGCGTTCTTTGTATTCTATACAACTTAGAGCATGTTTGGACATTCGTCAATTGACTTCGTCGAATCTTCGATTTG
>DAINSQ010000246.1:0-5298 GCA_036741235.1 Saprospiraceae bacterium | reverse complement strand
CCGAGATGTCAGCGATATTGGGATCGCTGATGCCCAGTACAAACTGGTTTTTGCCCTGGTAGCCGAAGTCGGTGTCGAACATATCGTCTACCGTCTTGTAGGCTACGAGAAACTTGCCGTTTACGTTGCCGCCGAACCACTCAAAAGCGTCGTCGCCGCCAAAGCTGGTCTGCACGTGTTCAATGACGGTACCCGTACCTACGCCGCCCAGCGTGAGCGAGTTGATCTCGTTGTTTGGCTGGAAGGCGATACCGGCAAATTCGATGCGCACATAACGCAGTACGCCCGAGTTGTCGGCAGGATCTGGGTTGGCGCCGCCGCCGTATTTGCCCAGATCGGGGTCGAGGCCGCCTTCAAGAACGGATTCGCCGCCCGGCACGTTGAGTGGAGCGCGACCCAGGATAGCCAAACCGCCCCAGTCGCCCGCAGCGCGCTGGCCGGCAGGTTGATTGGAGGTAAATACAATCGGGCGCGTCTTGGTGCCTTCGGCAATAATTTTACAGCCACGCGTAATAACCAACGCCGAAGGATCGCCTTTAATAAGCGTACCGGCTTCGATGGTCAAGGTGGCATTATTGGTGACATAAAGGAAGCTGGGCCCCGACAATACATAGATATTGTTGCTGGTCCAGGTGGTGTTGGTCGTGATGTTGGAACTAACGGTCACGACAGTTTGCGCTTTTAGCGATAATGCGGTGATTATCAAGCACAATAAAGTAGTAAATAACAACCTCATGTGGGCAATTTTTATGAACAAATAGAAAATAAATTCACAAAATCACGCAAAACACTACTGTTTGCTGAAGCCCATCATTTCCTGTTTTGTAAAAAGTCGCAAAAAAAGAAATCCCGGGAATTTCGCCGCGGCGAAATTCCCGGAAGCTATCAGAATTTGTAAGAAAGCGAAAGCGAGATATTAGTACCGACCGTAGAGGAGATAATGCGGGTGTCCTCTACCTTGTCGTATTTACCGTTGTCGTTTTGATCCTGGTAGAAAATGAATTCGTTGTTCAAAATATCCGATACGTTCAATTTGATTTCGCCGTTGCGGAAAACGCGCTGGGTCAATTGCACGTCGAGCAGGTTGCGGGGGTTCTCCCAGGTGTCGAGGTATTGATTGGAACCGGCCAGCCAGATTCTGCGGCCTATGCGGTTGTACAAAATCGTACCGCTAAAGCCGATGATCGAGTTGTTGTAGGTCAAGCCGGTATTTACCACATATGGCGACTGCCCTTGCAGGGGTCTGTTGCCGTTGAGCTGCGAAGCGGGGTCGATGGATACGTCAATTTCAGAGTTGATATAGGCCAGGTTGGCAAACACGTTGAAATCGCGCAGCCAGCCGGCGATGCGTTCGAGTTTCATACGGAATTCCAGCTCGGCGCCGTAGTTGACGGCCTTTTTGGCGTTTTTGAAATTGATGTTGCGGTTGCCGCCGCCGATGAGTTCGTAAAACTGTTCGATGGGGTTTTCGAAATGCTTGTAGAAAGTGGTTATCGACACCGCCTCACTGGAGCTGGAGAACAGCTCGTATTTGAGGTCGAGGTTGGTAATTTTGGCGCGCTGAAGATTAGGATTGCCGTTTACAGCCAACGACAGGTTGAAGTCGAAAAAGGAAAACGGCGCCAATTCGCGGAAGTTAGGCCTTGAAACGGTTTGCGAAACGGCAAAGCGCAGATTTGACCTGTCGTTAATGGCATACGACAAGTTGAGCGAGGGCAACACGTCGGTATTGCCGCGGCTGAAGTCAACGGGAGTACCTCCGAATGTGAAAGTATTAAGGCTCTGGTTGAAGTATTCCACCCTGGCGCCGGCAATAACGCGCAATTTGGGGCCGACAAACTGTTCTATCATGGCATAACCGCCGGCGAGTTCCGACTCGGCGTCGTAGGAGTCGTTGGGGTTGGTTGATTCGCGTAGCACAAAACCCGTCTCGCCGATGTTTTTTTCGTCGAGCAGCGACTCGATGGGCAATCGGAGCAATTCGTAGTTGAATTTATTGGTACGAGCTACCGTGTAGCCCAATACGCGAGCGTCGAAGGCGCGGGTGCGCTTTTCGCCGAAACCGCCGATTTGCACATGATTTTCACGCCCTTTTGTGAAGTAGGGAATGTACAGATCGATATTGCCGTTGTAGGAGTTTTCCGTTTGATTGGAATAAAAACGACCTGCAAAGTTGGGCGACGGCGCCGCGCTGAAAGGAATAAACGCTTCGTAAGGTTGTCCGGCTTCTGCATCAAACGGCAGCGTATAGAACATGCGGCGCAATGACGGCGTATTGCGGGAGATGTTGTTGTTGGAACCGGCAACTTTGAGCTTCAAGCCCCTGCCGTTGAGGTCGCTTTCTACAATCAACTGATTGGAGATGAGGCGGGTACTTTCGTACCAAAAAGATGAGGCCTGGGTAAAGCGCTGCTGCTCGTAGTCCAGTCCATTCCGCTGTACAAACTGATCCTGACCATCCAGGTTAACCAGGTTGTTGAGCGCAATCTTGAGGTTGTTGGATATTTTATAGGTAAAGTTAAGCATGCCGCCCAGATTGACATCCTGGCGGTATTGGTTGTCGGTGTTCTCATACAACTGGTTTTCAGGCAAATTAGGGCCTACGTTGAAGTCAGCGCGCACAAAGTTGACAATACGGGGGGTATTGTTGTACGTCACAGCGCCGATCAAACCCATGTTTTTGCCGATATTGGTACCACCCGATAATTGCAGGCTGAGCCCCGGACGCATGGATTCGTTGGAATTAACCTGCCAGTCATTTTTGACGAGTTTACTGACTTCATATCGAGTATCGATGCTCGACAACCCTTCTTTGGTGACGCCCGACGGCAGGTCGCGACCGCCGTTGTCATACCCCAGCCAATCGGTGCTGCCCTGATTGTAGAATTGGTAGGCTTCGAACGTCGACTGCGTATTGTAGCTTGATCCTATAGATATCTTGAAAAAAGGATCGTCGGTTACTTCGCGGGTATTGACCTGGACTACGCCGCCGGCGAATTCACCTGGCAGGTTGGGCGTTGCCGTTTTGAAGATCAACAAATTGGAAACCATCGCAGAGGGGAACAAGTCGAAAGAAAACGCCCTGCGGTCGGGCTCTGTAGACGGGAGATATAAACCATTGAGCAAAGCCGCATTGTAGCGGTCGGCGAGGCCGCGCACCACCACAAACTTGTTGTCCTGTACGGTCGTTCCGCTCACGCGCTTGAGCACGTCGCCGGTAGTGCGGTCAGGGCTACGCTCGATATCTTTGCTGGTGATCCCGGTAAGCATGGAAGGGCTGCGCTGTTGCAACAACTGCAGGGCGGCAACAGCCGTGCGGTCCACTTTGCCAACTACCAGAACGCCTTCAAGCACTTCAGCATTGGTGGCCATCTTGATATCAAGTTGTTGTTGATTACCTGCTGAAATCACTACTTGAAGGGTGTCAGTCCGATAACCGGTATAACTAACAATGATATTTCTGGATCCCTCGGGGAGGTTTTCGAGCAGGTATGAGCCGTCCCAATCGGTAACCGTACCTATTTGGTTGCCATTGATATACACATAAACAGAAGCGCCAATAAGGGGCTCGGCCGTGGTCTCATCGGTGATCACACCGCCGACGGCGCCTTTCTGGGCTATCAAATTGGTCGAAAGAGAAATAAAGGAAAAGACAATGAGCCAATTAGCAAGATGTCTGAGAAGCATGGAGTAGAGTTGTGTGAATAAATTAAACGTCGCTTTTAAAAATTCAATTCCGTTCAAAAACAACGCAAAATTAGACACGCAGTTTTAGCTGAAAGGGGGGCATGGGTTTAATTTTGCATTAAGTTTTAAATACTTATGCTTGAATTAGTTAACCTTAAATTAACCTGATATATTTGGCTACGAACTTATTGCAACAAATTGCGCGGTCGGAATGCTATTACTTGTTGAAGTAAAGGACCTGCTCTTTGAAGTCAATAGAAATTCCGTTCTGTCGCAGAAAGGGAATACCGAGCAAACCGTCTATTGGATAATCATAAGCTTCTTTCAATGCGTCTAAATCGAGCAGATAAAAATCAGAGGGCGCAAAATCGCCATGCTGACAAGTTATTTCACTTGCGGCAACGCATTTAACGCGTTCCGTCTTATTATTGATATCATTGATAATCGCTTCTCGAGGCAATTCCGTCAGGCGGGACTTCATCCTTTTCGCCGTGAGTTTGTCCATTACGTTGACTGATGCGCCAGAGTCAATGCCAAATCGCAGTTTTTTGCCATTGACCTGGAGCGTTATCACCGGCAAATGCCCCATCATATTAAACGGTATCTTTTCTTTGAGAATATGATCGGGATAATCGCCGCCACCGGGTCTGGCTACTAACACTTGCTTTTCGAAATGGAACAAAATTTCATAATCGCCAAGCCCCTCCGCGCCTATTATGCCCAGCAATTTCTCGCGGGTTAGCCGTTCGATATGCGCCAAATCCAGCGCAAAGGCATTTAAAGAGGCAGCACGGCGCATTGCCCAGGCCAGTTCTTTTACCTGAATCCTTGTAGCCGCCCTGCTTTGTCCCAAACCCATCAATAATTCTGCCTCAATCCCCCCCGCCTCCGGCTGATTGATCAAATAAGAGGGCGAACCCGTGTCAAATACAAATCTGCCGGGCGCTCCATCTATAGCTCCGTTAACTACGATTAACCCGCCTTTTATTTCGAAAGGAATTTGAACGACCGATTTAATATTTGCATAGGAATTGCCGGGAATACCAACTGACAAGGCATTCGAACCAAGCCACAAAACGGGAAAATCCGGTTGAGCCCATGCGACGGGAACTACAAATAGCGCGAATATGAAGGTCGTCCATTTCATTTTACCAGTATATGATGCGTGAAACCAAATTATGCCGTTCCAGCATGTACACCAGCTGCCCGAAATGGGACGCTTTTCCTACCGGTATCGCGATCTGTGTTATTCGAGCATTGCTTGTCTTAACAAAGATATTCTATTTTTTTCAACATGTCAACATTTGTTTAACTTTAACTTTACATTAAATTAACATTGGCATTTTTTGCTACTCCTTATAAAAGAGAAGAGGCTGCAAATCCCGTTAAGGAAGCAGCCTCTTCGATCCCAATCCACAATTATTTTTTGGTGACAGGGTGACAGGGTGACAGGGTGACAGGGTGACAGGGTAACAGGGTGACAGGGTAACAGGGTGACAGGGTAACAGGGTAACAGGGTAACAAGTCGAGAAGGTGGTTTATGGCTAATAATTACGGTCACCTTGTCACCTTGTCACCTTGTCACCTTGTCACCTTGTCACCTTGTCACCT
>DAINSQ010000245.1:0-5300 GCA_036741235.1 Saprospiraceae bacterium | reverse complement strand
AAAACCCCCTCATAACCCCTCATAACCCCTCATAACCCCCTCATAACCCTTCATAACCCTTCATAATGCCTCCTTCCCCGCATCCTGTTTCTTCAAAAAGCTGGCTCGCCATGATTGCGCTGAGCCTGGTATGGGGCAGCTCGTATATCCTTATCAAGCGAGGCTTGGAAGTATATGCGCCAACACAGGTGGCCGGCCTCCGACTAGGCATTACGGCGTTATTATTTTGGCCATTGTTAGTTACACGCTGGAAGATGGTAGACTGGCGCAAATGGCACTGGCTGCTGTTGGTCGGCATTTGCGGCAGCGGATTGCCCGCTTTTTTATTTTCAATAGCCCAAACCCGCATCAGTTCGGCGATGGCCGGCATACTCAATTCGCTTACTCCCTTATTTACCCTTTTGCTGGGCGTCATTTTATTTCGCGCAGCCGCTTCCTGGGCTAAGATAGCAGGCGTCATGCTCGGATTGGGGGGCGCGGTTATGCTCGTTTATATCACCAACAATGGCGGGCTTGGCGGCAGCGTATCGTATAGCATACTGGTGGTGTTAGCTACAATTTGCTATGCTACCAGCGTCAATACCGTAGGTTTCAAACTGCACCACCTCGACTCCATTACCATCAGCGCGGCTTCTTTTGCCATGGTGGGCACGCCCGCGCTGATCTACCTGTTTAGCACCGATTTTGTCGACAGAACGAGCCATCACCCTCATGGGTGGGAAGCGCTGGGGTATATTGCTCTCCTGGCGCTTTTTGGTACCGTTTTGGGGTCGATTTTCTTTTTTATGTTAATCAAATGGACTAATCCGGTGTTTTCTTCTATGGTAAGTTACATCGCCCCCATTATTTCTATTATGTGGGGGGTCAGCGACGGAGAATCCATTGAAATTTGGCATTTCCTGGGGCTTGCCTTAATTCTTTCCGGCGTATATTTGGCAAAAAAATAAAACCGCTTATGGTAGCCGAACTTGAGGGCGTGAGCAAAGTATACAGCGTTGGCGACCAGGAGATTATCGCGCTTCAACCGACCACTATGCAAATCAGAGAGGGCGAACTGCTCCTGATCATAGGCCCTTCCGGCTCTGGAAAAACGACGCTTTTGTCTTTGCTAGGTTGCGTTATTTACCCTAGCAGCGGAAGATTGTGGGTTGACGGGCAGGAGATCGGGCAACTCAACCAGCGCCAGTTGGCCCGGTTGCGCCTTAATACAATTGGTTTTGTATTTCAAAATTTTAACCTGCTGGCCCCGCTTACCGCCGAAGACAACGTCTTAATGCCTCTGCGCCTGCAAGGCGTATCGCGCAACGAAGCGCAAACGCGCACCGAAGAAGCCCTGTCGATGGTGGGTATGCTCGACCGCCGCCGCAGCTTGCCTAAACAACTCTCCGGCGGCCAACAACAACGCATCGCCATCGCCCGCGCATTGGTGACCAACCCCAAACTCATGCTTTGCGATGAACCTACCGCTTCACTCGACAAGGACTCGATGGGAGTGGTCATGGAGGAATTGCGCGCACTGGCCGACAGCGGCAAGTCGGTGTGCGTGGTTACCCACGACCCCCGACTTAAAGCCTACGCTCATCGCATTGTTGAAGTTAATAACGGCATCGTTTCCCCACTTGACGATTTTTAATCCAGCTATTATGCATATAAAATATCTTTTCCAATATACCTGGCCGGCCGCCTTTTTATGGGTGGCCCTGTTTTCTTCTGCCTGCGGCAATAAAGAAAGCGCCGCGACCGACCCCGCAATGGTCGCCCCCGATACGCCGCTGGTAATCAACCAGGTAACTGGACTGGCCCGCATTGAACCGCCACAGGAAATTATTACGCTCAATACGCCTGAAAAAGGCTATGTAAAGGAAGTGCGCTTTAGCGAAAATCAACGCGTTCAAAAAGGCGATGTGCTGGCGCAATTGGACGACGAAGTGGAACGCGCTCAACTCCGGCAAGCGCAAAGCCGCCTCCAAACCCAGCACGCAGCAATTGACGCCGCCAAAGCTACGCTGGCCGCGCTTCAGGTCAAACTCGCAGAAGCCCGCAATACCCTCGAGCGTAACCAACGCCTGCTCAAAGGCAATGCCGCCACCCAACAGGATATCGACAACAGCCGCTTTGCCGCCGACGACCTCGCCAATCAGGTGGCCGCCCAGGAAGCGCAAATTACCCGCGAACAAGGCCGGCTCGGAGAACTCCAGGCCGATGTAGCCTACTACGAAGTGCTCGTGGCCCGCAAAACGCTGCGCGCTCCGCTCACCGGACTGTTCCTGTCTACCGATATTAAACCGGGCGCCTTTCTGTCAGATAATACCATTCTCGGCGAATTTGCCGTAGACGGCCCCTACCAGGCCGCCGCCGAAGTCGACGAATTATTCGCCGATAAAGTGAAGTTAAACCAAAAAGCAAGTATCAGATTACAAGGCGAACTCGACCCCATCGCAACAGGTAAAGTGGTATACGTTGCGCCCTACCTGAAGAAAAAATCGCTGTTTTCCGACAGCCCCGACAATCTCGAAGATCGCCGGGTGCGCGAAGTTCGCATTGCGCTCGACAACAACAATTCGGTGTTGATCGGCAGCAGGGTCGAATGCGTTATTCAGCTGCAATAAGCCATCGTTATGTTTAGAACAGCTATCAGCTTTTTGAGATACGACAAGGCCAAGTCTATTGGCGCTCTGGCAGGCGTGGTGATTTCCGTTTTTCTCATCGGCCAACAGTCGGGTATCTTTATCTTTCTCACCGACGCCATGTGCGCGCTGGTGCGCAATAACCCCGATTATATTTGGGTGGTTGATGAAAAAACCGAAAACGTCAATGCATTATCAACCCTGGATATGCGCCTTGCCAGGCAACTGGAGAGTATCCCCGGCGTCAAAAAAGCTTTCCCGCTGGTGCTGGCAGGCGGTTCGGCCAAGTTCGCCAATGGAAAATCAAGCGGCATTACGCTTATCGGCGTGACTTACCCCGAATGCGCAGGCGGCCCCTGGAAGCTGAGCTCGGGCAGCCGCTCCGACTTGCTCAAGGACGGCGCCGTGATTACCGAGTTTTTCGACCGCGACGCCCTGGGCGACGCCAACGTGGGCGACTATTTTGAAATCAATGGCAAAAAGGCGTTTATCGCCGGCAATACCCGAGGCGTGCGCAGCTTCGGCGGAGTCTATACTTTTACCACCATCGAAAGAGCGCGCTACCTGGGCAATATTTCTAATAATAAGGCCAATGCGTTTTTGGTGAAATGGGACCCAGGCGTGCCGCCTCAAAAGGTGATAGCCAATATCAATGCCTACTTGAACGGCGTACGCGCCTGGTCAAGCGAAGATTTTGCCCAATCTACTGTCAACGCAGTTTTAAAATCCAGCGGTATCGCCCTTTCCGTGGGCACGCTTATCGCTTTTGCGCTGATTACCGGTTTTGTCATTATCGGCCTAACGCTTTATTCAAGCGCTATCGATCGACTGCGCGACTACGGTACGCTTAAAGCTATCGGCGCTTCCAACGGCTATGTGCGCCGGCTTATCCTTACCCAGGCCCTGATCGTGGCGCTGATCGGATTCGCCATCGGCTATGCGCTGGTATTGGGCTTCCAACAGGGCATCGCTCAGGCCGGCACGGCATTCGAGTTCCCGCTCTGGCTGCGCATCGGATTTTTTATAATGACGATGACCATAGCGCTGTCGGGCAGCCTTTTTGCTATCAGGCGTATTGTTTCGCTCGAACCATCGGCTATTTTCAGGGGGTAATTTTTTTTTGATTTACAGAAAGTTATGCATTTTATTATGATGAAAAATATGATCCTGGCAGGATGTGCAATCGCCGCGTTTGCCGGTCAAATTGCCGCCCAGTCACAGTTTATTACACTGGAACAGGCCATAGACAAGGCTCTCGCCCATAACTACGATCTGAAAAGCCAGGTAGTAAAAGGAGCGCTGGCCGACAACGAACTGGCCAAGTCAAAGGCCGCCCGGATGCCAAAGGTTACCCTCGATGGCGATTTGCGCTTTAACCCGCTGCTCCAAACCAGTATTATACCCGGCGCTGCTTTTACCCCACCGGGGCAACCCGAAGAAGCAGACCGCGAGGTCAAATTCGGTACTTTGTTTAATGCCGCTTTGGGTGTGAATGCGACCTATTCGCTATGGGACCCTGCCTATGAGACTACAATTGCCATACAACAGGAACAGCGGCAGTTGGAAGCAACTTCTTTACAACGGCAAACCCTGGATGTGAAACTGCTCGCCGCTGAAGCTTTTTATGCCGTTGTGCTCCAACAAGAGCAGGAAGCCCTGGCCCGGGGGCGGGTGCAGCGGGCCCGCGATCTTCGCGACGTAGCCAGGCAAAGATACGAACAAGGGGCGGCCCTGGCTATCGATGTGCAAAAGGGCGAACTCGATGTACAAACAGCGGAAGCTGCGCTTGCTCAAACCATCAACAACCTGCGCCGTAGCCGCTTGCAATTGGCCCGCCTCACTGGTATTCCAGCTGATGTACTTCCCGCGCCGGCTCCACTAGACACTCTGCAACTGCCCCTCGATCTGCCAAAACTCCAGGATGCCGCCGCAATGGCCGCAAACCGCCTTGAAATTAAAGCCGAACAACACCAACTTGCCGTTAATCAACAGCAACAAGTACTGGAAACAAAAAAATACCTGCCCCGCATAGACCTCTATGGAAATCTGTCGCTGCAACACCTCAGCAACGATTTCGCCGTGTGGGAACGCTGGTTCCCATTTGCCTACGCCGGCCTGCGGTCTTCTTTCACTATTTACGACGGCCAACTCAAGGCCCGCAATCGCGAAAATTACCAACTTCGAAGCCTTATCAACCAATACAACCTGAATCGCCTGCAGGAAGACCTCAGCTATGAAATTGAAAGCGCTGCTATCGATCTCGATAATGCAGTCGAGCAATACCAAACCGCCCGCCTCACTTTGAACAATGCCAGAGAAGTAGCAATGGTGGATCAAATACGCTATCAAGAGGGAAAACTGCCTTTCAGCGAATGGCGAAATACTGAATTCAGCCTCCGCGAGGCCGAAAGCCAATTGGCAGGCAGCCTGCAACAATTATTGATTGCCCAGCTGAAATGGAAAAAAGCTTCCGGAAACCTCTGAGTAGTCGGTTTATGGGTTTATGAGTTTATGGGTTTATGAGTTTATGGGTTTATCGTGCATAAACCTATAAACTTATAAACTTATAAACAATCCTACAACCTACAACCTACAACCTACAACCTACAACCTACAACCTACCTCAACACCGCCACCGTCATACGCGGGTCGTAATCGCCCTGCATAATCGGC
>DAINSQ010000244.1:0-5405 GCA_036741235.1 Saprospiraceae bacterium | reverse complement strand
TGGCAACCAGCTCTTCCTCCGGGGCGGCCAGGGCGGTGGGGTGCGTGAGGGTATAGGAACAAGTTTGATTGAAGTTTAAATTCTCGGTACCAGCGCCGCTTGTAGAAAAGGACAATGAGGGTGGAGGGGGATTCGGAGCCATGGAAGTTGTTGTAGGCGTATTGCCGTTATTGTCCCAAACCTGTGCCAGCGAAGCGCCTCCTTGTACATTCAGCGTAGCAGTAGAAGGAGATACATTCGTAGTTGCTCGGGTACGGACATGCGCAAATACCGGGGTGACAGCCGTATTATTGATTGTATTACCGATGAGTGCAGCGCAAAGAAAGGAGGTTTGTGAAGTGCCGGGTTGACCTGAAACCACATCAATAGCAAACCAGGCGTCATCAGCCACTGAAACCGTATTGCCGGAAATCAAAATATTCATGTCTGCATCGTCGCGCGTATTGGCATAAATGCCCCTGCCTGAATCGTCTATTCCGCTAATAGTATTGGACATCACATTCGCCTTGCCGGAGGAATTTTCCGTAGCCCATACGGTGATGGCATCGCCGAAACAGTTGCATCCCGGCGTTTCGCCTCCTCCCAGCACACAGTCGGAGCAGGAATTAGGCCCGGTTACCGAGTTCTGATTGACGCGCGCCTGGAAGACGGCATTGCCGCTGCCTTGCACCAGGATGGCCGTACCGCCTGCCGATGTTACGATATTTCGCAATATATTGATATTGGCATTGGCCGAACCCTGGGGCAGGATATGTACCCCGTCCATGAATTTTTTACTGCCTTTGGAAAAGTTACTATCCGTAACATCGACATTGAGCGTACCTGCACTGGCATTGATATAAACGCCCTGGGATTTAAGCTCGGCAAAATTGCAATTATCCACCACAATATTGCGGGTTTGGCTGGAAGTGCCGCTAAAATAAAACCCTTTGGCGCCGAAACCTTTGTCAAAAGTATTCGAGAAAGTACACCCGATTACTGAGAGGTTTAGGGTATTCGTAGCGGTTGTGTTGAAGATTTCCACCAGCTCGTTTTCTGCAAGCGAGAATGTAGAATTAGTGATAGAACACGTGCCGCTGAGTTCCCTGATTTTGACGCTACCTTCGTATTGCTCGTCGCCACAGTTGGTGAAGATGCAGTCGGTCATGGTCATGGCTGAAATATTATTGCCATTAAGGCCCTGCTCTTCGGCGCCGTTGACGTCAATATTATTTAACGTCACAGTAGTGATATTTCTCAAGTATAAAGCGCCATGGCAAGCCAGCGTGTTATTTACATCGCAGGTATTCAGCCCTCCCGCATCGGCGGTATTGGCATTGGTAAAGGTCATGTTTTTCAGGGTGATATTGGTAGCCGTCTGGATATCGGCGCCACGCTGGGTGATCGTTTGAATCGTACCGCCCGAACCGTCTGTTGTACCGGTTCCTTCTACGGTAAAGCTGCCGGTAGTGGAAGAAAGCGCGAAACCAATTGTTGCGTTGGACGCATCGAGTTTTTTAATGATAACGTCCAGCGCGCCTGATGCAAAGTTGAGCGCTGTACCTCCGGAGTTGGCCACGCTTAAATCGCGGATTTTCAGGTTGCCCACCGAGGCGCCGAGGATGCCGGTACCACCTGTATTAGCCACATTAAAGCCGTGTAGCTGGTTGCCCGAACCGAGGGTAACGGCAGTGGCGTTGTGAGCGATGATGGGGTTTGTGCCACCGGTGGAAGGTAATGCCTGGCTGTGCGGCGGCAGCGTGATGCCCGTAATGGCAGCAATACCGCTGCTCGCGCCCTGTCCGATGAGGTACTGATTGTTTTTGAGCGTCAAACCGGCGCCGGCGTAATTGCTCGCTGTTTGGCGATACAGGAAAATGATATCGCCGGCCGAACCGCCCGATGCGCCCGAATTGAAATTGGCAATGCTGTTAAAAGGCGTTCCCAGGCGGCCATCGCCGTTGGTACCCTGGCTGTTGTCGATAAACCAGATGCGGCCCGATACGTTCAGGGTAACCGTACCCGTTTTTGCAAAAGTACCGTTGGTAACCGTATAAGTGAAAGTGGTTGTGCCGTTAAATCCGGCTGCCGGATTAAACGTAAAACTGCCGTCGGGATTAACAGTTACGTTGCCCTGTGTGCCGGAGGTATTGACGGCGCTGACCGAGAGCGTGCCGGTGTTGCAGGGGTTCTGGTCGTTGACCAATAGGCCGCTGCCTGCAGGCACGTTGATCCTGACGTTGCCGAATACATTATAGCTATCGGGCAGGGGTACCGGAGAACACACCAGCGAGCCGCCTACAAGGGTAGTATTGACGTCGAGGTTGTCAAGAAAATTGACTGAGGTCGCGTCCATATTACCCGTATTGGATATTTCTACCAGGTAGGTAATTTCGTCGCCGGGTGAGGCAAGGCCAAGCGGGGCCACGTCATTGCTGATAATATCAGTTTTGGTAGCCGTGATCGTTGGGGTCATAAATGACTTTACTACTTCCTCGGTAGCTGCAGCTGTTTTTTGGCGGGTCGTCTGCGTTTCCTGGCGATAGTCGTTGCCAACGCTGAAGAGCAGTAGTACAAGGCCGCTCAAAATGTAGGTCGTAAATAAGTTCATACTACAGGTTGTTTAGTTTTTGCCCCGCATCAAGACGATACGGACAAGATTCAAATCAATTATTTAGTATGTGTTTCTTTGTGAGTTAGTAAAGAAAACTAGAGGCGGCAAACCCAAGCGATTGCCAATTTGAGGGGAGCATCAATGTGATCTGTAATTGTTTGTTCTGGTCTTATTGATAATAAGAATCTTCCAACGACGCAAATATAAAGAAAATGTATTTATTCCTTTCAGACTAATAAAAAAATAATATACATTTGCAGGGAGAGTTGTATCATATTTGATCTGTACTGATTTAATGTCCCACCCAAACGTTTTTTGTTGATTTAATCAAGAAGCCATTTGTTATTGCCGGCTCCTTCAGAAAGGGGGTAAGGCCTTGTAATGCTATAATTATATGGCCCCAATTGGATCAATTTCAATCGTCTTGCTACATGGAACGCAGAGAATTCTTGCATATCACAGGATTAAGCCTGGGCGGCTTTATGCTTATGCCCGGCTCATTAGGTTTTGATAACCGCCAAGCATTTTATATGCAGTGGTGGGGGCAATTCCAGCAGTTGGCAGGCGCCCGGCTCATGAGGTCTGTACCCGACTCGCTGGATGAATTGCTCAAAAAGCAGTTGCAAACTCGCGCATATCGCGATTTCCGGGAGGTATCAGGCAGCTGGCGCCAATTCGGCCAGGGGAAATACGCTTGCTGCGCCATTGAATTGCGGCATGCGCAGGCCGGCTTGCTCGATTTTTCCGCAGCGGTATTTGAAAAAACAGCGCTTGATGAGTGGAGGCCGTTAACGATGTTGTCGTCCTTCCATTTGGAAGCCATCGCGCTACTTGAAGCGAAGGCCGAATGGGGCCCCGACACGGCAGATTATGTGCTGCCGGTTGGAGGATACACAAGCGGGCCGCAGATGGGGGCCTTCTATCACACGAACAAAGGCAGCTTCGGCGTTGCGCCGCAATATGGCGCCGAAGGCATGAAACTGACTACGCTGGCGATAAACAAGCGGGGCGTCGAAATCTTCAGGAATACCTCCCTATCGACACATCAGCTGGTATAAATTAACATTTACACCTAAAACATAATTTGTATGGCAGAACCATTCCTGGGTGAAGTTCGCATGATGAGTTTCGTATTTGCCCCACAGGGCTGGGCATTGTGCAATGGACAGTTATTGCCGATCAACCAAAATCAGGGGCTTTTTTCCTTGTTCGGCACCACCTACGGCGGCAATGGGCAAACCAACTTTGCGCTGCCCGATCTGCGCGGCCGTGTGCCCATCCATCAGGGCTCCGGGCATACAATGGGCGAGCGGGCCGGCGAACAGGCCCATACCCTGAATATTTCGGAAATGCCGGCGCACAATCACCTGGTGCGAACCAGCAGCGACGCCACTACCAGGTCGAGTAATCCAACCAACAGGTATCCGACCAATACATCTCCCAATAACGTCTATGCACCCCCCAATGCGGGACTTGTTACGTTCAATCCCGCAATGGTAAGCAGCGTGGGCGGCAGCCAGGCGCACCTCAATATGCAGCCTTTCCTGACCATTAGCTTCTGTGTCGCATTACAAGGTATTTTCCCGAGCCAGAATTAATTTGATCAACAGAACCACTGTTCTCTAAAATAATCAACTATGGCACAACCATATGTAGGAGAAATCCGGATGTTCGCGGGCAATTTCGCCCCCGTCGGCTGGATGTTCTGCGAGGGACAATTGCTCCCCATCTCTGAAAATGAGACGCTGTTTCAACTAATCGGCACCACCTACGGCGGCGACGGGGAGAATACCTTTGCGCTGCCCGATCTTCGAGGCCGCATCCCTATACATCAGGGTAATGGGTTTATCCTGGCCGAAACCGGAGGCGTCGAAACAGTAACGCTAACTACCAGCCAGATACCGGCACATACCCACCCATTTATCGCTTCCAGTAATAGCGGATCTACCAATATTCCCGATAATAATATATATGCGGCTACTACGGGTTTTGACCTTTATATTTCCGACCCCGACGGTCCAACCTTTAATACGTCGGCAGTGACCAGCGCAGGCGGCAGCCAGCCGCATTATAACATGATGCCCTATTTGTGTGTGAATTTTATCATTTCGCTGTTCGGTATCTTTCCCTCGCCGACCTAAAAGCCAGGACGAAACGCTGGAATCGCTTTTTTGACAAAAAAACAAATCAATCATGACGGATCCTTTTTTAGCGGAAATAAGAATATTCGGATTCAATTTTGCGCCTACCGGCTGGGCTTATTGCGATGGGCAGCTCTTACCCATATCTCAAAATACAGCCTTGTTTTCATTGTTGGGGACTACTTACGGAGGAGATGGGCGAAGTACTTTTTCTTTGCCTGATTTGATGGGCCGGGCGCCTATGCATCCGGAACAAGGCCCCGGACTCAGCCTGCATGATCTGGGCGAGACCGGCGGCGCTGAGACCGTCTCCCTGCTAATCAGCGAGATCCCTGCACACAGCCACACGCTAGGCGTTGCCACCGGCAATCCCGCTGAATCCAATGCCCCTGCCGGGCAGGTGCCCTCTACCACCAACCGCGCCGTGTATTCGCCAACGGCAGGCACAGGGTTTATGGCACAGCAAGCGCTGTCTGTCTCCGGGGCCTCGCTCCCTCATAATAACATGCAGCCTTATCTCACGATGAATTTTTGTATAGCGATGCAGGGGATCTTCCCTCCGCGGCCTTAAATGTTGGACAGGCGCGGGAGGGGGCGACTTGGCGATCTTTGCCGATCGTTGAGCGGAGTCGAAACGACCAATCCCGGGCAGGAGGCGACTCCCAAGCCTT
>DAINSQ010000243.1:0-5438 GCA_036741235.1 Saprospiraceae bacterium | reverse complement strand
ATAAAACAAAATTTGCCGCTTGTAGCCAATTGACGAATGTCCAAACATGCTCTAAGCTGCTATTTGAGATCTAAAACGCCTGAAGAGGGGTAAAACCCGGCAACCTCCCTATCCACACTCCGAATAGCCGCAGCTCTTGCAGCGCAGGCATCCTTCGGTGTAGAGCAGGCCCTCCGGGTCGTGGCAGGAGGGGCACTGGGCCTTCACAGCGCGGGTGCCGTCGGGGATATATTGCTTCAGGGCGCGGATCACGCCGTTTTTCCAGGTATTGATGTATTCTTCTTCCACATTGAGGCTATCGATCAGGTCCACCATGTGCTGCAAAGGCATGCCGTGGCGCATCACACCGGAGATGAGGCGGGCGTAATTCCAGAAGGTCTTGTTAAACGACCTCGAAAGTCCCTCGATGGTCACACGGTAGCCGTCGCGGTCTACAAACTGGAAGTCATAGCGATTGCCGTTGTTGGGGTCCTTGGTTTTCATGATCCACCCCGTTTTAACGTAGTCGGGAAGTTTGAAGATATCTTCGGCCCTTCCAGTAAAGATCTCGTAGGGTTTGCCTTCGTACAGTCCGATAAACGCCATCCATGGTTCGTCATTGTTCATGAAGCGCACAATATTGGCTTCAAGGCGCTCGGGGCGCTTGGGGGGCATGGTTTCGTGGAAGACTTGCTTTTGGGCCGACTTTGGCGTGTCAGCCACCAGTACGCCCGAGCGCGAGCCGTCGCGGTAGATGGTACAGCCTTTGCAGCCGGCCTCCCAACTCGTCTGGTAGATTTGTTTTACCATTTCTACCGGCGTATCCTCGGGTACGTTCACCGTCACCGAAATCGAGTGGTCGACCCATTTCTGGATGGCGCCCTGCATCTTCACCTTCTGCACCCAGTCGACGTCGTTGGCCGTGGCTTTGTGATAGGGCGATTGTTGGATGAGGGCTTGCAGTTCTTCGGCGGACAGACGGGTGACGGCCTCCACGTTTTCGTTGCGGGCCTTGAGCCAGTCGACGAAGCGGTGGTGGAATACGTGGTATTCTTCCCAATGGTCGCCCACCTCATCGATGAAAGTCACTTTGGCGGCTTTGTCGTTGGGGTTCACTTTGCGGCGGCGCTTGTAGCTCACCATAAATACAGGTTCTATACCCGAAGTGGTTTGGGTCATCAGACTCGTTGTGCCCGTGGGCGCTATGGTGAGCAGGGCGATGTTGCGGCGGCCATATTTCAACATATCGTCGTAGAGGGTCGGGTCGGACTCGCGCAGTCTGTTGATAAAAGGATTTTTCATCTCCCTGCTGGCGTCGTAGATAGGAAATGGGCCGCGTTCGCGGGCCATATCCACGGAGGCGCGGTAGGCGTTGAGCGCTACGGTGCGTTGTACGTCAACGGCAAAAGCGATAGCTTCATCGCTGCCGTAGCGCAGTCCCAATGCGGCCAGCATATCGCCTTCGGCGGTAATACCCACGCCGGTGCGGCGGCCTTCGAGGCAGGTTTTGCGGATTTTCTTCCACAGTTGCCTTTCAACGTCTTTGATATCGTCGTTTTCGGGGTCTTTGCCGACTTTCTCTTCGATACGGTCAATTTTCTCCAATTCCAGATCGATGATATCGTCCATGATCCGCTGGGCAAATTGCACGTGGCGGGCAAATTTGTCGAAATCAAACCGCGCCTGGGGCGTGAATGGGTTTTCTACATAACTATACAGGTTGATCGCAAGCAGGCGACAGCTATCGTAGGGGCACAGCGGTATTTCGCCGCAGGGGTTGGTAGAGATGGTGCGGTAGCCCAGATCGGCATAGCAATCGGGCACCGATTCGCGCAGGATAGTATCCCAGAACAACACGCCCGGCTCGGCGGATTTCCAGGCGTTGTAGATGATTTTGTGCCACAGTTGCGAAGCGTCGATTTTTTTAACAAAAGCAGGCGAAGCGCTATCAACCGGGAATTGCTGCTGATAGGGTTGGCCGGCCATAGCGGCCTTCATAAACGCATCGTCAATGCGCACCGACACATTGGCGCCGGTCACCTTGCCCTGCTCCAGTTTGGCGTCGATAAAATTCTCCGCATCGGGGTGTTTAATAGAAATAGTGAGCATAAGCGCGCCGCGACGGCCGTCCTGGGCCACTTCGCGGGTAGAGTTGGAGTAACGCTCCATAAACGGCGCGATGCCCGTAGACGAGAGGGCGGAGTTCATCACCGGGCTGCCTTTGGGGCGGATATGCGACAGGTCGTGGCCTACGCCGCCGCGGCGCTTCATGAGTTGTACCTGTTCTTCGTCGGTGCGGATGATGCCGCCGTAGGAATCGGCGTGGTTGCCTATGACGAAGCAATTGGACAGCGAAGACACCTGGTAGTCGTTGCCGATGCCCGCCATGGGGCTGCCCTGGGGCACGATATAGCGGAAGTCGCTGAGCAACTGAAAAACATCCTCTTCGCTGAGCGGATCGGGATACCTGGCTTCAATGCGGGCAATTTCGCGGGCAATGCGGCGGTGCATATCGTCGGGGGTGCGCTCGTAGAGGTTGCCGAAGGCGTCCTTGAGTGCGTATTTGTTGATCCACACGTTGGCGGCCAGTTCGTCGCCGCCGAAATACGCCGTAGTAGCGGCGAAGGCCTCTTCGAATGAACAGGTTTTTGCCGCTTTGCCCTTAGGGCTGCTGGTTGCAGGGGATGTTGCCATAGTATCAGTATGTTTGGCCTACAAGATACAACCTTACCAGGCAACTTTTTAGTTTACCTCGCGGTGATTTTTTTCATTGACGGAATGCGATTGATAACGGTATGGCATAACTTTTTGTGCACATTTTATAGCTGGTTTTACAATTATGTTTTTCTGAATTCACCGGGTTCGCTAACAATCGGTGGACAGCGACGCGTAGAAACACGATTAATCGCGTCTATATTCCCTGACCTCCTGGTTACATGGTTTGCCTAAAAATGATAATATTTTAAACCAGTTGAGCAATCGTACCCGCCAAGGGCTTTTGATTGTTCAGGCAATATCCCCGCTGCTACATAAAACCAAAACCCTCTCTTTATTGTATATAATCTGCAATAACAATCACAACGTGAAACCAACCCTACTCGTACTCGCAGCAGGCATCGGCAGCCGCTACGGCGGTCTCAAACAGGTGGACGGCATCGGCCCCGCCGGCGAAGCTATTATCGATTATTCCGTTTACGACGCTATCCGCGCCGGATTTGGCAAGGTGGTGTTTGTGATCCGCCGCAGTATCGAAACGGCGTTTAAAGAGAAATTCGCCGGCAAATTCGACAGCCGGATTGCCGTGGAGTATATTTTTCAGGAGACAACCAGCCCTGTGGAAGGCATCAGCCAATGGCCCCAGCGCGAAAAACCCTGGGGCACCGGCCACGCGATACTCATGGCGGCGCCGGTTATCCGCGAACCTTTTGCGGTGATTAATGCCGACGACTATTACGGCGTGACTGCTTTTCAGACACTTGCCGGTTTTCTTACCACCGACTGCGCCCCCGATCACTATGCTATGGTGGGTTATCTGCTGCGCAATACGCTATCGGAAAACGGCGCCGTGTCGCGCGGCGTTTGCGAAATGGACGAACGACGCCTGATGACCAATGTTGTGGAACGCACTAAAATTCAGCGTATGCCCGACGGCGGTATTTTATTTGCCGATGATAACCAGCAGATGCATCCCATCAGCGATAATGCCGTGGTGTCGATGAATCTGTGGGGTTTCCATCCTTCTGTTTTCGAACACCTTCACCGGCAATTTGTCGCCTTTTTTGAAAAAAACTACCAAAATCCAAAGGCGGAATTTTATATCCCCTTTGCAGTGAACGACCTCATTCAGGAAGGGCGCATCCAACTCAGCGTTCTGCCCACCGATGAACAGTGGTACGGTGTGACTTACCAGGAGGACAAAACGACGGTGCAGGAGGCTTTTGCCCGGCTCACCCGCGAGGGCGTGTATCCGCATGGGCTTTGGAATTAGGAGATAGTATCTTATTAAAGGCAGACTATTGCATTGAACCAAAGGGAGCTGCTTTTTCATTGAGTCATTTTGTAAATTTGTCCTGCTATGATCAGGCTCACCAAAATTTTCGACTTCGAAATGGCACATGCGCTGCCAGGCTACGACGGCTCCTGCAAAAATATTCACGGCCATTCTTTCCGGCTGGAGGTGACGGTGCAGGGCGTGCCGCTGCAACACCCCGGTCATCCCAAAGACGGCATGGTCATCGACTTCAAAGACCTCAAGGCTATCGTCAGCCGCGAGGTGGTGTCGCAATTCGACCACGCCCTGTTGATGCCGCAGCACGCTCCCGCCGATCTGTTGGCGACGCTCCAGCAATATTCCGAAAAAGTGGTTCTGCTGCCTTTTCAGCCTACCAGCGAAAACCTGATTTTGTATATCGCCGACAAACTGCGGGCAGCACTGCCGGATCATGTCACGCTCTGCAAAATACGATTATACGAAACGGCAACTTCTTTTGCCGAATGGGAGGCAGCGTGATGCATCAGTTGCTGAAACAATTGGAACAGGTGCAATTGCTGGCTACCGGTTCAAAATGGCGGCGACTGCAGGCCCATCCTTTCCGGTATGTATGGAGTATCGGATTTAAGAAGTTGATTTATCCGTTTACTAAAAAAGGTATTATCATAAAAACAGCCGCCTTTTTTGGCGGCGATATGTACGTGGTGCTTCCCGCAGGCGCCGATATTTACCTCACCGGCGGCAAATCGCACGACTCGGAAATCAGACTGGCAAAATGGCTGATCAGACAACTGAAACCGGGAGATGTTTTTATAGACGTCGGCGCCCATTTCGGCTATTTTTCACTGCTGGCCGCAGCTCTCATAAAAAGCGAAGGCAGGGTTTTTTCTTTTGAGGCTTCAAAAAGTACGTTTTCGTTATTGAAAAAAAATACCCAATATGCAGATAATATTACTTGCCTGAATAATGCGGTTTCTGATAAAAATGAATTGCTTGTTTTTCACGAATTTCCGGTACTGTATTCCGAATATAATTCACTGAATATCGATCAATTTAAAAATGAAAAATGGTTTTTAAAATACCGGCCCCGAAAAATTGAAATTGAGGCTATTATATTGGATGATTTTATTGAAAAAAATAATATTCAGCCAAGTGTTATTAAAATCGACGTAGAAGGCGCCGAATATCAGGTGATTTCGGGTTTGAAAAAGTTGATGGCAACCCCTGAAAAAACCCCAATTGTAATGGAATACCTCCACCCCGATCGCAAAAATGAATCGCACCGCCAGGCAGTTGATTTGATGAGAAAAAATGGCTACCACACTTATTTAATAAATGCCGACGGCGAATTATACCCCGTTGATGATTTAGATGATTATTTGCTGAAAAACGGGATGGAGTCGGATAATGTGCTAATGTGCTGATTAGTTAATGTGCTGATTAGTTAATGTGCTGATGTGCTGATTAG
>DAINSQ010000242.1:5293-5513 GCA_036741235.1 Saprospiraceae bacterium | reverse complement strand
TGATCCGCTCTAGTAGAGCAGTCTTACCAGTACCCTTCCGACCAATTATATACCGTTTGTATCCATTCATTAGGGCGTCATAGTCTGGAATTTTCATGAAATAGTGTAGGAGATTTTGATCTCCCTTGGCCTCATCAGGCCCCCAATCAATTCTCTTAAAGTTATATGCCATATTTATTGTTTTTTATTCACTTTCGTCGAACTCATGTTTTCAGACAAC
>DAINSQ010000242.1:0-5196 GCA_036741235.1 Saprospiraceae bacterium | reverse complement strand
TATTGCAGGTTTACTTAGTCGAGTATCTAAACCCGCATTGCACCTTTACTTTGTCGTCTATTGAGGGTTGACTAAGTCGGTTAACCGAACCCGCATTGCACCTTTACTTATTCGTCTATTGCGGGTTTATTTAGTCGGCTAACCAAACACGCATTGCACCTTTGCTTAGTCAACTAACCAACCCCGCATAACGTCATTACTTAGTCGTATCAATCAATCTATACTGTGTACCACACCCAACTAGGTGCTTACACCAACCAAACCCCACAAAATTGAATCACTGGCGACCGGGTAAACCCCTTCACGACGATTGGACTGTATGCAAATATAGTACTTCAACAATTAAAAGGCAAGGGGGTGTGGAGAAAAAATATTTCAAACCCGGGAGGGCCCGGTTTATATTTTACCGCAGAGTGAAAGGAGTTTGGCGCTGAGTTACGCGGAGTTTATGGGTTTTGTAGGGTTCTAATCTTGTATATAAGCGGGTAAAAATGGAGATCAACAATACATTGGTACCAGTACAACAAGCATCAGTGCTTAGATTTAGTTCTCATATGTTCCTGCGCCCACTCGCGCATCGTTTCATCTGACCAGTTATTTGCATCCCAAAGCGCGTCCATTTCCTCCGTTGCTTTTTCGGCAAAATAGCGGGAGAGCAATGCTTTTATCTCCTTGAGCTGGTCTTCTTTAAGTGGAATGGAGAACATTTTCAGCAATTCCAGTTGCAAATTGGTGAGACCTTTTACAGCTTCCATAGGTACAATTTTTCGAAAAACAATTAAGTATGCAAGTTAAGATTTTTTCAGGATTGATACCCGATTTTTCAACACAAAACCATTTGTTGTTGATAATCAACGACATATTGTTTTCGCCCTCCTCCCCCCTCCTATCCAATCAATAAATCCCTATATTTACCACCTAAACATCAAAACAACGCCTTATCATGAATAAAACCCTTCTGCTATTTTGCATGTTGTGCTGCGTCTTTTCGGCCACGGCGCAACTCACCCAGCCGCCTTTTACGCCGGCGGTAGAGCGCATTAAAAGCGTTGATCAGCGCAGGGCGCTCAAAGAAAAATCTATTATCAATGAAGTGAAATTCCGCAATGTGGGGCCCACGGTGTGCAGCGGCCGAGTGGTCGACCTGGAGGTGTCGCCTGCGGATGCTTCGCATTTTTATGTGGCTTACGCTTCGGGCGGACTGTGGAAGACGACGAATAATGGTACGACTTTCGAGCCGCTGTTTGATAACGAAACGGTGATGACGATCGGCGATATTGCGGTCGACTGGAAAAATAATGTGATCTGGGTGGGCACGGGAGAGGTGAATTCCAGCCGCTCTTCGTACGCAGGCGTGGGCGTGTATAAGAGTACCAACGGCGGCAAGAGCTGGCAGTATATGGGATTGGGCGAAAGCCACAATATAGGGCGAATTGTGCTGCACCCCTCCAATCCCAATATCGCCTGGGTGGCGGTGCTGGGCCACGTGGATTAAGACGCTCTTTGTTAATGATAATACGGGGGTGGTCGACCTGATCCTGGACCCCGGCTCGGCCAATACGTTGTATGCCGCCGCCTGGGACCGCTCGCGCCGCGCCTGGGATTTTGTGGAGTCGGGCAATCATACGGGTATTTACAAGAGTACCGACGGCGGCAATAGCTGGACTTTGCTGACGGCCAAAAATGCCGGTTTTCCCACCGGCGAGGGCGCAGGTCGCGTCGGACTGGCGATGACGCGCAAGGGTGGCAAACCGCTGCTGTACGCCGCTATCGATAATTATTTCAGGCGACCGGAGGAAGCGCCCAAGGGCGATGTGCTGACGAACAAGATGCTGAAGGCGATGAGCAAAGACTCGTTTTTGCAACTCAAACCCTACCTGATTAAGGAGTTTCTGCAAAACAACGGTTTTCCCGAGAAATATACGGTCGAGTCGGTGAAGGCGATGGTGGAACAGGGCAAGATTCAACCCGCCGCACTGGCAGAGTATACCGAAGACGCCAATTCGCTGCTGTTTGATACGCCGGTGATCGGACTGGAGGTCTACAGCTCGTCCAATGAAGGCAAATCCTGGAAAAAAACGCACGAAGGTTTTATCGACCAGGGCTATAACTCGTATGGCTATTATTTTGGAAATATCCGGGTATCGCCCCGCAATCCGAATAAACTCTATATGCTGGGTTATCCCGTGTTGCGCTCCGACGACGGCGGCAAGACCTGGAAGTCGATCAACGGCGATAATGTGCACGTGGACCACCACGCGCTCTGGGTGAGCCCTACCCGCGACGGCCACCTCATTCTGCGCAAAGACTGCGGTATCAATATCTCCTACGACGACGGCGAAAGCTGGATCAAGTGCAATTCGCCGGCAGTAGGGCAGTTTTACGCCGTGGCGGTGGATATGGCCAAGCCCTACAACGTATACGGCGGCCTACAGGACAACGGCGTGTGGAAGGGCCCCAGTACGTACCAATACAGCACAGAATGGCACGGCAGCGGCCGTTATCCCTACACCGAACTGGTGGGCGGCGACGGCATGCAGGTGGCCATCGACACGCGCAACAACGAAATCGTGTACACCGGCTTTCAGTTTGGCAATTATTTTAAAATAAATACCCGCACCGAAGAGCGCAAATACATCACCCCCAAACACGAACTCGGCGAACGCCCCTACCGCTGGAACTGGCAGACGCCCATTCATTTGTCCATTCACAACCAGGACATCCTGTACATGGGCGCCCACAAGGTTTTCCGCTCGTTCAACGGCGGCGAAAAATTCGACGCCATCTCGGGCGATCTCACCAAGGGTGGCAAAAAGGGCGATGTGCCTTACGGGACGCTTAGCGCCATCCACGAATCGCCGCTGCGCTTCGGACTGATCTACGCCGGCAGCGACGACGGGCTGGTGCACGTGACCCGCGACGGCGGACAGGTGTGGCAGAATATCTCCGCCGGTTTGCCCGAAGATATGTGGGTAAGCCGCGTGCAGGCCTCCAAATTCGACGAGGGCACGGTGTATGTGTCGCTCAACGGCTACCGCTGGGATAATTTTACGCCGTATCTGTACGTATCCTCCGACTACGGCAAAACCTGGCGCCGGCTGGGCAAAGACCTGCCGCTGGAGCCGATCAACGTCGTCAGGGAAGACCCGGTCAATGCCCGGATACTGTATGTCGGCACCGACCACGGGCTGTACGTGTCGCTCGACCAGGGCGAGTCGTTTATGGCGATGACCAACGAATTGCCCGCGGTGGCGGTGCACGACCTGGTGATCCACCCCCGCGACAACGACCTGCTGGTGGGCACGCACGGTCGCTCGCTGTATATTGCCGGGGTGAAGGAATTGCAGCAGTTGACGCCCGAGGTGCTGGCCATGCCGCTGGCGGTATTTGAGCTCAAAAAGCAGCGCTACAGTCCGCGCTGGGGCAGCAAATCGCTGTTTGGGGAAAACAAACCGGAGATCAAACTGCCTTATTACGCCAATGAGGCCGGCAAGGTGCAGGTGAGCATTAAAACCGAAAGCGGGCTGGAGCTTAACACATTCTTAGCAGACGCCGTCAAAGGCCTCAATTACCCCGCCTACGACCTCAGCATCAACGAAGGTGTACTGGAAGCATATACCGGGCTGCTCAACGAAAAACGCAAGTCGGAGGAGAAGCCGGTTAAGTTGAATAAGGCGGATTCGGGAAAGTACTACTTGTACAAGGGGACGTACAAGGTGGTGTTCACCAAAGGGGATGCGGTGAAGGAGAGTAAGCTGGTGGTGGAATAGCCCGGCTTGAGGGTGAGAGGGTGAGAGTGTGAGATGGTGAGAGGGAGGGAGCCACCTAAAAACTGTTAACGGCTGCAGGTTTCAAGAACCGACAACCGACAACAGCTTACTGCCCCGCCCCGCCCTGCGGGCACGAGGGTGGAACCTAGTGCCCGCGGGGGGGCTTCCCACTTTTGGGTGGATAGCTGTGGGCAAAGGCAAGGATACGATCCGAAAGTTATTTACGTCGTATAGTCCTAAAGTCAAAACACCCCGTGCAGGGTTTGGGTTTGAAGCCTTTATCTTGTGCCATCGCCCGCATGTTTTGTTTTTGTTTTTTGTAGTTGTTTATCGCAACCTGCAACCTCGCGCCAGCCGGGCTAGAGGCTTTGCTCGTCTAAAATAGAAATGGGTCATATCCAGGATAATGGTCATATCCAGATTGATGCCAAACGTAGTACGCCCATAACTCCCATAAAATTCCTAGTGAAGTAACTACAAAAACTACCCATGCCAAGAATGACTGCTGCTTATTAGGTTTGTTTAACAATGAAAAAGCAATTACTCCAGAGCCTAAAAACAAAACAGTAAGAACAATCCTCCATATCTGGTAAAAAAGCACAGATTTAAATTGCAAGTGATCACTATTGGACCCAATTTCATAGAGTCTAATAAAATCATCTGGGTTCTCATAAAATGAAAGTAAATCCAGAAAATTGGCGCCTGACTCTATATAGCAGTATACTCCACAAAATATTAAGATTATTCTCATGACTATTTTGCTCTAGGGTAACGGACTATAAGCTTTATTGCTGCTTGGTTTGATTGTCTGAGTTTTCTGAAAAATGCTTTGTCCTGAGTACTAAGGTCAATACAACCAACACTTCCTGGAATAGAGCCACCGTGAATCGTAAAGCCTGTCCTTCTAACTTCCTCACCGGTAACCGGATGAGTTACATCTACTTCATAAGGATTGATCCATACTCTATGCGAACCCCAAGCTATAGGGCCGCCTGGCCAAGTTCCTTTACGGATAATGGCAGCAGTTTTTTGTACAAATGAAAGGTCTGACCAGTTCTGAATCGCACTCGGATTAACAGTATATTCACCTTCAGGCAAAGGGCCTTGATCTTTTTCAGCCTGTCTTTCCAGGCTGTATTCAAAGGACCCATCTTCTAAGGCCGCCCCCGATACTGCATCAAATACATAGGTTTCCAAGGTCAAATCTCCATTCTCATCTGCTGACTGCGTATAATAAATCAAGTTTTCACTACCGAAGAAAAGTAATTCTTCCCCAATATTCTTCCATTCATTACCATCGTCATCAGTATAAGTTCCATCTCTACTGTTAAGCCAAATAGTTGCACCATCTGAATTTTGATACCAGTCTAACCCGTCAGGATCAATATTTAAGATTGGATTGTTAGCCACATAATGATATGGGGTC
>DAINSQ010000241.1:0-5557 GCA_036741235.1 Saprospiraceae bacterium | reverse complement strand
CCCGCCGGCAAATCGGCGATTTGTACTTCCATCTGCGAAGCGCCTTCAGGTACAGAGAAGGATCTCAGCGCCTGCCCCAGCGGGCCGGCGATCTCTACCCGGCCTTCCGGCCAGGGGGCGCCTCGCCAGTCGAGAGTGAACTGGCCTGTGTTGGGATTGGGGTAGAGCAGCAGGCGTTGTTTGAGCTCCGGCTCCGATTGCGAGGTGATCACATTACCACCCACACAGAAGTAATCGAGGTCGATAATGGTAAGCGACCCTGGTCCTTGTTCGTCGCTGAACGGACCGGTGACGTAAATGGCCGGCCGCACCCGCACGCCGGGCTGGTCGCCGCAGGTCGCCGTGGCATCCCAGCCGCTGATATCGTAGGGGATTTCAACTTCGAATTCTTCCTCGGGGTTGTCGCTGTCGGGCAGCTCGATGCGGGCAACTTCGTAACAATCGGCGCTTTCACAAACGCCGAATTCGTAGTTGTCGCTGGTAAAGAACTGTACGACGATGGCACTTTTGATGCCTTTTTCCCTGATGCCGTAGCGCAGACTGATGGTGCCGGTGTCTTTGGCCAAGCAAACCGGTTCGATGGTTCCCACTACGTCGGCGCCGGTAAAGTTGCCGCGTTTGGAGAATTTCCAGTTAACGCCGTTTATTGATACATGCGGATCGCCCCAAAGGCGGGTCCAGCCGCCTGACATGCCGCCTTCGAGGAAGCTGCCCTCCACGGCGCCTTCATCAAAATCGGGATTGGGGAAAGCGGAGACGTCGCATACGGCCCGGGCCAGACAAGTGACGGTGACGGTCTGGCTTTTGGTGGACGACTCACAAAAGCTGCCATCGGACCTCCGGCGAATTACAGACATATAAACGGTGTACGTACCGCCAACAGGGAAGTTGTAACAGAAGGTCTGATTGCCTATACTGGTACCCACGGGCTGACCAAAGGGCTGGTTGACATACCACTCTACTTCGTCACAATCGGTGAGGGCCAGCGGGGTCAGACAAACCTTGCAGGAATAGGTGGAATACGCCGTGGCAAATCCCTGGCTCACGTCGTTGTTCAGATCAACCAGGTCGCAGGGGCAGGGATCGGGGCATTCGGGAACCAATAGGGTAATAGTGCAGGTGCAGGTGTCGTTGCCGCAATAACCGGTCAGATTAAGGGTGTATATGCCCGGCTGCGCAAAATAGGAGGCGAGCAAAGGGATTCCAAACAACGGATTCGACGGTACCATACCCGAAGCGATACTGCCGCCGTTGGGCCCCAGCAGATCCCAGTCGATGTCGGTTGAATCCGGGCAGGTATTGCCGTCGCACTGGAATATGCCGGTGAACATATAGCCATTACCCGACGAGGCGCAGCCAAGGCCTACAGGGGGGGCGCCGCACACGGCAGGCCGGCTCATAAGGCCCTGCGGCCCACGAATGAACAGGTCGGTGAAGCCGCCGCATTGGCAGGTGTCGGGCAGGCACATGCCGAGTTTGTGGACGTAGGCGGCGGAAGTACTCACCACGTTGAAAACAGATGTGCCAGGGTCAAAATCAGTAGTGCCGCTGAAAGTGCCGGCGGTATAAACGCCGCCTTGTCCATCTATTGTAATCTCAGGGTAAATAATACTTTTCGTAGTGTGTAGCGCTTTGGCCCACATAAAATTGCCGTTGGCATCTAACTTCGCAATATAGGTGTCTGTGTAGCCTGTTGAGTTTATTGGATAAACTGCCGACCCCGGATCAAAATCGATATTGTCTCTAAAAGTGCCGGCTGTGTAAACGTTGCCAAAGCCGTCTACTACAATTGCCTCGCCAACGCTGATGCCTGTTCCATTGCCGACACTGTTATAAGCTTTTGCCCATGTCAGATTGCCTGATGGGGTATATTTCGCAACGAAAGCAGCTGCAGCCGCAGAAGGCAGTGTAGAAATACCGGGCCCTGGGTCAAAATCTACCGTATTACTATAACGACCGGTAACATAGATATTCCCATTGGCATCGGTTGTAATATCTTCAGAAAACTCCATTGACGGTCCGTTAATCTGATTCGCGTAGACAAGATTGCCGGCGTTGTCTAGCTTGCAAATAAAAATATCTGCAGAATTTGGCGTAAGGTATAGTGTGCCGGGCCCAGGGTCAAAATCTGTGGGTTTATCAAAATATCCCGCTGTATATACATTGCCGGCCCCGTCTACGGAAATTTTGACCTTTCCATAATAGAAGTAGTTGCCTACTGCCGTTGCAGCGTATTGTTTTGCCCAAATCAGCGCGCCCAGCGGATCCAGCTTACAAACAAACATATCATCTAACCCACTGAGTGAAAAGACTCCCGCATTGGGATCAAAGTCAATAGTGCCTTGAAAATCTCCTGTCAGGTATATGTTGTTTGCCGCATCTATGGTTATTGATTCGTTGACAATTAACCCTGGATTTCCGCTTATTTGTTTCGCCCACACAAAATTGCCGGCGTTATCAAGTTTTAAAATAAACATACCTGAATTAGGCCCACCACTTGCTGTTAATTGGAATACGCCCGGCCCAGGGTCAAAATCGACAGTGCCGATAAAAGTACCAGTGGCATAGGAGTTACCCTGAGCATCAGCAGTGATACTCCAACCATATTCCGGTGCTCCGCTACCGATTGTTTTTACCCAAATTAGATTGCCACTGGGGTCTAATTTTGAAATATAAACATCGAACAAGCCATTGGAAAGTATATTGAAAACCCCGACGCCCGGATCAAAATCAACGGTTCCCCTAAAATCTCCAATAGTGTACGAATTCCCCGAGCCATCTAGCGCGATATCTCTGGCAGTAGACGCTATATTCCCGACAAACGGACTCACCCACTCAAAACAACAACTATCCCCCGGACTCGTACACCCCAGCGACTCCAAATACAACACACAAGAATCACAAGCCACCCCCCCGCACTTGCCGGTCATGGTCAAGGCATATATGCCGGGCTGAACAAACCAGGTGGGGTCTAAGGTGAAACCAAAACCGGGATTGGCCGATACGGGGTTGGGACTGCTCTGTATTACGTTGCCCTGCGGGTCGGTTAATACCCATTGTATGGGGTTGTTATTCGGACACGAGGAACCCACGCACTGGAACAAACCGCCTACCTGCGGCAGGAAGGTCTGATTGCAGTCTACACCCATCGTGTCGCCGCACATAAATGGCAGGTTCATGATGCCCTGCGTGGGCCGGTAGGTCGTGCCCGAAAATCCGCCGCATTCGCAGCAATTCGGCACCGAAAAGTTGATCTGGCATACGCAGGAATCTGCACCGCAATGCCCGGTGAGTATTATCGTGTAATTGCCCGGCCCGGAGAGCTGGTTGTAAGCAAAATTAAGGAAGGGCGGACTGCCCAGCGGTACGGTACCGGATACCAATGCCGGCCCACCGGCAGCAGGAACTATGCTGTAACTGTAGCTTTGCTGACACAAGGGATCGGAACACAACAAGCCCCACTGGAACCAATACAACGCATCGGACCCGATACAGGGCAACATGACAGTTGTGCTATCGCAAAGCGCCGGCAAATTGGGGCCGCTTAGGAAGTTGTAGAATTCCAGGTTCTGGAAGCCCAGGCAGGCGCAGGTATCGCAGTCGATGGTCACGTCGAAGGAGCAGGAGCTTGTGTTGTTGCAACCGTCGGTAGCGGTGTACGTCACGGTAGAAGTGCCGGAGCTAAACGTGGTGCCGCTGGCATCGCCCGAACCTGATGCTGTAGTAGCGCCGCTAACAACATAGGTCACCGTGGGCGTACCGCAGTTGTCGGTAGACCCCAAGGAGTGGATGCCAGATACCGGCATATCGCAGTTGGGCGCGAGGGCGGTAAAGGTCATGTCCTGGGGGCAGTTGATAACCGGAGCTATGTTGTCCATCACCATGATGGTCTGCGTACAAGTTGAAATATTGTTGCACCAGTCTTCCGCTTTCCATGTTCTAACGATGAGTTGATCACAAGGTTGGCTGCCGGTTACCGCATCCGAATATGTCACTAAAGGGAAATTGCAGTTATCAGTGGCAGAGGCAAAGCCGGTCGCGGCAGGCGTTGTCGGACTGAAGCAATCAAATTGCACGTTCTGTGGACAAACGATAGTGGGTGGAATGTTGTCTGTTACTACCACTGTAATCGCATCACTGGCCACTGAGCCGTCGGAACAGGTTACCGACACGCAAAAATCGTGCTCCCCACAAGGCAACATCAAATCGAGCGTTTGCGTGGATTCGCCGCTGCACCATTGATAGCTGTATGGCGCCGGGCCCGAAGCGACAGCGTCGAGTTGTACGTGGCCGCAGTTGTCGACATAGATGGCATTGATAGTTACGTCGCAGGGTGGCGAAAGCGGGCACATCCCAAAATCCCGTACAACCGGATCAGGAGAGCCCAGATTGATAATGTACTCGCCAGTGGCAGGTACTTTAGGCGTCCAACCGGGTTGATTTACGACCCTGCAATAATAGAGCCCCAACGGCAAATCAGCAAAAGCATATTCGCCGTTGTCGCCGGTGACTTGTTCGGCAAGAACAGTCGTTTCCGTCTCATCAAGTAATTGTACCGTCCATCCCGGTAAAACAGGCTGATCGGTAAAAGGCAAAGAGTCGCATACTTGGTAAACGGTACCGGTGATGCCGCCAAAAGGAGCAATACAACGCTTGAAGCTGATATCGTCAAGCGCAAAATCATTGCCCGTGCCTGCTGTGTTGAGGTCTACCAGGCAAAGGGTAACGGATGTGTTCGTACCCGATTCCCACAACGTGCAATATTTTTCCCAATTACATGAAGTGTTGGAGGCGAAAAATCCCGCTCCATACGATACATTATTCACAAACAACATCAGGTTGGCCGGCGATGCGCTGGTCAGCGACGCTACCCAGACTTCAAAAAGGTAACTGCTGTTGGGGACTACTGTATACGTCTGGCACCAGATGGTACTGCTGGTACTGGCAGCGCCATTCACTACGAGCATATTGCCGCTACCCGACGTGTGATCGCCGCAACTGGTGAAGCCGGCGTTGATCTGACTGGGATTCGAGCCCACCCAGTATTGACCGGGCTGTAGAGGCGGCGTATTGCTGAATGTGTAGCCGGAGCTGAAACCCGTGTTGCCCCCCGAAAAATTGCCATTGGCAGCCAGGTTGTTGTTGGCAGGTTGCGACCCTGCGGGACAGGCGCAAAAGAGTTGCGGCGGCGGACAGTTGCCAAAATTGACTACCCGCAGTTCGGATGCAGCCAATGTAACCGCCAGCTGACCGCTTGCCGGCACATTGGGCGTCCAGCCGGGTTGTGCTATTTCTTTAATAATATATTGACCAAGCGGAAGGTCAGTGAAAGCATAACTGCCGTCAGCACCGGTTACTTGTTCGCCGATGATTGTGCCCTGGCTATTCAAAAGCTGGATTACCCAGCCTGCAATAGGCGTTTGATCGCTATAAGCAAGGCCGTTACACTCTTTGTATTTCACCCCGATGATGCTGGCATTCGCGGGGTCGGGGCAGGCCTCTCCCTGCTGCCAGGTCCTCGGCCCGCCGGTGAGGTCGGTCCCCATGGGCTCGTCGT
>DAINSQ010000240.1:0-5557 GCA_036741235.1 Saprospiraceae bacterium | reverse complement strand
TTCATCAACCTTCATCAACCTTCATCAACCTTCATCAACCTTCATCAACCTTCATCAACCTTCATAACCCCTCATCAACCTTCATAACCCCTCATCAACCTTCATAACCCCTCATAACCATTCATCAACCCTCAACACAAATGCTTCGCTTTTTTACACCAGAGCAAGAAGAGCGCCTCATCAACGCCATCGCACAGGCAGAAGGGCATACCTCGGGAGAAATCAGGATTCACCTGGAAGAGGACTGTCAGGGTGATATCATAGAAGAAGCCTGGCGTGTTTTTTTTAAACTGGGCATGAACCAGACCCAATCGAGGGCGGGCGTACTGATTTTCCTGGCGCCGCAACGCCGTGAATTTGCCATCATTGGCGACGAGGGAATAACCAAACAAGTTACGCCGCACTTTTGGGAAGAAGAGCGCGACCTGATGCAGTCGTTTTTCCGCAAAGGAGAATTTGTAGAGGGGCTCTGCCAGGCCGTGGTGCAGGTTGGGGAAAAATTGCAAGCCTTTTTCCCCCGGCACGATGAAGACGAAAACGAGTTGTCTGACGAAATTTCCTACGGTGATTCATCGCCTAAATAAGACGCATGAAATTTAATTTCAATCCCCTGCTGCCGGTTGTTGCAGCCCTGTTGCTGGCCACGGGCGTGGCGGCGCAGAAGTCAATTCCCAAGCCTTCCGGTTTTTTGGTAAACGACTACGCCGGTATGCTCTCAAGAGAACAAGTCGTCGACCTGGGTCGCAAATTGAGCGCCTATGCCGACTCTACCTCTACCCAAATCGTAATTGTCACGGAGAAATCACTGGAAGGCGAAGACGCGTTTGACTATTCTTACCGGCTGGCCCGCTCCTGGGGTATCGGTACCAAAGAAAACGACAACGGCATTCTCATTTACGTGGCGCAGGAAGACCGCGCCATTCGCATCCAAACCGCTTACGGCGCCGAGGGTTTTCTACCCGACGCCATGGCAAAACGCATTATCGATCAGGTAATCGTTCCTAATTTCAGGAAGAATCAATTTTATGAGGGCCTCGACGAAGCCACTACTATTATTATGCAGCTGGGCAGCGGCGAGTATGTCGGCGATCGCAAAAGAAGCAGTGGAGGCGACGGGGCAGCGCTTGTATTCGTTCTGCTTGTCGTGGTCTTTTTCCTCGTACTGATGTGGCTTATCAAGCGCAGAGGTGGCGGCGGTGACGGCGGTTACTACCGCGGTGGCCGCTATGATATGGATGACCGCCGCAGGCACCATCGCGGCGGCGGCGGCGGCGGCTGGATTTTCTTCCCCGGCCCCGGCAGCGGCGGCGGCGGCGGTACTACCGACCGCAGCGGCGACGGCTGGGGGGGCTTTGGCGGCGGAGATTTTGGCGGGTTTGGCGGCGGTGACTTCGGCGGCGGCGGCGCCGGCGGCGATTGGTAGGTTAAATTTCCACCAGTTTCCACTTCCCCCTCCGGAAAACTGCCACGCAAAGTATTGCAGCCATTGTTTCGCTAATAGCAATGGCCATACAAACACCCTCCAGGCCCCAACCTGTGGGAATAGCGAGGAAATAGCCCAGTGGGATTTCCATCAGCCAGAAACAGATCAGATTAATAATCGTAGGCGTGCGCGTATCCCCGGCGCCGTTGAAAGCCTGGCTAATCACCATGCCGTAGGCGAAAAACACATAACCGCTACAGATAATGCGAAGGCTCGCCACGCCGGCTTTCACTACGGCTTCTTCACGGGTAAAAAAGCTCATCAGCCATTCGGCTGCGAAGAAGTAAACAATCGATACGGAAACCAGAAAGTACATATTATAACGCGCCGCCTGCCACACCGACTTTTCGGCCCTTTCAGGATGAGACGCGCCCAGGTTTTGCCCCACCAGCGTAGCTGCGGCATTGGCGATGCCCCACGAAGGCAAGATGGTGAATACCAGCAATCTGATAGAAATTGTGTAGCCCGCCACCGCTTCGCTTCCAAAACGAGCGATGATGCTCATCAGAAAAATCCAGGAAGCCGAAGCAATGATAAACTGCCCCGCCCCGGTAGCTCCCACATTGATCAATCGCTTGATAACATCGGCCTGGATTTGTATGTGTCGCCTGAGGATACGCACTACGCTGCCCCCTTTTGTAAGCAGATAAAATTGATACAATACGCCTATCCCGCGGCCAATGCTTGTAGCCATTGCCGCTCCGGCAACACCCATTTCCGGAAAGGGCCCCCAGCCAAAAATTAATATGGGATCAAGTACGATATTGATGCCGTTGGCCAGCCACAACACCCGCATTGCCGCCGCCGCATCGCCGGCGCCCCGCAAGATGCCGTTGTTGAGAAACAGCAAAGTGATTACGATATTGCTGCCCAGGGCTATGCGGGTATAATCCACACCGGAGGCAATCATCTGTTCGCTGCCTCCCAACAAGCGCAGGATGTCTTCAGCATAAATCAATCCAATAACAGAAATGATTACAGAAATTGCCACCCCAATAAGTATGGCCTGAAAAGCAGATTTGGCGGCCTCGTCGGGGTGCTCTTCGCCGATGCGCCGGGCAATCATGGCCGTAGCAGCCATGCTAAGTCCAATCGCCAATGAATAAATGAGGGTGAGCACCGATTCGGTAAGCCCTACCACCGCCACTGCATCAGTGCTGATTTTTGCGACAAAAAAAGCGTCGACAACGGCAAACAGCGATTCCATCGCCATCTCCAATACCATTGGTATCGACAACAATACGATGGCGCGGGTGATACTGCCGGTGGTATAACTTTTTTCTTCGCCCTTCAGGGCTTCGAGAAACAGGTCGTACAATTTGCGCATGAGAACAATCGGGTTGTGCCTGGTTTGACCGGGGTCGTCGTGGAAAAACATAATAACAGTCAAAGGTAACAGATTAGTTCCCCGCCGCTATGTCAAAAAATTAATGCATTTTCGCAACGATGAAAAATTACTTGAATATACTCCAGGAGATCAGGGACGAGGTGCAGCCGCTGATCGGGCAAGGAAAGGTGGCCGGCTACATCCCTGCCCTGCAAAATGTGGATGCTCGACAATTCGGGCTGGCACTCGTTACCCTCAACGGCGACACATTTGCCATCGGAGATGCCGACGAGCGGTTTTCCATACAGAGTATTTCCAAAGTATTTACCCTGGCTTTGGCTTTCGCCAAATTGGGTGAAGACCTCTGGAAGCGGGTAGGCCTCGAACCTTCCGGCAATCCGTTTAACTCGCTGCTCCAACTCGAATACGAAAAAGGTATTCCCCGTAATCCGTTTATCAATGCGGGCGCTATGGTGATCACCGATGTGCTGATCAGTCATTTCGACCGCCCCAAAGCAACAATCCTGGATTTTGTACGGCAATTGTCGGGGATTGACGATGTATACTACGACTACGACATCGCCCGCTCGGAGCGCGAAACGGGTTTTGTCAATGCCGCCCTGGTTAATTATCTCAAAAGCCTCCACAATATCGACAACAACGTAGATACCGTGCTCGATGTTTATTGTCACCAATGCGCCATTAAAATGTCGTGCCGCGAACTGGCCAAGTCTTTTTTATTCCTGGCCAATCACGGCGTCATCCCCTCGAGCGATACCCGCATCCTCACTACCAGCCAGGCCAAACGCCTTAATGCCGTTATGCTGACCTGCGGTTTCTACGACCAGGCAGGCGAATTTGCCTTCCGCGTGGGTATGCCCGGCAAAAGCGGCGTGGGCGGCGGTATCGTGGCAGTCATTCCCGGCGAATTGGCCATCGCCGTATGGAGCCCCGAACTCAATGAACACGGCAATTCACTGGCAGGTATCAAGGCATTGGAGTTGTTTACAACCAAAACCGGGCGTTCTATTTTTTAAAAAAATATTGTCATGGAGAATTCCGAAACCCGATATAACTGGGGCATCATCGGACTGGGGCGTATCGCCCATAAATTTGCCAAGGATTTACAGCTATTGCCTAATGCACGCCTTTGGGCCGTGGCCTCGCAAGATGCAGGCAGAGCCGCCGATTTTGCGCAACAATACCAGGCGCCCCATCATTACGGCAGCTACGAAGGTTTGCTTTCCTGCCCCGAGCTCGATGTGGTATATATCGCTACGCCACACGTAACACACTGCGCCAATACGCTGCTGTGTTTGGAGGCAGGTATTCCCGTACTTTGCGAAAAACCATTCGCAATGAATGCCGCCGAAGCTGATTTGATGATCAAAACTGCCCGTGAGCGCCGCGTATTTTTAATGGAAGCCATGTGGACCCGATTTTTGCCAACGACGCGCCAAATGCTGCAATGGATTGAGGAGGGCCGCATCGGGGAGGTGATGTCGGTAAAAGCCGATTTCGGTTTTAACGCGCCTTTTGATCCGGAAGGCCGCATCTACAACAAAGCCCTCGGCGGCGGCGCACTGCTGGATATCGGAGTGTATCCTGCTTTTCTGAGCCTTTTGCTGTTGGGGTACCCCACGGCTATCAAATCAATGATCTACATGGGCGACACCGGCGTTGACCTGGAGGTAGGCGCGCTACTGTCGTACCCCGGTAATCGCATGGCACACCTGCATACGACTGTAAGGGCACGCACCAAAACGGAAGCGTTTGTGTACGGCTCTAAAGGCACAATACACCTCCACACCCGCTGGCACGAACCCACTAGCATGAGCCTGCTGGAAGAGCATAAACGCCCTGAAGAAGTTCATTTCGATTGGAAAGGCTTCGGTTATCACTACGAAGCCGCAGAGGCAATGCGCTGCCTCGGCGAAGGCTTGCTGGAAAGCCCGCTGCTCCCTCTCTCTTTTAGCCGCCAATTGATGCAATTGCTCGATGATATCAGGGCAGGAGCGGGGTTGTAGGTTGTAAGTTGTAGGTTGTAGGTTGTATCTTCTGGGTTCCACTTACAACCTACAACTTACAACCTACAACCGCCTAAAACCACCCTGCCACCGGGATGCGGAAGGGCCAGGGAATACCCAGCAATATTAAAAGCAAGGCAATGCCGAAAAAACGCACAATCATCTTGCCACGACCGGCGTCGTCGGCCTGGCGCTTGGCGCGGCTGTATCCCACTGTAATGAGTACAATAGCCAGAATCATGATGGTGATGTGCTCTACGCCGTAAAAGCGCAGTACGCTATCCTTCATAAAGCCTTCGCCAAATTGTACGTGCGGACTGATGAAGTACATTACAAATCCCAATACCAATTGCAGGTGGGAAACGATGAGCGTGTACAAGGTCAATCGCTGCTTATACGGCGCATTGGATTTCCAGGTCTGCCAGGCCATAACGATGACGGCTACCAGGAGTATTAATGCAATCCATCTTAGCCCGGAATGGGTGTGTTTGAGTATTTCGTACATGATTATTGAGTGTTATTATTGAGTAATAATTTTTGTATTGTCGGTTCTCTGTTGTTCGTTCTATGTTGTAGGTTGTAAGTTGTAGGTTTTTTAATGTACACACTTTCACACCTCACACCTCACGCCCCAACCCAATCTCATGGGTTTATGGGATTACGCAACAGTCGCCTCCCCGCGCTCCGTAGCGATGTGGTTTTATACCCATCGCGAAGGAG